>DAIPHP010000001.1:0-67689 GCA_036771295.1 Ilumatobacteraceae bacterium
GCGTCGTGCTGGGCGGCGTCGGCTTGTCCGTGCTCCGCGTCGTTTGGTGTTGCCGCGTGGTGAGGGTCGTGTTCTTCGCGGTCCGCGTCGTGATGATGGTGCTCCGCGTCGTGAGTGGAAGCCGCGTGGTGAGGGTCGTGATGATCGCAGGGGTCCGCGACGCGACGATCGCGGTGGAGACCGTCGTGGTCCCCGCCGCGACGATCGGCGGGAGTTCGATGACACGCCGAAGAACGCTGCGCAACAACGTCGGGCCGAAGTGTTCGCCCGCAAGGGTCCGCGCAAATACGGCAAAGACAAACCGTTTGCTGACCGCCAGGACCGTACCGAGCATGTGGTGGACGAAGGTTCGGTTCGAGGAAAGCGATTCGACGCTGCGCAACCAAAACCAGCAAAACGTCGTCCTTCTCGCGATCGGGGAGGCTCACCGTTTCCCACGCCCCCAGCGCTCGAAGAGCCGTTGGCGCGCGAGGTTCGCAAGGCGGTCGGTGATCGTCGCTTCGACTACGTGAGTCGCCAGTTGTCGCGAGCTCTTGTGGCGTACGACGCCGAGCGGTATCGCGAGGCACTTGCCGTGCTGAAGCCGGTACTCGAGGACCTGTGGCTGATCAACGACGTTCGTGTGTTGGCTGGACGGTTGGAGTACCGCTCGCAGCACTGGAAGGCCGCAGCGGAACACCTGGAGTTCGCGCGCTCGAGCGACCGAGCCGACATGACCAACATGCCCGTGCTGATCGACTGCTACCGGGCGCTCAAGCGCTACGAGATCGTCGAACAGTTATGGTCCGAGATGAAAGAGCACTCGCCGCATCCTGCGGTGATGGCCGAAGGCCGAGTGTCGGCGGCGATGTCGCACGCTGACAGAGGGGACGTGCAATCCGCCATCCGAATCATGACCCACGGGGGCGAGCCTCGCCAAGTGCAGGCACATCACCTTCTCGAGTGGTACGTGCTCGGCGACCTGTACGACCGCGCCGGTGATGCCGTCACGGCGAAGAAGTACTTTGCCAAAGTTGCACAACACGATTCGAAGTATTTCGACGTAGAAGTTCGCCTCGCCGGTCTCGGCGAGTAACCGGCCCGGCGTTGCGGCGGTACGCAACTTTTTCGACCTTCACGGAGATCTTCCGCACACACCCAGATAGCCGCATCTCGCGGCATGTTCAGGGGGTCACCATGCCACGCGCAACAGCTCGTCTCGCCCGCAAGGCGACAGTCGTCAAAGAATCAACCAACGTCGCAGTAGTGCGTGGTCGTCTGGTTGCGTTACCGACGGTACGCGTCGTCGATCGCCACCAGCGAGCCACCACGTTCGATCTCGCGTGTCTGGTGAACGGCAAGCGAACCGTGGTGCCGGTGGTCGCCCTTAATCTCGACCTACCGATCATCAAGGTGGGCGACGAGGTCACCGCACTCGGGCACGTGCGAAGGCGCTTCTTTCGGGTCGGTGCCCGTACGCAAAGCATCACGGAGCTGGTCGTGGAGCGCATCGTTGCTGGTCCGAAGACCAAGCAACTCGACGCGCTCTACGGGTTGCTCGACCAGCGCGCGTGCGAGACCCGCGAGACCGAGTTGCCGCGACCAACGAGCGGATGACGCACATCAGGCGCCGAGCGGACGAATCACCAGGCCGGTGCGCAGTTTCGGCGTGAAGAACGTCGACTTCGGGGGCATCAACTCTCGTCGATCGGCGGTGCGACGTATCTCGGCGATGCTGGTGGGGCGGATAAAGATCGCCGCTTCGGCATGGCCAGAGCGCATCGCGCCCGCAACCTCGTCGAAGCCGTGCTGGTAGGCGACGTCGTAACTGGTGGTTCGCAGGGCGTGCTCGAGACGGAGGCTGTCAAGATCACGAAGATGGTCGAACACTCCAGGCTTCGGCGTCAGCCACCAGCCGTTCATCGATTCGTCGACGAGGCACATCGAGCCCCGCACCGACATTTCAGCGATGACTCGCGCCGTCGCGGGGGTCGGAAGCGGTTCTATGACGAAGGACTCGTTGAGCAGCTGCCTCAGCTTGTCGACGCTGATCCCGCGATAAAGACGATGGATGGCGGCGATGCTGAGCTGTTGCTCGACGAGTTCGCCGACGTACGCGAGCGTGGTTCGGGCCGCGACTTCGAGCGCGGTTCCGCGCATCTCGTCTCGGTAGGTGCGGGCGATCGCGTACCGGTGGTGACCGTCGGCGATGAGCACCGGTGCCGAGCCGACGAGCGAGGCGATGCTGCGCACTCGCGCCGGGTCGGCCACGCGTTCCACCTGGTGGTGAACGCCGTCGCCGTCGGTGAACGAGCCCAGCGGTTCTCCGCCGGCGATCAGTGCATCGGTCAGCTGCTCGCGCATCGACAGGCCCCACACGGGGGAGAGGTTGGTCGCTGTCGCCCGAGTGAGGTCGAGCCGGTCCGTCTTGGCTTTCGGCGTGGTTTGTTCGTGCGGCAGGACTCCCTCGGCGCCTTCGTCGACCACCTCCAGGGCACCGATGACACCCACCGTGTTGCGCTTGTCGCCGCGGGAGTCCGTGAAGCGCATTCGATAGAGGGTGAACGACGGTCGCTCGTCGAGCACGAGCACACCGCGCTGCTGCCAGTCGGCCAGCAGTTGCGCGGCGTGACGGTACGGCTCGGGGCCTTCGGGTAAGTCGACATGCACCACGTTGTGCTCGCTCTGTGCCGCGAGCGCTGCGCGGTCGGCGGCACTCAGCACGTCATAGGGCGGGGCCGTGACGTCACCAAGACTGTGCGAGCTCGAATAGCGCAGAGCACGAAACGGCAGAAAAAGCGGCACCCGTCAAGGTTGGCAGATGCGTCGCCAAGTAGCGTGATTCTCAACGTGAAAGCGCCGATTCTGTGCGACCTCGACGGCGTTGTGTGGTTGCTGCACCAACCGATCGCCGGCTCGGTCGATGCGATCGCGCGCCTGCGCGCCGCCGGGCACCGCGTGTTGTTCGTGACGAACAATTCGTCGGCGACCTTGGCCAAGCAAGAAGCGGCCCTCACGAAGATCGGAATTTCGGCGACCGGCGACGTGTGCACCTCGGCTGAGGCTGCTGCGCTCTTGTTGTCGCCCGGCGAGCGGGTGCTCGTGGCTGGCGGTCCGGGAATCGTGGAGGCGGTGGAAGCTGCCGGCGCGACCGTGGTCGTTCGTAGCGACGACGACATCGATGATCGAGCGTTCGCCCAACGCGCCTCTGCAATCGACACCGTGTTGGTCGGGTACCACAACACCTTCGACTACCGCGGGTTGACGCGTGCCGTGACACCGATCCTCGCCGGGGCTCGCTTGATCGGCACGAACGACGACCCCACGTATCCGACTCCTGCCGGCTTGATCCCTGGTGGCGGGTCCATCCTCGCCGCGATCGCCAAAGCGGGCGGCGTTCGCCCAATCATCGCCGGCAAGCCGTTCGCGCCGATGGGCCAGCTCGTTCGCAAGCGACTCGGTGTGGACGACCTCAGCGTGGCGTGGATGGCCGGCGATCGTGATTCCACCGACGGAGCGTTCGCGAGGCTCGTCGGTGCGAGATTCGCCCTGATGCTCTCGGGCGTGAGCGAATCGCCCGACGACCGCACGGTCGCGCCCGACGGGGTGTTCGACAATCTCGCCGGTTTGGCGGACTTCGTGTTGTCCGGCTCGAAATCGGTCGACGAGCGCGCCAGTCGCTGAGACGTGGCCCGAGCCCAGCGAATCGACGCAGCGTTGGTGGCTGCGGGACTCGCTCGCAGCGAAGACGAAGCCCGGGCGCTCATCGCTGACGACCGTGTCACGGTGAACGGCGCACCCGTTCTCAACCCTGCGCGGCAAGTGACCGAGCGAGACCAGCTTGCGGTCGTCCCGGTGGAGCGGTTCGTCAGTCGAGGTGGGTTGAAGCTTGACGCTGCGCTTGAGTACTTTGCGAAGTCCAGCGCAGAAGTTCCTGTGCGGGGCTCGCGGGTGCTTGACGCTGGTGCATCGACCGGGGGATTCGTCGACTGTCTGTTGCAGCGCGGTGCCGCAATCGTCGTCGCCTGCGACGTGGGCCACGGGCTGCTGCATCCGAGGATTGCCTCAGACGCTCGGGTCGAGGTGCGCGACGGCGTGAACGTCCGCGAGATCGGCTCGTTGATCTCCGAAGGGCGCCTGACCGGCGGCTACGACCTGGTGGTGGCCGACTTGTCGTTTATTTCGTTACGAGTCGTCATGCGTTCGTTGGTGTCGGCAGCGCGCCCGGGCGGGGAGCTCTTGTTGTTGGTGAAACCACAATTCGAAGCGACGAAAGCCGAGGTCGACCGCGGGGGAGGTGTGATTCGCGACGAAGACGTTCGTCGTCGGTGCATCGACGAGGTATCGGCGTCGGTTCGACAAGAAGGCGCGGAGGTCGTGGGCGACGTGGAGTCGGCGGTGGCGGGCCCGGCAGGCAACCGTGAGCATTGGTTGCGTGTGCGTCGCCGGACGTGACTGCTCAATAGCCTGAACGACATGGCCAACGTGCTGGTGGTGGCGCATCACACTCGCAGCGAAGTTGCCCCGCTTCTGGCCCAGCTTCGCGGAGCGCTCACCAAGGGTGGCCACCATCTGTGGCTGTGTCGAGCCGATGCCGATGCGCACGGGCTCGGTGAACTGGCGAGTGATCGCGACGCTTCCGATGCCGACTTGGTCGTCGTGCTCGGGGGAGACGGCACCGTGCTTCGCGCGGTCAGCATGCTCAACGGGGCACCGGTGCCGGTGTTGGGTGTGAACGTCGGCGTGCTGGGCTACCTCACCGAGGTCGGAATAGGTCGGGCGATTGAAGCGGTGGGGACTGCACTGACGGGCCGAGCCGACAAAGACTTCATCGTTGACCAACGCATGCTGCTGCAGGTGACCGTGGCCAAAGAGGGGCAACCCGCCACGTCGTGGCGTGCACTCAATGAAGCAGTGCTCGAAAAACAACAGTCCGGCCACACCGTGTGGATCGACGTCACCGTCAACCACGAGTTGTTCGAGCGGTACTCGGCCGACGGCGTGATCGTCGCCACGCCGACGGGGTCCACGGCCTACTCCATGTCGGCCCGCGGGCCAGTGGTCTCGCCGCGTCATCGCGCGCTCATCGTCACCCCGGTGTCGCCGCACATGAACTTCGACCGATCCCTCGTGCTCGGCCCTGACGAGCACCTGCAGATGACGATCGCCGGCACTCGACCGGTCGACCTGGCGATTGACGGCCGCCGAGTTGCGAGTCTCTCGGCGAACGACACGGTCACCTTCGCTCCCGACACGTGCACGGCGCATTTCGTGCGTTTCGCAGCGCCAAAGTTCCACCAGATTCTGCGCTCAAAGTTCGGACTCTCGGACTGAACACCGCCTGACCGTGCTGCTCGAACTACGCATCGAAAATCTCGGTGTCATCGAAGAATCGAGCATCGTCTTCGGGGACGGTCTCACCGTGCTGACCGGCGAAACCGGTGCTGGTAAGACGATGATCGTCGAGGCGATCAATTTGTTGGTCGGACAACGGGCGGATCCGTCGATGGTGCGCCCGGGAGCAGACGAGTTGCGGGTCGAAGGTCGCTTCGTGGACGGCTCCGGCGACGAGCGACTGCTGTGCCGCGTGGTGCCGCGCGACGGGCGTTCGCGGGCGTACGTCGACGGGAGGCTCGCGACGGTCGCGAACTTGGCGGAGCTCGGGACCGGCCTTGTCGACCTACACGGTCAGCACGAGCACCAGAGCCTGCTCGGTGGGCCCGCCCAGCGCGCCGCCCTCGACGCGTTCGCGAGTGTCGACTTGTCGGCATTGCGTGGCGCTCGGGCTGCAGTAACGGAGATCGATGCGGCGTTGGCGACGATGGGCGGCGACGAACGGGCGCGCGCTCGAGAAATCGATCTGCTTCGTTTCCAGGTGGAAGAGATCTCTTCTGCGCAACTCAGCGACGCCGACGAAGACGCCGCGCTCGAACGACAAATCGACTTGTTGCAAGACGCGACGTCGCATCGCGAGTCTTTGGCGGCCGCAATCGGCGCACTGATCGAGGATGACGGCGCCACCGACCGATTGACGGCGGCGGCGGCGATGCTCGGACGCGGCGACGCGATGCGCCAGCACGTCGACCGCATCCGAGAGCTGCAGGCGCTGGTGGCGGACGCCGCCGATGAGATGAGACGGGTCCTGGAGACGGTCGAGGACGATCCGACTCGGCTCGAGCGCCTGGTCGAACGACGCCAGACGTTGTTCGACCTGCGGCGCAAGTACGGCGAGACACTTTCGTCGGTGATGGAGTATCACTCCACGTCTGCGGCCCGGCTCGAAGAGCTCGAAACCTGGGAATCCCGAGCAAAGGAACTTGACACTCGACGTGCCGCGGCGATGCGCGAGGTGCAGCACGAGGCGGCGAAGGTTCGAAAACAACGGGAAGAGGCAGGACCCAGGTTGGCCAAGGCCGTCGAGAAACACCTTGCCGCCTTGGCGCTGGCTGGGGCTCGGGTTCAGGTGGTGGTCGGCAACGATCGCGAACGGGATTTGGCCGGCGACGAAGTCACGTTCCTGCTGGCGGCCAACCCGGGCAGCGAGCCCGCCCCGCTTGCCAAGGTGGCGTCTGGCGGCGAACTGGCGCGTTCGATGCTCGCCCTGCGAATGGTGCTGACGCAGGCCCCCGGAACGCTCGTTTTCGACGAGGTCGACGCCGGAATCGGTGGTGACGCAGCAGTGGCAGTGGCCGACGCGCTCGCCGCACTTGGCGATCGCCACCAGGTGTTAGTGGTGACGCATTTGCCGCAAGTTGCCGCCCGAGCGCACCACCACGTGACCGTCAGCAAAGAAGTACGAAAGGGCATCACGTTTGCCTCGGCGCGAACGCTGGCCGACGACGAGCGCGCCACGGAGGTCGCGCGCATGCTGTCGGGCAGTATGGCCGTGGAATCCGCTGTGGAACATGCGAAGAACATGCTGAAAGTGCGCGGTAAGTCACGCAGCAGTCGTCGATGAGGGTAGGCTGACCTCCCGTCAAGGATGAACCTGGCGGAACCCCGTCAGGTGAGCGCGACGGGAGGGCAGAAGTGCCAAAGCATGTGTTCGTTACCGGGGGCGTAGCCAGCGCGCTCGGCAAGGGACTCACTGCATCCTCGCTCGGTCGTCTCCTCAAGATGCGCGGTCTGCGCGTCACGATGCAGAAACTCGATCCGTACATCAACGTCGACCCGGGAACGATGAACCCGTTCGAACACGGCGAAGTGTTCGTCACCGACGATGGCGGAGAAACCGATCTCGACCTGGGTCACTACGAACGTTTCATCGACGAGAACTTGAGCCGCGCTTCGAATGCGACGACAGGCTCGATTTATCAGGCTGTTTTGGCGGCTGAGCGACGCGGCGACTACCTCGGTCGCACGGTGCAGGTGATTCCGCACGTCACCGACGAGATCAAGCGACGCATTCAGCGCATCACCACCGACGATGTTGACGTCGTTATCACCGAAGTCGGCGGCACTGTCGGCGACATCGAGATCTTGCCGTTCTTGGAGTCCATCCGTCAGTGGCGCAACGAAGTCGGTCGCGACAACGTCTGCTACGTGCACGTGACGCTCGTTCCGTTCATCGGGCCGAGCGGTGAGCAGAAAACCAAGCCGACGCAGCACAGCGTCACCGAACTGCGCAGCCGCGGTATCCAGCCGGACGTCATCGTGTGCCGCAGCGAACAAGCCCTTTCTGACGGGCTGAAGCGCAAGATTTCGGGCCAGTGCGACGTGCCGGTGCGAAACGTGATCAATGCAGCCGACGTCGGCAACATTTACGAGTTGCCGCTCATTCTCCACGACGAGGGCCTCGACACCGTCGTGTGCGAGACGTTGCGTATCGAGCGAGAAATCGATCTCGCGCCGTGGCAAGCGCTGGTCGCTCGTGTCGAAGCGTCGACCGCTCCGGTGCGCATCGGGCTGATCGGCAAGTACGTCGACCTTCACGATGCCTACCTGTCGGTCGCTGAGTCGTTGCGACACGCGGGCTTCCATCACGGAGCCAAAGTCGAGATCGTCTGGATACAAGCTGAAGAGGTCGAGGGGCTTCTGGCTGACGATCGCATGACCACGTTGGACGGCATCGTGATTCCGGGTGGTTTCGGCCCGCGCGGTGTCGAGGGCAAAATCCGTGCGGCAGAGTACGCGCGCGAGCACAATGTGCCGTGCCTCGGCTTGTGTCTCGGTATGCAGGTGATGACGGTCGAATTCGCTCGCCATGTGCTCGGCCTGACTGACGCCAACTCGACGGAGTTCAATCCGGCGACGCCGCACCCGGTGATCGACCTCATGCACGACCAGCGCGAAATCACCGACAAGGGCGGCACCATGCGGCTCGGCGCCTACTACGCGGTGCTGCAACCCGGAACCAAAGTGTCGAAGGCGTACGGCGAACCGGTGGTGAGCGAGCGGCACCGTCACCGATACGAGTTCAACTCTGCCTACAGGGCGCGCTTCGAAGAGGCAGGGTTCATCTGCAGCGGGACCTCGCCCGACAAGCGTCTAGTCGAGTTCATCGAGCTGGAGAATCACCCGTTCTGGGTCGCGACCCAAGCCCATCCAGAATTCAAGAGCCGCCCAGATCGCCCGCACCCTCTGTTTCGCGACCTCATCGGCGCCGCGCTCGCGAATCGCGCCCGGCGCGGCGACGCTGGCGAAGCGCCGAAGAGCGCGGCCATGGGTCAGGCGCGCTGACGCCAGAGCGAATGACACAACGTTCGTCTGGGCCGGTCGACGGCTTCCGTTCGTCACCGCTGAAGACCGTGCATGAGTGGGCAATGTGGTCGTTGGTGCGCGGTGAGTTCACCGACCCTGACGGTTCGCCATTCGTGCGAACCTTCGTGTTGTCTCCGGGTGCCGTCGGTGTGGTCGCGCTGCGTGACGACGTGCGCCGGCACGTGGTGTTGGTTCGTCAATATCGCCCGGCGCTGCACCGAACGACCCTGGAGGTTCCTGCCGGAATGCGCGATATGGAGGGTGAAGACACCCTCGTCACGGCACAGCGCGAACTCCGCGAAGAAGTCGGTCTGGAGGCCGAATCGTGGGTGCGGTTAGGTAGACATGTGTCGGCACCGGGGATCTCGGACTCGAGCGTCGAGCTGTACCTTGCGCGAACGTTGCGGGAGGTGCCGCACGACCGCCATGGTCCCGAGGAGCAACACATGACGGTCGTGGAGATCCCGCTCGACGAGGCGATTGCCATGGTCGCCGACGGACGCATCGACGATGCCAAGACGGTCATCGGTCTGCTGATGGCGAGTCGTCTGACGCGCGGAGCATGAAGACGATGTCGCTCGAGCCGGCGGAGCGGTTCCTGGCGTGGCTGCAGATCGAGCAGGGTCGGGCAGAAAAGACAATCGAGGCCTATCGGCGGGACTTGCGCGAATACGAGGCGTGGCTGGCGACGCGCGACACCTCATCGTTGTCGGCGAGAAGCAGTGATGTAGAGGCGTTCGTCGCGCATCTTCGCAAGAGCGGCAAGGCAGCCAAATCAGTCGCCCGGCAGTTCGCGGCCGTACGAATGCTGCACAAGTACCTTGCAGTCGAATCGGACCGGGCGGACGACCCCGCCGCGCTCGTGGACGGCGTCAAGGTTCCGAGCGGTTTGCCGAAGCCGTTGCGAGAAGACGAGGTCACGCGGCTGATTGCCGCAATCACCGGCGACGACTCGTTCGCGCGTCGCGACCGGGCGCTGGTGGAGTTCTTGTACGCAACGGGTGCCCGAATCTCTGAGGTCTGCGGTCTTTCCTTGGCCGACCTCGACATGGACGATTCGTTGGCGCGCCTCTTCGGAAAGGGCAGCAAGGAGCGCATCGTGCCGTTCGGGCGCAGTGCCCACGCGGCGTTGACTGAATGGCTCGAGGAGGGCGGGCGCGGGATGCTGGTGCCGAAACGATGGAAATCGCGAGATTACGCGGACGCGGTGTTCCTCGGTGTGCGCGGCACGCGTCTGACTCGACAGGCGGCGTTCCACATCGTGCGCAAGTACGCGGGTCTGGCTGGCATCAAGGAGGAAGTGTCTCCGCACACGTTGCGCCACTCGTGCGCCACCCACATGCTCGTACACGGCGCAGATTTGCGAATCGTGCAGGAGCTGCTCGGCCATGCGTCAGTCAGCACGACGCAGGTGTACACGAAAGTCGACGACGAACTGCTCGTCAGTGTGTATCGCGAGTCGCATCCCCGGGCGGTGCGTCGGTGAAGCTGTGGCATCTCATCAAACGCTTCGTTGGCTCGGTGACCGCAGCCGCACTCACGAACAGAGAGCTACTGGAGGTGCAGACGGTGCTGCTCGCGGCTGAACAACGACTGTTCGCACGTCTCGCCATCGCCGACCAGCGGCATGCGCTGCTCGTGCTTCGGCGTTTCGACGAGCTGATGCCCTCGGCGTCAGTGGTGGCCCGCCGTGCGGCGCTCTTGCATGACATCGGCAAAACCGTCACCGGGCTCGGCACGCTGGCCCGTGTCGTGGCGACGATCGTCGGACCCCGCACCGATCGATTTCGGCAGTACGTCGAGCACGAGCAAATCGGCGCGGAACTCTTGGCCCGCGCCGGCAGCGACCCTGTCACGGTTGCGCTCGTGCGCGGCGACGGTGAGCCGACGACCGTCAATGCGCTGCACAAGGCAGACGACATCTAGCGCGATCGTCAGCGCGGAAGCATGCCGATTGCGGCGTGGGCTCGCGACAGCGTGGCCGCGGCGACCGCCTCGGCACGTTCGTCGCCCTTGCGGACGAGACGAGCCAACTCGCCGCGGTCGTTCATCAATTCGTGATATCTGGTGCGAATCGGTGCCAGCAGAGCAATCACCGCGGCGCCCGCGTCGGCCTTGAGTGCGCCGTATTGCGAGTAGTTCTGGGCTGTCGACTCCACCGACTTGCCGGTTGCGGTCGCGAGGATCTCGAGCAAGTTCGCGACGCCAGGCTTTCGGTCGCGGTCAAACACCACCTCGTTGTCGCTGTCGGTAACTGCCCGTTTGAACTTCTTCTCGATGGCCGCCGGCTCGTCGAGCAGGTAGACGATTCCCGCATCTCCGCTCGACGACTTCGACATCTTGGATGACGGATTCTGCAGGTCCATTACACGGGCGCCGGCTTTGGGCGTGACTGCCTTGGGCAAAACGAAGGTGTCGCCGAACCTGTGGTTGAAGCGGATTGCGATGTCTCGCGTGATCTCGATGTGCTGGCGCTGATCGTCGCCCACCGGCACCTCCTGCGCGTCGTAGAGCAAGATGTCGGCCGCCTGCAGGGCGGGGTAGGTGAACAAGCCGGCAGAGACGAAGTCGGCTTCGCGCTTGGCGGCCTTGTCTTTGAACTGCGTCATGCGGCTCAGCTCGCCGTACGAGACCGTGCATTCCATGATCCACGCGAGTTGTGAGTGCTGCGGCAGATGACTCTGCACGAAGACCGTCGCTACAGCAGGGTCGAGTCCGACCGCAAACAACATCGCGGCGAGCGAGAGGGTCTGTTCGCCGAGCACACCCGGGGCTTCGGTCACGGTCAGCGCGTGCAGGTCGACGATTCCGTGGAAAACGTCGTTCTCGTGTTGGCCAGACACCCAGTTTCGTAACGCGCCGAGGTAGTTGCCCAAGTGCACTTCGCCAGTCGGCTGAATGCACGAGAGAACGCGAGCCACAATCCCAAGTTACTCGTGCGCGCAGGGGTACTCTCGTACAAATGCCGTACGCGGTGTCGACTCCGGTTTTTGAAGGTCCGTTCGACCTGCTGTTGCACCTGATCCTGCAAGAAGAAGTCGACATCCACGAAGTGTCGCTCTCGCGAATCGTCGAGGCGTACTTGTCGGAGCTGGAGAAGATGAAGTCGCTCGACCTGGAGATCGCCACCGAGTTCCTGCTGATCGCCGCCACGCTCATCGACTTGAAGGCTCGCCGCCTGTTGCCAACCGGCGACGACGGGGAGCTCGACGAAGAACTGGCGCTCTGGGAAGAGCGCGACATCCTGCTTGCCCGACTGCTGGACTGCAAAACCTTCAAGGATGTCTCTGCGGTCATGCATGACCTCATCGAGCGGGCAGAACTGACGCATCCGCGGCTTGCGGGACCCGATGAACGGTTCGAATCTCTTCTGCCCGACCTGCTGGAAGGCGTGTCGCCATTGCGTGTGCAGCGCGCGTTCTTGCGGGCCACCGAGCCGAAGGGCCCGGTGTCGATCGACCTGTTTCACGTCGCCCCGATTCGCGCGAGCGTGTCGGACGCGCTCGACGAGCTCGTGCGGGTGCTGCCGTCTCGCGGAGCGGTGACGTTTCGCGAGCTGGTGGCGGGGATCGCCGACCGTATCGAGGTGGTCGTGAGATTCCTTGCGATCCTCGAGCTCTTCAAACAGGGGAGACTTGACATCACCCAAGCGGAACGATTCGGCGAAATCACGTTGGTGTGGAACCCGGACGCCGCCGCCGACGGTCTCGGCGTGATCGACAACTACGACGGCTGAGAGGCGAACCATGGCAAAAGTGACGAACGGAGAGCTCGATCCCGAGATCGTGAAGGCACTCGAGGCGATCCTGCTGGTGGCCGTGGAGCCGGTGACGATCAAGTTGCTCGCGCAAGTGCTGGAACAACCGTCCTCGGTCGTCGAGGTGCTGTGCAACCGGTTGGCTGCGTCGTATGACGAGGCGGGCCATGGTTTCCAGCTGGTGCGAGTGGCGGGCGGGTTTCGTCTGCAGAGTCGTCCCGAAGTTTCTGCCTACGTGGAGCGATTCATCCTCGACGGTCAACAGGCTCGTATCTCATCTGCCGCCTTGGAGACGCTTGCCATCATCGCGTACAAGCAACCCATCTCACGCACGCAGATCTCCGCTATTCGTGGAGTCGATCCGGAGTCGGTGCTGCGCACGCTGCAGGCGCGCGGCTACATCACTGAGATTTCGCGAGATGAAGGTCCGGGACTTGCCGTCATGTACGGAACGACGCCGTTGTTCCTCGAACGTCTCGGGCTCAATTCGCTGGAAGACCTGCCGCCGATCAGCGACTTCGTGCCTGACGCCGGCGTGGTTGAGGCGCTTGAAGCAGGACTGCGAGTGGTGCCCGACACGACCACGTCGTGACCGCCGACGAGATTACGGGCGACGGCGACGAAGGCGCCGTGCCGAATACAGTTCCGGAAACAGACGGCGAGCGGCTGCAGAAGGTGCTCGCACAGCGCGGATTCGGTAGTCGACGCGCGTGCGAAGTGTTGATCGAAGAAGGTCGTGTCACGGTCAACGGCGAAGTCGCGAGTCTCGGTCGCCGAGTGAACGTCGACAGTGACCATGTCGCCGTGGATGGCGTGCCTGTCGGGGTGCGACCAGACCTCGTGTATTACCTGCTGCACAAGCCCTACAACGTGATCACGACGGCCAAAGACACCCACGATCGCGTCACCGTCGTTGAGCTCGTGCCGCAGGAGCCTCGCGTGCACCCGGTCGGTCGGCTCGACCTCGACTCGGAAGGGCTCATCATTCTCACCAACGACGGCGAGCTGACCCACCGACTGACCCACCCGAGTTTCGGCGTCGAGAAGGAGTACCTCGTGCACGTGCGCAGTGGCCCCGACGGCGTACCCGAGAGTGCTCTCAACAAGTTGCGCAAGGGAGTGGAACTGGATGACGGGATGACCGCACCTGCGAAAGTGGGGCAAGTGCAGCCCGGCGTACTGCGCATCGTCATCCATGAAGGTCGTCATCGCCAAGTGCGGCGGATGTGCGATGCCGTCGGACACGAAGTCAATCGTCTGGTGCGCACGCGCATCGGCCCGATCACGGACTCGACTCTCGGGCCAGGTGAATGGCGGCATCTCACTGCCCAAGAGGTGCGGGCCCTCGCCGTACGCTGAAATGCCGTGACAAAGCGCGCAAACGTGCTCGGCCTCGGTCTCATCGGCGGTTCCGTCGCGGCGGCGTTGCGCGCACGGGGGTGGCACGTTTCTGGCAAAGACGACGATTCCGATCGCGAAACTGACGCGCTCAGTCGGGGTTTCATCGACTCCCGCGGCATCGACGGTCGAGCCGAAATGTCGTTCGTCGCGACGCCCGTGTCGAAGGTGGTCGATGGTGTGCGACTCCTGCTTGAGACCACGAGCGGCGTCGTCACCGACGTCGGATCGGTGAAGGCACCGATTGCGGAAGCAATCACCGACGCTCGTTTCGTGGCGGGTCACCCGATGGCCGGCAGCGAGCTGCAGGGCCTCGACGGTGCCGATGCCGAGATGTTTCGGGGCGCCGTCTGGGTGCTGTGTCCGTCGCCGACGACGAGCGACGACGCGTTCGAGCAGGTCGCCTCGCTCGTGCGGGAACTCGGCGGGGACGTGCTCGCCCTGCCTGCCGCCCGACACGATCAGTTGGTGGCGGTCACCAGCCACTTGCCGCATCTCGCGGCAGCGACGTTGTTGTCGCTCGCGCGATCGCGCGCCGACGATCATGCTGCAGTGATGCGTCTCGCCGCCGGAGGCTTTCGCGACATGACGCGCGTGGCGAGCGGTCACCCCGCGATTTGGCTCGACATCTGCCGCGAGAATCAGGCGGCGATCGTCGATGCGATCGACGCGATGATCGACGGCCTTGGCGACATGCGCAAGATCGTCGAAGAGGCCGACTCGACTGCACTGCTGTCGCGCCTCTCTGATGCGCGCTCGGTGCGGGCGAACCTGCCTGGCCGCGTTCGAGAGCTCACCGACGTTGTTGAAGTGCGAATTCCGATCCCTGACCGGCCAGGAGCGGCAGCGGAGGTGTTCACGCTTGCCGCCGAGCTCGGCGTCAATACGGCGAACTTCGAGGTCAGCCACTCGGTGGAAGGCGATCGCGGGGTTCTGGTCATGGTGGTGGATGCCGCGTCTGCCGACGTGTTTCGCGGCGGGTTGATCGCTCGCGGCTTCAAGCCGGCAGTGTCACGAGTCGTCTGACGCGTGGCGACAGAAGCATTCTCCGTCGCGACGGCACCGTTGCTCGGCGCCGTCGAAGTGCCCGGATCCAAGTCGGTCAGCAACAGGGCGTTGGTGTGCGCGGCCTTGGCACACGGTGCAAGCAGGTTGCACGGTCTCGCCGACGGTGACGACACCAACAAGATGCTCGCGGGCCTCCGGCAACTCGGCGCCGTGGTGGAAGACGCGACGGCCAAGAGTCATTTCACAGCGGTGCGCGGACCCATTGACCTACAGTCGACGGCGGCGGTCACGGTGGATGCCGGCCTGGCGGGCACGACCTCTCGGTTCCTGACTGCAGTGGCGGCGTTGCGACGGGGCCCGACAACGGTCACCGGTGAGCCCGGATTGCGCGCCAGGCCGATGGGTGAGTTGCACCGGATTCTTCGTGAGCTCGGGTTCGTGGTGAGCGCCGAGCGCGAAGGACATTTGCCGGTGATCGTGCAGTCGAAGGACGTCTCGTCGGTCGCTCGCCATGGCGAGACGGCTCGCGAACTCCGCGTGAGCGGAGAAGTCTCGAGTCAATTCGTCTCCGCGGTGATGATGATCGCTCCGCTCATCGGTGGCATCCGACTGCGCCTCGCCGGGCCCGTGGTGTCGCGCGGGTACCTCGACATGACGGCCGAGGTGATGCGAGCGTTCGGGACCGACGTCGAAGTCCGCGAGGACGAGGTCATCGTGGCGAAGGGATCGTACGCTGCGACGGACTACGTGGTTGACGCCGACTGGTCGTCGGCAAGTTACCCGTTCGCGGCCGCGGCGATCATCGGAGGCGAAGTGACGGTTCCGAGATTGCGGCGCAACGGCACACAACCCGAGGAGGACTTCACCGAGGTGCTGATTGCGATGGGCTGCTCGGTTCGTGTCACCGACTCGGCGGTCATGGTGAGCCGGGCTCCAGATTCTGCACTCCGTGGAATCGACGTCGATATGTCGTCAATGAGCGACCTGGTGCCGACGCTTGCGACCATCGCGGCGTGTGCGACGTCGGCGTCGCGGATTCGTGGCGTGGGGTTCATCCGCGCCAAAGAAAGCGACCGCCTCGGCGACCTGGCCCGAGAGATGACCGCGTGCGGATGTCGCGTGTCCGTCGAGCCTGACGGCTTGCGCATCGAACCTGCCGCGCTTCGACCAGCAGTGCTCGACACCCACGACGACCACCGACTGGCGATGTCGCTCGCGCTCCTCGGCCTTCGCCAGCAGGGCGTCGAGGTGAGCAACCCGGCGGTGGTGTCGAAGTCATGGCCCGCGTACTGGCAGTCGATGCGATCGGGTCTCTCGCTCTCGTAGTACCCGTGGGGAGCAGGTCGAATGGCTCCCGTCCTCAGAGTCGGGCCACGTCGAGCAGTCGACGACCCGGTCCGAACCGTGGAGCACCGAAGCCCGCTCGTTCGAGAGTTCGCACCACTTGCCAGCGTTGCAAGGGGTAAGCGGCCAGCGAGTGCTCCATTTCTTCGTCCGAGCCGCGCGGGCGACCGTGGAGCGCCCATGAGACCGTGTTTTTGACGTGGAAATCGCCGAACGGTACGGCGTCAGCATCGCCGTGCGACACTCCGACGCTGACCGCCGCCGTCCACACGCCGATACCCGGCAGCTTCATGAGCGCAGACCGCGCTGCCGATGGGTCGAGATCCCTCGTTCGGTCGATGTACGGCGCGTGGCGAGCGGCAGTGCGCAATGTTTTGGCTCGTTGTTCCTCAATCCCGAGGCGGTGGAAGTCCCAGGAGGGCACCGCGAGCAGTCGTTCGGGGGCCGGTGGCAGTCGAAGCCCGAGCGGCCCCGGCGCGACGTCACCGTAGCGATCGCACAGCAGGGCCCACTGCCGCAGCGCCTGTGCAGCGGTGATTCGCTGGCCGAGTATCGCGGGGAGCATCTCGTGATAGGGGGTGTCGCTGGCAGGCAGGTGCAGATGGCCGACCTCTCGAACTGCCCGCCGGACCGCTTCGTGTCGGGCGACGATCGGGGAAAACGGTGTCGCGTGCGCCGAGAGACGCTCGGCGCGCGCTGCGAGCCAGCTTCCGCCTGGTCCCCATGCGGTGACGTCATGAGTGCCGTCTCCCGAAACGTCGATACTGACGCTTCCAGGGCCGTCCGGGGTGAGGCTGGCTCGCTGGATGCGCGCCATCAAGGGGTGTGTCGTCGGGTGAGCGGCTCGTTCGATCGCGAACGAGACGACCACGCGGGTGGTCGGATCTCGGCTGCCGTTGCGAAGCAGCGTGAAGTCGTAGGCGTGTCGCATTTCGGAGCGATCGTCGTCGCGAGGCGTCACGGTGACGACAATACGTGGAGGGTGTCGGCGGGCGCGTGCACTAGATTCTTCGCATCAGGAGACGGAGGAACTAGGTGTCGGCACGAGAGATCATGACGTGGGATTCGTTCGGCTCGGCGAGTCGCGAGCTCGCGACGCAGATCGCGAAGTCGGGATACGAGCCGGACATCATCCTTGCGATCGCGCGCGGCGGGCTGCTGGCCGCAGGGGCCCTCGGGTACGCGCTCTCGGTGAAGAACACCTACACCTTGAACGTGGAGTTCTACACCGGCGTCGACGAACGACTCGCGGTTCCGATCATGCTGCCGCCCGTGCCTTCGCTCATCGACCTGCGCGAGTCGCGAGTGCTGATCGTCGACGACGTCGCCGACACGGGGCACACGTTGAAGCTCGTGAACGATTTCTGCTCCGGACAAGTGAAGGAGTCGCGCATCGCCGTGCTGTATGAAAAGTCCACGTCGGTCGTGAAGTGCGATTACGTGTGGAAGCGCACGGACGAGTGGATCAACTTCCCGTGGAGCGACAAGGAACCCGTTGCCAAGCGCGAGTGGAGCGTTCGCGACGCCTGACCGGCGGCCCGCCGCTGCTACGGCAGTGATATCGCGGGGTTCAGAAATTCGTTCGTCGTGATGTCGGCCGGTACGACGTCGGGTACTTCGAGACCCTGCTCGCGCAATATCGGCAGGGCCAGGGCGATGAACTCCTCGATCCGGGGAGACTCGAAGTCGCCGAAGGTGGGCGTGGATCCGTTGCCCACGATGCCCAGGTCGTTCATTGCTTGTACTGCGTAGGCGGCCAGCTCGGCCGACTGCGACCATGACGTGTCCAGTTTCGCGACCACGTCGAGCAACGTGGCGATGGTTCGCTCGGGATTTGAGACGAAGTCGATCTGTGCTTGCTGCATGAGCGGCACGAGCTTGCTGAGGCACGGTCGCAACGCATCGAGCCGCAGCTTGTTGATGGCCAGGTTTTGCGGATACGACGTCCAACCGGCATCGTGGATCAATTCAAAAGCCGTGTTGATGCTTCCCGACTCGAGGGTCGAGTATCGAAACGGTTCGCTCGTGGCGAAACCCTGGTGGGCGACGTCGTCGGTGGCCAACATCAGCGACCCTTTGTAATTGCCGTCGACCTTCTCCGGGGCGATTGCTCCCTTGGCGACGAAGTAGCGCATGAACGGGCGGTCTCCGAAGACGCTGACGGCCGGCACTTCTTGCGCGATGTCGGCGATCGTGACGGCGTCTGGGTGCTTGTCGGCGTTCCACAGGATCACCTGCGGATTCTTGACGAGCGCGTTGAAGACGGCGAGTGTCGGTGCCTCTGCATAGCGGGAGAGCGCGACGTCGGTACCGACGTAGCCGAACATGATCCCTCCGTCGAGGAACATCTCCGTGACGACGGGCGATTCGATGAACGGGCCGCCCGCTCGAATCTCCAGATCGACGCCGGTGTCGACACCCTGGAACACGAGCGAGCCGGTCGTCGCGCCGCGTGTCGCATCGACGACGTAGTCGCTGCCGAGCAGCTCGTAGATTCCGCCGTGCTCGGCCTGCGGGTACCAGTCGGTTTGCACGACGATCGGCGAAAAACAGGCGTCCCGCAAGTCGATCGCGTTCGTCGCGGCGGATGTCTCGGTTGGCTGCGTCGTCGAATCGCTGGTGACGGTGTCGCTTGGGTCGCTACAAGCCGCAAGCACCGCCACACAGAGCAATGCGGCGAAGCGACGACCAAACAGAGGGTGTCTCAGGAGCGATCCCATGGAGAAACCAAGAGCCTACGCAGGCCGGCCACCACGAGGAAGAACCCAAGTCCGACGAGCACGGCCACGAACGACGTCACGAACATCGGGCCCGAGCGTGTGTCTTGGAAGAAAAAGATGACGAGCCGACCCAACCCGGGCGTGCCGCGAGTGAAGAAGAAGTCGCCGACCACTGCGCCGATCACGGCAAGACCGGCAGACACGCGCATTCCCGCAAGAATCGCCGGGCTCGCAGACGGGATCTCCAGCTTGAGCAAACGGCGCAGTCGGCTTGCGCGCGAAAGAGTGAACAAGTCGTGCAGCTCGCGCGGCACACCACGAAGCCCGAACAAGGTGTTGCTGGCGACAGGGAAGAACGCAATCAACACCGTCACGAACACTCGTGCCGAAAACGACGCTCCTGCGACTCGCACGATGATGGGGGTGAGCACGATGATCGGTGTCACCTGCAGGGCGACCAGCCATGGCCAAAGTGCGGTCTCCAGGGGTCGGGACCACGCCATCACGATGCCGAGCAGAACGCCGACGATGATCGCGATCAGGAAACCGGTCGTCGCGGTGGTGAGTGAGACGCCGAGCGCAGACCAAATGCGATCGACCGTCGGCTCGTTGAGCCCGTCGAACAACTGGTGCGGCGGCGGCACGATGAGCGCGGAACCGTCGCCTGACGCGAAGTTGTTGTCGAGCGAGTACGCGAGCGCGTACCAGCCGCCGATGATGGCGACAAAAACGGCGAAGGGCGGAACCAGACGCTTCACGAGTGCTGCTCCAGGCATGACGACACGGCGCCGCAGAACTCGGCGAACTCTGTGCTGTAGCGGCGTCGAGACGCCCTGGGCCACGAAGGCGGCACGACGAACTCACCCACGATCGAACCGGGCGACCTCGACATCACGAGGACGCGGTCGGCAAGATAGGCAGCTTCGTCGATCGAGTGGGTCACCAGCAACGCCGAAAAGGGATGCCGAGAGTGCAGGCGGAGCAGTTCATCGTGCAGTCGGTGGCGCGTGATTTGGTCGAGAGCGCCGAACGGTTCGTCGAGCAATACCAATGTTGGTCGCGCGGCCAGCGTACGAACCAGGGAAAGGCGCATTTTCATGCCGCCCGACAGTTCGTACGGCCACTTCTGGCGGTCTTCCCACAGGCCAGCGGTCTTCAGCAAGTGTTCGACGTGTGCCGAGTCGTCGGAGAGGAGCCCCGCATTGCCGAGCACTCGTCGCCACGAAAGCAGAGCGGGTTCTTGGAAGACGAACCCCAATCGTGCGTCAGCTGTCTCTACGGTGCCTTCCGAGGGCTGCTCGAGGCCGGCGCAGACTCGAAGCAGCGTGGTCTTGCCGCAACCGCTCGGGCCGACCACCGCGACGATTTCGTGTTCTCGGAGCGTCAGTGAGACGTCATGCACCACCGATCGGTCAGCAAACCGGTGCGTCAACCGTCGGACGTTGAGCACGCTCACCGCCATTGGCCGCGCTCGTGAATCACCTCTCGCAGGGCCGTCACGCGATCCGTCATGATGCCGTCGACGTGCAGGTCGAGCAGTCTGCGCATCTCGTCGGGGTCGTCGATCGTCCACACGTGCACCTGCAACCCGGCTGCGTGCGCGCCATCGACGAACGACTTCGTCACGATGGGTAGCGGACCCTGTCGGACCGGAACCTGGGCGGCGAGCGGAGCCGCGACGCCGTTGAAGCGCGGAGTGCGGCCAACCCACGTGCCCAGCCGCACTTTCGCAACGTCTCGGGGCCCCATCGAGGTGCACACACGGGGGCCGTATCGTTCGCGAACTGCGTCGAGGCGGGAGTCGCTGAACGAGCCGATGCACACGCGGTCGAAGACGTCGTCGTGGTCGAGCCGCTGCAAGAGGTAGGGCAACGCGTGGTCACTCTTGCAATCGATGTTGAACTTTGCGTCGGGCCATGTGCTGAGCAATTCATCGAGCCGAGGAATCGGTTCACGACCGGCGACTCGCATGGTGGACACCTGCTCGGCGGTGAGGTCTCGAATCAGACCTGGCTGGCCGCAGGTTCGCTGCAGGTCGGCGTCATGAAAAGCGAACAGCACGCCGTCGCTCGAGGCGTGCACGTCGGTCTCCATGTATCGATAACCGAGCCGGTAGGCGTGATCGAAGGCCGGCATGGTGTTCTCGGGGTGTTCGCTGGCTCCTCCCTGATGGGCGAAAGCGATCGGCAGGGGTCCGTCAAGATACGGATGCGCGGCGGTCATTCGTCGGACGTCTAGATCGAACGACCGGCGTTCTTCCAGTACTCGTCTTTCAGAAGCCGCTTGTACAGCTTGCCCGTGGGGTGGCGGGGAAGATCGGGTCGGAAGTCCACCGAACGCGGGCACTTGATGTCTGCCAGTTGGGAACGGCAGAACGCGATGAGTTCCTTGGCGAGTTTGTCGGCTTCGGTTGCGTCCTTCGGCATCTGCACGGGTTGCACCACGGCCTTCACTTCTTCGCCGAACTCGTCGTTCGGGACACCGAAGACCGCGACGTCCGCGACCTTCGGGTGGTTGATGAGCACGTTCTCGGACTCCTGCGGATAGATGTTGACACCGCCGGAGATGATCATGAACGCCTTGCGGTCGGTGAGGTACAAGAACTTGTCCGCATCCATGTACCCGATGTCGCCGAGAGTGCTCCAGCCGCGGCCCTTCGGGTCACGAGACGACTTGGTCTTCTCAGGATCGTTGTGATACTCGAACACCGTCGGCGACTCGAAGAACACCGTGCCGGTCTCGCCGACCGGCAGTTCGTTGCCTTCCTCGTCGAGGATGTGCAGCACACCAGAGATGGCCTGTCCGACGGTGCCGGGATGGGCGAGCCACTGCTCTGAGTTGCAGTAGACGAAACCGTTTCCTTCGGTTCCTGCGTAGTACTCGTGGATGATCGGGCCCCACCACTCGATCATCTTGCGCTTCACTTCCACGGGGCACGGCGCCGCTGCGTGAATCACCGTCTTGAGCGTGGAGACGTCGTGCTTCGTACGTGCGGCGTCGGGCAGCTTCAGCATGCGTACGAACATGGTGGGCACGACTTGCGAAACCGTCACTTTGAAGCGCGGGATCGCCGCCAGATACTCCTCGGCGTCGAAGTGCTCCATGATGACGGTCGTGCCTCCCAACCGGTGAATCGCCATGTTGAAGCGCAGTGGTGCTGCGTGATACAGCGGCGCAGGCGAGAGATAGATGCTGTCTTCGGCAAAACCGAACACGAACTGCGCCAGCATCAACAGGGCCGGAGCCGTGCCGAGCGGCTGCGGTTTGTACACGAATGCGACGCCCTTCGGGCGACCGGTGGTGCCGCTCGAGTACAGCATGTCGGTGCCCTCGAAACGCTCGGGTAACGGTTCGCTCGACTGTGCGGAAACCGCCTGCTCGTACGAGTCGTAGTTCGAGGTGGTGCCGTCGAGCATGTATCGGGCGATGACGTTCGGTGTCAGCGAAACGACTTCGTCGGCTTGGTCGGCCTTGTACTTCGAGGCCACGAACACCTTCGCCCCGCAGTCGTTGATGATGTACGCGAGTTCATCGGTGGTGAGGCGGCTCGAACAGCAGGTGTAGACGAGACCGGCGTAGTGACAGCCCCAGACAAGTTCGAAGAACCGCGGGTGATTCTCCAGGCAGAGCGCGACGTGGTCGCCAGGCTTCAGACCGTGGCTGGCCATGAGCCGGCTGACTCGGTTGGCGCCTTCGTCCAGCTGGCGGTACGTCAACGTCGCGCCGGAACCGGCCATGACAACAGCCGGGCGGTCAGGTGCGGTTTCGGCAGTTTTTCCGGGGAACATAGTGACCAGACGGTAGCGCAGGCAGTACCCTCGGCTCATGCCTACCGAGACGCTCCCTGCAAGTTCAGACGAAAAGCACGTCATTGACGTGGTCGACGAGTTGTTGCGCGATCTGCCGCCCGCTTCCACCGATCCGGTCGTGTTTCTCGGAGCGCAGTTCGATCGCGGTCTGGCCTGGGTGCACTTCCCGACAGGCCACGGCGGGCTCGGGCTCTCGCCCAAGTATCAGAAGATCATCAACGAGCGAGTCTTCGCCGCCGGCGGCCCCAACGCGTACTTCCGCAATCCGATCGGTTACGGCATGTGCGGACCGACGGTCGTCGAGTGGGGAAGCGACGAGCAGAAGAAGCGCTATCTGCGGCCGCTTTTCACCGGCGAAGAGGTCTGGTGCCAGTTGTTCTCAGAACCGGGTTCAGGATCCGACTTTGCGGGTCTGAGCGGCAAGGCCGTTCGCGACGGCGACGAGTGGGTCGTCAACTCGCAGAAGGTGTGGACCACGCTCGCGCACGTGTCGAAGTTCGGACTGCTCGTGGTGCGCACCGACCCGGAGGCCGTGAAACACGCCGGCCTCACGGCGATGGTGGTCGACATGCACGCACCTGGCGTGGAGGTTCGTCCGCTACGTCAGATGACGGGCGAGGCGGAATTCAACGAGGTGTTCTTCACCGACGCCCGCGTACCTGCCGCTGAGACGCTCGGCAAACCCGGTGACGGCTGGCGAGTGTCGCTCACCACGCTGATGAACGAGCGTGTCGCTATCGGAGGCATGATTCCGCCGAAGGCATCGGGCCCCATCGCCGAGGCGCTGCGATTGTGGGCGAAACTGCCGGCGTCCGACCGTTCGTCGGCGACCCGCGACGAACTCATGCAGCTCTACATTCGTGCCGAGGTGTTGCGACTCACCAACATCCGCGCCGGTCAGATGCGTAAGGCGGGCGTGCCGGGGCCGGAAGGTTCGATCGGGAAGATGGCGAGCGCTGATTTGAACAAAGACACCTACGCGTTCTGCATGGGTCTCATGGGTGCGTCCGGGATGTTGTACGGCGACTATTCGATGAGCCGTCCCCGAACGGCGATGGGTCCGGTGGATGCGTTGCAGAAGGCGTTCTTGCGCAGTCGCGCCAACAGCATCGAGGGTGGCACCAGCGAAGTGATGCGCAACATTCTCGGTGAGCGCGTGCTCGGCCTTCCGGGTGACGTGCGAGTCGACCGTGACCGTCCGTGGAGCGAGGTTCCGCGCAACTAAAGGTCGCCGAAACGGTTCGCGCTGAACCGGGTCGTGGTCAGTTGGAACGTGCGGTCAGGCGTTTGCCAGCGCGGCGAGAACTCCGCTCGCACTGATTGCCCTGTCGTCATAGGCGCGTCGCGAGGCGTTGCCGCCGGCCATCGCCGAGATGGCAGTTTCCATCGCCGTCTGCAGTTCTCGAATGTGCCTGGGCGGCGGAAAATACTCGTCTTCCTCGGTGGCTCGAACTTCGTCGCAGCCCAATCGAGGAGCCAGTCGTTCGATGACCTCGACGACGAGCTCCTCGGGTGCCGAGGCGCCAGCCGTGACCCCGATGGTGCCGCGCAGGTCGGCGGGGAGTTCCGCGGCCTGATTGATGCGCAAGACGCGCTGGCAACCGATTTCTCGGGCCAGCCGTTCGAGAGCGAGGGTGTTGCTGGAATTCGACGAGCCAATCACCACCATCGAGTCGACGTTTGCCGCAATTTTTGTGAGTGAGGCCTGACGGTTGGTGGTCGCAAAGCAGAGATCGCTGCGACCAGGTGTCCACACGTCGGGAAATTTTTCTTTTACGGCCACCGCCACGCCCTCCCACTCGCGATGCGAGAGGGTCGTCTGGGCCAACAATGCGACGGGTTCCTTGAATTGCGGCAACGCGGCGACTTCGTCGAGAGTCTCCACGCGCGAGATGGCGTCCGGCGCGACGGCCATCGTGCCGACGGCTTCTTCGTGGCCTTCGTGGCCGACGTAGACGATGCGAAAGCCCTTGCCGGCGCGAGTGCGTACTTCGTGGTGCACCTTGGTGACGAGCGGGCACACGGCGTCCACCATGTAGCTGCCTCGGTGTTTGGCGTCGCGCACGACCGACGGGGCAGAACCGTGCGCCGAGAGCATGATCGGGTGTCCTGCCGGTACGTCTGCAACGTCGTCGACGAAGATCACACCGCGCTCTTTGAAGCGATCGACGACCACCTTGTTGTGCACGATCTCGTGGTAGCAGTACACCGGGCCGTCGAACGTGCGGACCATCCACGCGAGAGCTTTGATCGCCATTTCCACCCCGGCGCAAAAGCCGCGAGGCGCGGCGAGCAAGACTTTTTCGACGGTCATGCGTAATCACTCTCAACGGTACTGTCGCGCTAATCGGTAGCCTGCACATAGTGACAAAGAGCGACGATCGCAAGAACGTCGTCATCGTCGGTCGACCGAACGTCGGCAAGAGCACGCTGTTCAACCGGTTCATCGGCGAGCAGGCCGCCATCGTCGAGGACCGGCCCGGCGTGACTCGAGACCGCCACACCCGCGAAGTGGAGTGGTGCGGCCACTACTTCAACGTGATCGACACTGGCGGTTGGATGCCGGGCGGATCGGCCCTCGACTCGAAAGTGAGCCGGCAGGTCGAAGCCGCCGCGCGAGGTGCGGATCTCGTGCTGTTCCTCGTCGATTCGACCGGGGGACTGAACGACGACGACGAGGCGATTGCCGCCTGGTTGCGCACGACCGGTAGGCCGATTCTCCTCGTGGCGAACAAGGTCGACGGACCGAACGCAGAAACCGATCTCTGGCAGTTTCTCTCGTTGGGCCTCGGTGACGCGGTTCCGGTGTCGGCCATTCATGGTCGAAAGTCGGGCGACTTGCTCGACGTCATCGTCGACCAGCTGCAGTTGAACGCCGACCCCGTCGCGGAACCAGGCGTGTTCGTGCGAAACCCGGAGACGAAAGAACCGCGCGTGGCCATCGTGGGTAGGCCGAACGTCGGCAAGAGCACCCTGTTCAATCGTCTCGTGGGCGAAGAACGCTCGATCGTGCACGACCTCGCCGGCACCACGCGCGACGCGATCGATACACGCGTGGAGACGTCCGATGGCCCGAGCGTCTTCGTCGACACCGCAGGAATGCGTCGTCGCAGCAAAGTCGAGGCTGGAACCGAGTATTACTCGATCATCCGGGCACTGCGCGCTGTCGACGAGAGCGACATCGCTCTGCTCGTCATCGACGCCACGGAGGGCGTGACGAGCCAGGACCAGAGACTCGCGGAGCGCATCGACGCCAGCGGCTGCCCGATCGTGGTGGTGCTCAACAAATGGGAGCTGCTCGACGCGGAACGCCGTGAACAGGTGGAGATCGAAGTCAACCGACGGCTCTACTTCATCGGTGATTCTCCGATAGTCCGGCTCTCGGCATTGACCGGAAAGAACGTCCACCGCCTGCAGCCGTTGTTGACCGATGCCATCAGCAACTACCACCGCAGGGTGCCGACCCGCGACGTCAACCGAGTGCTCGCCGCCGCTCAGCAGCAGCAGCCACCGGGTCAGGGTGCCCGAGTGTTGTACGCGCTGCAGGGCGCCGTGGACCCGCCGACCTTTACGTTGTTCGTCAATCGCGAATTGCCGCAGTCGTACCTTCGATATCTCGAGCGTTCGATTCGCGAGGCGTTCGAGTTCGGTTCTACGCCGATCAAGTTGCGCGTCCGCACGCGTTCAGAGCAGGGCTGACGGCGAGCGACACCGATGCCGTGGTGTGAACCGTGCTCGCGCTACTTCGCGCCTTCGGCGGTGACGAGCGACGGCAGTTGCCCTTCGTGCGGCAGGGCGATCGAGATGCCGGTTCGGCAAGGGGCGAGCGACGCACCGACGTTGCGTGAACTCTCGAGAATGAGCGGCGAGAAGGCGCCGTGGCACTTCAAACTGTTGATGGCGATGCTCGTTCTGTATCTCGGATGGCGGTTGATCGCACCATTTGTAGACTGAGCGAGCCGTAGCTACGGGCTGTGGCGCAGCTTGGTTAGCGCGCTTGTCTGGGGGACAAGAGGTCGGGAGTTCAAATCTCCCCAGCCCGACGATGTGTGGGCGATTCGTTGCCACCACCGCGCCGCAACAGCTCGCACTGCTGTTCGACGCGGTTCTGGATGACCCGTTCGCCGATCGATTCGCGCCGAACTACAACGTCGCCCCGACGACGCAGATCCTCGCGATGACCATGGAGGACGGCAGACGGGTGCTGCGCCGTGCGCACTGGGGCCTCTTGCCGTCGTGGTCGAAAGACCGAAGTCGCGCGGCCAGCATGATCAACGCACGCAGTGAGACGCTCACGGAGAAGCCGAGCTTCCGGCCGTTGCTGAAGGCACACCGTTGCGTGATTCCCCTCGACGGCTACTACGAGTGGCGAACGGTGGGTGTCGGCACCGTCGCGAAACAACCGAAGCAGCCGTATCTCATCCGCTCGAACGACGAGCGTCCCTTGACGCTTGCAGGCCTGTGGACCACATGGCACGACCCGGAACGCGACAGTGAGTCGGTGCGTAGTTGCGCCATCGTTACCACGTCGCCGAACGCACGGCTCGCCGAGATTCACGATCGCATGCCCTGCATTTTGGACGGTGACGACGTCGATGAATGGCTCGATGCGCCCGAGCCACCGTTGCAGTTGTTGCGCGCGTGCGCCGACGACCGGCTGAAGGCGTTCACCGTGAGCACCGCGGTGAACAACGTTCGCAACAAGGGCCCCGAACTCATCGAGCCGACGACAACGACCTTGTTCTGATCGAGCGCACCTCAGCGCCTCGGCACTGCTCGTGCTCGAGTTCGGGGTTCGTGCGCCGAGCGTCGCACGCGGTTTGGCTCAGAGGGCGCCCGGAACGCCGTTCATTCTCAATTGTGCGGCGAGGCGCGATGCGGATTGCGCCAGTCGTTCGGGCGTCACGTCGTGCTGCTGGTTGGCGAAATTGAGGTCCGCCATGTCGTCGGCGGGGACGCAGTGAAGGTGACAGTGATTGACCTCAAATCCGGCAATCAGCAATCCCACCCTTTGACTTCCGAAGGCTTCTCTCTGGGCCAGTCCAACTTGGCGCGCGACGTCGAAAACATGTGCATTCACGTCCGCCGGCATATCGATCCAATGATCGAAGGGTTCGCGCGGGACGACCAACGCGTGACCTTCGCGAATCGGCGCGATCGTCATGAAGACGACGCAGCGGTCGTCTTTCAGCGCGAAATGTCCCGGTAACTCTCCGTTGATGATGCGAGTGAAGAGAGTCGGCATGTCGTCTGTGGCTCTGAAGCGTCGGTGGTAGCAGAGTAGTACGGACCGCGAACTAGCCTTCGCGGCGATGCCTCACAACGTTGCAACGTGGCCGAACCTGGTCACGTTGGCACGGTTGTTGTGTCTGCCGGTGTTTCTCTGGCTGCTCTTCGAGCGTGGCGATCGGGAGTCGGCGGCCTGGCTCCTCGGCGCGCTCGGGGCGACCGACTGGGTGGATGGTTGGCTTGCACGACGACTGAATCAACGCAGCGACTTCGGCGCGGTTTTCGACCCGGCGGTCGATCGTCTCTTGTTCATCGTCGGTGTCGGATCCATCGTCGTCGACGATGCAGTGCCCGGTTGGCTCGGCTGGTCGGTGGTCGCCCGCGAGGTATTCGTCGCACTGCTGATGCTCGGTGGTACGGCGCTCGGCATGCCGAGGTTTGCGGTCAACCAGTGGGGAAAGAACTACACGTTCGCCCTCATGTTCGCATTTCCGTTGTTGCTGATCGGGGCGAGCGACGCGGGTTGGTCGCTCGGTGCGCGTAACGCGGGATGGGCAATCGCAGTCCCGGGATTGATTCTGTGTTACTCGACGGCGGCGTTGTACGTGCCTCAAGTGATTCGGGGGGTCCGCAGCGCACGACGAAGCCGACTCAACGCGAATCACGTCTCCGGCTGAGGCTACGGTTGAGGGCATGCAAGTGCCTGATGATCTTTCGTACACGGAGCAGCATGAGTGGGTTCGCGTGAGCGCGGGTGTGGCACGTATCGGTATCACCGACTACGCCCAGGACGCGCTTGGCGACGTGGTGTTCGTCGGAGTTCCGACGGTCGGTGCCAAGGTGTCTGCCGAGCAGTCGTTCACCGAAGTGGAGAGCACGAAGAGCGTCTCAGACATCTACGCACCCGTGAGCGGCACCATCTCCGCCGTGAACGCTGCCTTGACCGACCAGCCAGAGCTGCTCAACAAAGACCCGTACGGTGCGGGATGGATCTGCGAGATCACGGTGGAGGGCGAGATGCCGGCTCTGATGGACGCTGCGGCCTACCGCTCGCTCGTCGGCGGCTGAGGACGACGGACGACGTGCAGTACGTGTTTTGCAACGGTTGCGGGCACCGGAACCCGCCGGTGAGCACGTTCTGTTCCTCGTGCGGTGCAGTGCTCGACAAGCCGAGTCTTCGCACGAACGTGCTGCCGAAGACCGACCCGCTCCTCGACGGTCTCGGCGACGACGACAATGCCGTGGTGCACGCCGGTGAGATAGCCCCGGGCGAGGTGATGCTGGTGGTGCGGCAGGGCCCCGAGATAGGCACCCGTTTCTCGCTTGACGGCGATCAGGTGACGGTGGGTCGGGTGCCGGGCAACGACATTCAGCTCGACGACGTCACGGTCTCGCGTCAGCATGCGGTATTGGTACGCCAGGGTGCGGCGTGGTTGGTGCGCGATCTCGGCTCGTTGAACGGCACGTACGTGAACAGCGAGCGGGTAGACGAATCAGTCGTGCAGCACGGCGACGAAGTGCAAATCGGCCGTTTTCGGCTGGTGGCATTCTTCGGTTGATCGAGATGCCGGAGCGCTACTACACCATCGGTGAGGTTCTCGCCCTACTGCTGGATGAGTTTCCCGACATCACCATCTCCAAGATTCGATTTCTCGAGAGCCAAGGTCTCATCACGCCGGAACGCACGACCGCCGGCTACCGGAAGTTCACGAAACCCGAGGTCGAGCGGCTGCGATTCATCCTGCGGGAGCAGAAAGACAACTTTCTTCCCCTGCGTGTCATCCGCGACCGATTGGAAGGGGAGACGAGTGACGGACTGTTGCGACCCGAAGACGTCACGGACCCGAGCATGCCCCGCGGAATTCGCACGCCATCAGCCGGGCACCCTACGAATCGCGGCAACATCGAGCGCGTGGCGACTCCGCCCGTTCAGCGCGCCGCTGGTAAGAAGCGCCCGGAGCGCCTCTCGAAAGCCGACATTCTCGAAGCGACCGGCGTCGAGTCGGCCATGCTGGCAACGCTCGAGAAGATGAAGTTCGTGCGCCCGCAGATGTTGGGGAGCGAACCGTTCTATGACGAGACCGACCGTGACATCGTGCACCTCGCCGGTCGTCTCGCGGCTCTCGGCGTCGAACCGCGATTGTTGATGGCGTGGCGGTTGGCCGCGGAGCGGGAGGCCGACGTGTTTGAGCCGATCGTCCGCACGGCGAAGTCTGCGCGAGGCACTGAGGCGAGCGGCGATGCGATGAAGTTGCTCGACGACCTGGTGGGGCTCGGTGAGGAGCTTCGTACCGCGCTGCTGCGCAGCGTCACCAAGACGTTGCGATCCGACTTGTAGCAGTCGCCGAAAGTCTGCGTCGGAAGCGGTCGTTGCTACGCTGACGCCATGAGCGGCGGAGACTCGGTCGAAGCGGTTGAGCTCGATCTTGTCGGTGTGGTGGTCGAGTCACCGGCGAACGTGCCCGTGATGCACCTGCGCGAGCACGAGGGGGAGCGACGCGTGCTGAGCATCTACATCGGAAGCGCCGAAGCAAGTGCGATTCGTCTGGTCTTGGAGGGTCGTCAACCGCCGCGACCGCTGACTCATGACTTGCTGGTGAACGTCTTTGAAGACCTCGGTGCTCACGTCAATCGCGTGGTGATCACTGAGATGCGCAATCACACGTACTTCGCCGAGTTGCAAGTGGTGCACAACGGTCAGCGACACGCGATTTCGTGCCGCCCTTCCGATGCCGTTGCAATCGCGGTGCGTGCCGAGGTGCCGATCACGGCCAGCCGCCAGCTGATGGACGAAGTCGGCCAAGTCGTCGACGAGCATGCAGAGGATGCTGAGGAGGAAGTGCTCGAGGAATTTCGCGACTTCATCGACAGCATCAATCCCGAGGATTTTCAAGAGAAGTAGCACGGTTGGCGGCGGGGCAGGGTCAGCCCTAGCGTGAGTGTCCCCATGGTCGTGACTCGCAGCAACAATTTCGAGTCGTCACGAACCTTCAGCGGCACGCAGGCGGCCGACATCGTCGGCATCACCTACCGTCAGCTCGACTACTGGGCTCGGACCGACCTCGTTCGCCCGTCGGCTACCGATGCCGCCGGTAGTGGCTCGCGTCGCGAATACGTGTACCGAGACTTGCTCGAACTGAAAGTCATCAAGAATCTTCTCGACGCCGGCATCAAGCTGGAGTCCGTGCGCGAAGTGTTCAACTATCTCCGGCGTCACGTCTCCACCGATGTCGCGTCGGCCCACATCGTGATCAGCGGCAAGAGCGTCGTGCTGTGCGACGGTGAGCACCTGATCGATGCCGTGCGCAACGGGCAGGGCGTGTTGAACGTGCTGCCGCTTTCCTCGGTCAAGCAGGAACTCGACTCGAAGATCGTCGAAATCAAGCGTCGCGAGCGCACTGCATCCACGAGTGCGGCGAGCCAGTCCGGCCATCGCGTCGCAACCCACGGCATCGCGCGGTAACCGATGACGGGTGACCGTCTGTCGCCGCTCGACGCATTCCACCGCGAGCTCGGTGCAAAGATGATGCCGTTCGGCGGTTGGGAGATGCCGTTGTCGTATCCGAGCGGCACCATCGCCGAACACATGGCCTGCCGAACAGGGGCGGCGATGTTCGACGTCTCGCACCTCGGGACGGTACGACTGGAGGGCGGCGAGGCGTTCGATCGGCTTCAGTACGCGCTCACCAACGATCTGCGCAAGGTGTCCGCGGGACGCGCGCAATACACGCACTCGTGCAACGATCGCGGTGGAGTGGTGGACGACATCATCGTCTGGTGGGTCTCGGAGAACGTGTTCGATGTCATGCCGAACGCCTCGAACACCGCGAGGATCCTCTCCGTCATCGGCGGTGTCGACACGACGGCGTCACGAGCGGTGTTGGCGGTGCAGGGTCCGAAGGCACGGGAGCGGCTCGCAACCTTCGCACCACAAGCAGCGAGCGTGAAGCGATTCCGAGTCGAGCCGGTCGAAGTGCGCGGCGTCGCGTGCATCGTCGCCGGAACCGGATACACGGGTGAGGACGGAGTCGAGATCGCAGTTCCCGTTCAGCACGCCGAGCGTCTCGCGCGCGCCATCGTGGCGGCCGGCGTCACGCCGGCAGGCTTGGGGGCGCGAGACACGTTGCGACTGGAGGCAGCATTGCCGTTGCACGGACATGAGCTGTCCCCGGACATCACCACGCTCGAAGCCGACCTCGGCTGGGTGATCGGATGGGACAAACCTGACTTCATCGGTAAAGCGGCTCTTTCGGCCCAGCGAAACGAGGGCGTGCGAAGGATCCTGTGCGGGTTACGAACTGAGTCGCGTCGACCACCGCGGGACGGGGCCCGTGTGGTCAGTGAAGGACGCGACGTGGGGGTGGTGACGAGCGGTAATTACTCGCCGATGCTCGAGGTCGGAATCGCCTTGGCCCTGGTGGAACCTGCGTTTGCGGCGACAGGAGGCAGGCTCGAGCTGCACGTTCGCGACAGCGCGCTTCCGTCGACCGTGGTCGCTCGCCCGTTCGTCAAGCGCTAATCGAATCCGGCTCGCATAGCGTCAGCCGATCACGAGGGGGTTGGTCTACGGCTGTTGGTGTGTTCCGGTCGCAGCCTGAGGTGTTGACGACGTAGTCGGGGCGCTGGCGGCTGGTTTGGGGGTGAGATTCGACATGGCCTTGCTGGCCAGCGACGGAAGGAACGACACCAATGACCCTGCCTGGTCGGCCATCCCGGCGATGCGACGAATCGGCTCTTCGACATCGTCGAGCAATCGATTCACACGCGCCGCCGCACTGTTGAGATTGTCCATCGTCGCCCCGAAGTTTTCAAGTGCGACAATGAGCGCCTCGACGGTGCGCCGACCCTGTTCGGCGAGCTTGACACCCTCGCTGACCGGGTCGATGCCGCGAAGTAACGCGAGGAGATCGCTGACGATTTTCTGCACGTCCACGGGCGGCGTGGGGTTCGACATGGCTCAACCGTAGTGCGCGCTCGCGAGAGCCTCCAGTGGTTCGCAGGAGCACACCAGGTTGCGGTCACCATGGGCCGCGTCGATCCGCGAGACCGGCGGGAAGTATCCGCGCGAACGGAGCGATGCAAGCGGGTAGAGCGCGAGCGTGCGGTCGTACACCCGGTTCCATTCACCGACGACGTCTTCGACCGTGTGCGGGGCAAATCTCAACGGCGATTGTTCGACTGTCCACTCTCCGGTCTCGATGCGTGCAATCTCTTGCCGAATGGAGATCATCGCTTCGCAGAACCGATCGAGCTCGGCCAATGACTCGCTCTCCGTCGGCTCGACCATCAACGTGCCGCCCACCGGGAAGCTCATCGTCGGGGCATGGAAGCCGTAGTCCATCAACCGTTTCGCGACGTCATCGACGGTGACCCCGGTTCGCTTCGTGATGTCGCGCACGTCGAGGATGCACTCGTGGGCGACGAGGCCCGACGCGCCCGTGTAGAGCGTGGGGAAGTGGTCGCGCAGTCTTCGCGACACGTAGTTCGCGCTGGCGATGGCTTGTGCCGTCGCCCGACGAAGACCGTCCGGACCCATCATCCGCACGTACACCCACGAGATCGGGAGGATGCTCGCTGATCCGAAGCGAGCGGCCGAGACGGGGCCGACACCTGAATCTGTGGTGTCGAGCGGATCACTGGGCAGGAAGGCCGCGAGGTGATGGCGAACCGCGACTGGGCCGACTCCTGGACCGCCGCCACCGTGGGGGATGCAGAAGGTCTTGTGCAGATTGAGGTGGCTCACGTCGGCACCGAACAAACCAGGCTTGGCGACGCCGACGAGGGCGTTCAGATTGGCACCGTCGACGTACACCTGGCCGCCATGGCGGTGCACCTCGTCACAGATCTCACCGACCGCCGCCTCGAACACGCCGTGGGTGGAGGGATACGTGATCATGAGTGCGGCGAGTCGGTCGCCGGCGCGCGCGCACTTTTCGCGCAGGTCGGAGACGTCGACGTTCCCGTCAGCGTCGCAAGCGACGACCACGACCTCCATGCCGGCCATCACGGCACTGGCGGCGTTGGTGCCGTGGGCGCTCGAGGGAATGAGGCAGATGGTGCGCTGCTTGTCACCACGGCTGTCGTGGTACCCACGAATCGCGAGAAGTCCAGCGAACTCTCCCTGGCTACCGGCGTTCGGCTGCAAGCTCACGGCGTCGTAGCCGGTGACGGCGCACATCATGCGCTCCACTTCGTTGACGAGTCGTTGGTAGCCCCGCAGATCGCGGGCGGCTTGGTGCGGATGGATGTTGGAGAATTCGGGCCACGTCACGGGGATCATCTCGGTGGTGGCGTTGAGTTTCATCGTGCACGAGCCGAGAGGAATCATCGTGCGGTCGAGGGCGAGGTCTTTGTCGGCGAGCCGCCGCAGGTAGCGCAGCATCTCGGTCTCCGTTCGATACCGGCGGAACACCGCTTGGTCGAGGAACACGTCGGAACGTAAGTGCTCGTCGGCGATCGCGAGTGTCATCGTCCGCTCGTTGACCTGGTCGGCGGTCGCACTCACGCCGAACGCCGCGAGCAGATCCACTACGAAATTCGTGTCGGTCGTCTCGTCGAAGCTGAAGGCGAGAGTGCGGTCGTCGACATGGCGCATGACGATGTCCGAGCGCAAGGCCGCGGCAGCGATGCCGGCGGCATCGACACCAGTGACGGTGACCGTGTCGAAACGAGAACCTTTAGCCACGGATCCGACACGATGGTGCTCGAGCAGCGAGATGGCGGCCTGTGCGTACGAACTGATTCGGCGAGCGATTGCTTGCAGTCCGTCGCGACCGTGCCACGCCGCATAAAAGCCTGCAATGTTGGCCAGCAGTGCCTGGGCAGTGCAGATGTTCGAGGTGGCTTTCTCCCGCCGAATGTGCTGCTCGCGAGTCTGCAGGGCCAGGCGCAACGCCGGGCGACCCGCAGTGTCGGTGCTCACGCCGACCAGACGACCGGGCAGCGACCGGGCAAACGACTCGGTTGCCGCGAGGAACGCAGCGTGCGGACCGCCGCAGCCCATCGGCACACCGAAGCGCTGCGCGCTGCCGACGGCAATGTCGAATCCGAGTGACGCGGGCGTCGTCAGGAGGGTGCTGGCAAGAGGGTCGGTGACGCACACGGCGATGGCTCCGCGCGCATGCGCGGCCTCCACCACGCGACCCACCTCGGAGTCTGGGGCGACGATGCCGCTCGACGAGGGTCGAGAAACGACCACACAGAACGCGTCGACTGTCGCCAAGGCGGCGAGCGGCAGCACCTCTACCGACACGCCGACCGGGGCGCAACGGGCGCGCAAGACGCTCAGGTGTTGGGGGTGCGTGTCGTCGTGGATCGCGACGACACGGCTCTCGTTCTTTGCGGTGCGTCGTGCCATGGTCACTGCTTCGGCAATCGCCGTTGACTCATCCAGGAGTGATGCGTTCGCGATGTCCAGACCCGTCAATTCAGTGACGACGGTTTGGAAGTTCAACAGGCCTTCCAGCCGGCCCTGGCTGATTTCAGGCTGATACGGCGTGTACGCCGTGTACCACGCCGGGTTTTCCAACACGTTGCGAAGGATCACCGGTGGTGTGATGGTCGGGTAGTAGCCGGTGCCGATGGCGCAACGGCGGACGGTGTTCTCGGCGGCGATCGACCGCAGCTCGCGAAGCACCTCGTGCTCGGAGACCGCCGGAGGAAGGTCGAGCTGCTCGGTCACCAAGATGCTCGCCGGCACCGCCGCGTTGAGGAGTTCGTCGTTCGACGCGAAACCGAGCGTGCGCGAAATGTGGGATTGCTCGGACGAGTGTGGCCCGATGTGGCGGGATTCGAAGTTCATGATTCCTCGATAAAAGAGCGACGTGGTGACACGACGATGAGCCTTGCCACCCCCGCTGTCTTTCGCACCTGAGAGCTTCCGCGGCGAACCGCGTTTCCCCGTCGGTGGAGGAGAGGTCAGTCTCCCCGCTTTCCAGCGTTGCCAGACGACTCGGTTCGGGTACCTGAGAGGTTCCGGGGCGGTTGCTCCTTCGGTGTGACGTCGCGCCGGCAGCGCGATTCACTCTCCCGAGTGGTCTATAGCACTCGCCAGCGTAGTTCGTAGCCGACGGGGCGCCGTGACGGTGCGGGCATCTAGTGTTGCCGGCATGAGCACGTCCATGTCATCTCGCGCCCTGTCCGATGCCGTCAGCCCGTTCTTCTCGGACCTGGGCAGCAAGTACATGCTCGATCCTGCGACCGCAGAGATCGGCAAGGCGGCAGGGTATTCAGACGGGTTCTCCTTCTACTTTGCGGGCCGTGGCGGAGTGCTCGGCGACGTCGACGCCGACGTCGTGTACGCGGCGTTCGCGTTCTTCGACCACGGGATCACCAAGAAGATGTGGGAGCGCGGCGTCAAAGTGGAAGGCGCACGCAAAGCCGCCACTCGATACGCCGCCGCCGCCGATGCTTGGGGAAAGGCTCACTTGGCGAAGTTCTCCAAGGCGGCTCGTTTCAACGAACTTGCCGAGAAGGTCGCAGCCTCAGTCGATTCTGTCGGGCTCTCGTTGTTCGCCGGTCTGCGATCCGAACCGTTGTCGAGCGATCCGATCGCGCGCTCGTACCGACTCGTCACGTGGTTGCGCGAGCTGCGCGGGTGTCTGCACATCAACGCGATCGTCGCCGAGGGATTGACGGCCAAAGAGGCGGTGCTGAGTTCGGAAAACGGCGACTTCTTTGCCAAGTTGCACGGCTACCAAGAGCCGTACCCAGACGTGTCGCATCTCAAGGAGCGTCGAGAGAAGGCGGAGGAGACCACCGCGCGACTCATGGCCGACGTCTACGAGCGCGCCCTGTCGGCGACCGAACGCGCGGAGTTCGCGGCGCTCGTCGCTGATATGAAGGCGTCGGTCGCCTGACGCATGCGGCGTTTCGCGCTGCTCTCGTTCACGTTCCTTGCATTGCTGAGTTGCTCGATTCCCAGCCCCCAAACCCTCGACTGCACTGACGGCGAGTCAGTGTTCGCGTGCAAATCAATGTTCACCGACGGCAAATCACGCGCAATTGTCTTTGTTGACAGCCCGATGCCTGATCAAGACGTACTCGACCGTGCCGTAGTTCGTGACGACCTTGCAAATGTTTATTGCGTGACGTTGTATGCGAATGCAACCGCAACGTTTGTTTCGGGCGAATGTTGATTGTTGCGACGAGATTCCTGTCTGAGTGAATTGACACGACGCGCTGGCGCCTGACGTTTCGCAGTAATCGATGGAAGTTCGCTAGTTCGAGGTGCAACGGTTCGTGATCGAGCCGAGACCGTCGATCGTCGACACGAGAACGTCGCCCGGTGCGAGAAACTGCGGCGGCTTGCGAGCGCCGCCGACGCCGCTCGGGGTCCCGGTGTAAATCACGTCGCCTGGCAACAGTTCGACGATGCCCGACAGGTACGACACCAACTGCGGCACGGAGAAGATCATGTCGTCGGTGCTGGTGCGCTGTACCTCCACGCCGTTTCGCTGGCAGTGCATGGTGAGCGCGTCGCGGTCAGCAACGACACGTGCATCGGTGAGCCACGGGCCGAACGGCGAGTACCCGCGACGGCTCTTGCCGAGGCTGAACTGTGGCGGCTGTGTCGCGCGTTGCAACAAGCGGTCGCTGATGTCCTGACCCACACAGAGCCCGGCGACGGCATCCCACCCTTCGGCTTCCGCGATGTCACGACCACCTCTTCCAATCACGGCGACGAGCTCAACCTCCCAGTCGGCGGTCGGCACCGTGATCGCAACGTCTCCGTTCGGGGTGTTGACGCTGGAAGCGAACTTCGTGAACGTGAGCGGAGTCTCGGGTATCGGCGCACCAGTTTCTTTCGCGTGCTCTCGATAGTTGAGACCAATACCAAAGATCTGGGCGGGCCGTGGCGACGGCGCGAAAAGTTGATCGTTCGTGAAGGGTTCACCGAACGAGCCGAGATCGGATGCTGCGAGATCTTGAAGGTCGCGCCAGCGGGCGTACGCGAGCATGGGGTCGGCGCTGAAGCGCCCCTTGCTCGCGCGTTCGAGGTCCGCCGCGACACCTCCTGCCGCATTCGTGCTGAGCACGAGCGAAGCGCGACCACTCACGTTGGCAAATCGCATCATCGACGAGATTAGTGTCCGAGACGGTTCGAGTTCGCAGAGGGGTGCTCGCTACATGAGGGTGGTCATTGTCGGAGGCGGCCCCGTGGGCCTGGTGACCTCGATCGTTCTGAGCAGCCACGGGGTGGCGAACACGGTCATCGAGCGCGACGCAACGGTGTACGGGTTGCCGAGGGCAATCGTGATGGACGCCGAGATTCGACACTCGCTGTCGCGATTCGGTTTGGCGGACGATCTCGACCCGGTGCTGCAACCGATGGTCGCAGCCGACTTCGTCGATGCCGCCGGCAAGACCTTGATGGGTATCGATTTGGCGGGCGTCGAATTGCTCGGATGTCCGGCCGTGAGCAAGCACTTTCAGCCGAGACTCGACGAGACGTTACGGGCTGCTGCGATCGCCCGCGGCGCGCGTCTCACCCTCGGTCGGGTAGCGAGCAGTTTCGCCGTGGAATCTGACGCCGTTCGGGTGACTCTTGACGACGGCACAGTCGTCGAAGCCGACTATCTCGTCGGCTGTGACGGGGCATCGAGCGTCATTCGCAAATCGCTGGGAATCGCACTGCAGGACTTGGGATTCGATCAGGACTGGTTGGTCGTCGATCTCTTGTTGCGTGATCGGGCCACGTCCGGACTCCCGGATGTCACCCGCCAAGTGTGCGATGCCCGGCGCCCGACCACGTTGGTGAGCGGATTCGGGGACTACTACCGTTTCGAATTCCAACTTCAGCCGGGCGAAGATCCGAAAGCCATGTGCGAAGAGTCGAGTCTCTGGAGCCTGCTGCGACCGTGGACCGGCCCGGAGAAGGCGAGCATCGTCCGCAAGGCGGCGTATCGCTTTCACGCGGTGGTCGCGGAGTCGATGAACCAGGGTCGTGTTTTTTTGGCCGGCGACTCTGCCCATCAGATGCCGCCGTTCATGGGGCAGGGACTCAATTCCGGCATGCGAGACGCATTCAACCTTGGCTGGAAGCTGGCGTACCTGCGCCAAGGACTGTCTTCTGCTCGCCTGCTCGACACGTATTCGAGCGAGCGAATCCCGGGTGCTCGTGCGACTGTCGAACAGTCGGTCGAGACGGGTCGCTTGATCGACCAACTCGCCGGTCGAAGCAGTCACGGTGTGAGCGAGTCGGCAGGCTATGGCGGCTCTCGACGACGAGTCGCCTACGAAAACGGGGTCGTCGCCGGCTCGAGCGAGCACCGCGGCACGATCTACTCGCAGTGGCACCGGTTCACCGACTACGACGCCGGTTCTTTCTTGGTGTTGCTGGCTATCGATGCGTCGGTTGATGGGGGCTCGCTCTCTGAGTGGCGGATACCGCACGTTGTTCGGCGAGCCGATCGCGATCTCACCTACGGCGCAGACGTCGTTTTCGTGCGACCCGACGGGTACGTCGCCGCGGTGTGCTCAGCTGCAGAGTGCAGCGACACACTGCGAACGCTCGATAGCGCCATGCGTTGAAAAGATGATTACGGCCGTCTGGTGCGGGGCCACGGTCCGATGTCGTTGATGGCGGCGACGGTGCTTGCCATCGACTCTGGCGGCACCGGGTGGCTGATGAGATAACCCTGTGCTTTCAGGCAGCGCATGTCGCTCAGCGCCTGCAGCTGACGCACGCTTTCGACGCCCTCTGCGACCATGTCGAGACTCATCGACTCGCACATGGCGATGATGGTGCGAACCAACGCCCGCGCGTCATCGTCGTCTGCCACCCCGTGTACGAAGGTTCGGTCGATCTTGAGTCGATGGATGGGAAACCTCTGCAACAGCGACAGCGACGAATAGCCGGTGCCGAAATCGTCGATCGCAACTCGAACCCCGAGTTCGCCGAGCTTCGTCAACGCGGCGAGCGCTTGGTCGGGTTGGGCGATCATGACGCCTTCTGTGACCTCGAGCCACAGTTGCTTTGCGGGCACATGGGCCCGGGTGAGAGCTTCGCTCACGACGTTCACGAAGTTCGGGTCGCTCAACTGGCGCGGCGAGACGTTGACCGCCATGGTGGCGTCGCGCGGGCAGACGCCTGCCGCGATCCATTCGCTCAGATGAGTGAGAGCCTCGAGCAGCGCCCACGAACCGATCGGAACGATGATTCCGGTCTCTTCGGCGATCGGAATGAATTCGGCGGGGGAGACCGTTCCGCCGTCATCGCGATCCCAGCGCATGAGAGCTTCGAAGCCGACCACTTCGCCGAGCGCGACGTCGATGATCGGCTGGTGGACGAGTCGTAACTCTCGTCGCTCGAGCGCGCGGTAAAGCGCGGTTTCGACGGCGAGTCGCTGTGTGACGCTGGCGAGCATCGACTCGTCGAAGATCGCCACACAATTGCGCCCTGACTCCTTGGCGCGGTACATCGCGGTATCCGCGTGCCGCAGCAAGTCGTCGCCGCTGTTGGTGACCGAGGGCCGGTACGTGGAAACACCGATGCTCGCAGAAACGAAGACGTCGCCTTGTCGTAGGGCGAGAGGCTCGTGGAACGACTCGAGCACTCGGTCGGCGAGCACCATGGCTTCGCCCGGACCCTTCGATTGGGGATCCAATACGACGAATTCATCGCCCGCGATACGACCGACCACGCAGTGGCTGGGCAGCACCATGCGCAGACGTTCGGCGACGGCGATCAAGACGTCGTCACCGGCGGAATGCCCGAGACTGTCGTTGATGTTCTTGAATCGGTCGACGTCGATGAAGAGCACCGTCGGTTGCCGGTCGTCGCGCCATGCCGTGCGCAATGCGGTCTCGACGTGCTCCAACATCAGGCTGCGATTCGGCAACCCGGTGAGGGCGTCGGTTTGTGCGCTGTTGATGAGGCGGGCCTGCAATTGGGCGTTCGAACGAACCGAGAGCACCACGCGCGTGAGCACAGCGAGAGCCAGGACCATGAGGGACGTACTGCGCACGAAGCGATCCTGCGTGTCGACCGCGTCGGTAGCGGCGAACACGGCGATCGGTACCACGAGCCCGGCAGTCACCAGAACCAGACGACCCGCGATCGGTCTCGAGGAGCGATGTGCACCCTGAGCGGTGAGTTGACGGGCTCCGGGATGCAGCAGGGTCGCGGCGGCAGCGCACAAAGCCAACACGTACGGCGCATTGCGAGATGCCAAAGAGACATCGACGTTCGACGAATTGTGCAATGCCCACAGCACGTCGCCCAGCAACGACGACACGATCGCGGTGCTCGCCAGCCAGACCACCGTGCCGTTGTCCGAGTCGCCGAGGAGCAGCGTGGCGAGCAAGAACAGCACGATGGCCGAAAGCGAGAACGTGATGCCGCGCAGCAGCACGACCGCTGGTTCGTCGCTGGATGTCTCGAACAACGCGCGCACGACGGCGATCCACATCACCAGCCATGCGCCAAGAGCGAGAATCGAGGCGTCGGCCAGAATGCTCAACGGCTCGCGCCCGATTCGTCGCTGCACGACGATGAGCAGACCGATGATCAGTGTCACCTGGACCACCAAAAACAACGCTTCGGCCACCACGTGCTCCGTCAAGCTGCGCGAGGCATCGGACAGCGTCTGCCCCGAGACGACCGCCGCTGCGATGACGATGAAACCGATGAGAATCCTCCGGTCAAGCGTGTTCCAGCGGGCGGAGGCGATCGTGGCGACGAGCACAACCGCGGCGGCCAGGCCATAGAAGAGGTCGCCGGCCTGCTCATTCTGGGTCGCAACTTGCACGACAACGAGCACAACTCCGAGGCTGAGAATCGACCACGAAGCCCGTTCCAGCGTGCGTTCCGTCACGCGAACATCACCGTGACCACCGTAGTAAATCCGCCATTCAGCGACTCGCATTCGGTACGTTGTTTACGGGCGGAGGTCAACGACCTCGGGTGACGAGTCACCCTGCACTGGAGCCGCATGTTCATCACACGCCACACGCGCCTTGGCGATGCCGATCTGCGTGATCGGTTGTGGGAGTTCTACCGTCGTGCCTACGCCAACAACCCGTTGCACCCATTCACGGAGCTCGTCAACCGGTCAGAGTTCGACGAATGCTTGCTCAATTCCACGAACCGCGTGTGGGTGGTGTGGGATGGTGACCGCCCCGTAGTGATGACGCTGATCGCGACGGACATAACGTCGACCCGATGGCTGAATCCTGATTACTTCAAACGCAACCACGCCGAGCGCATGCGCAAGGGTCTCGTGCACTACGTGATGTGGGTCGTCGTCGACTCCGACGTGGAGATTCGCGGGGCGAACATCGCCCTCGCGAAAGAAGCGCTGGCGGCTGAGGCACGGGATGGCGCACTGCTCGTCTTTGATCTGCCGGAATCACACCAACCGACTGACGAGCGCGGAGCGGCAGAGCTGATGCTGCGCATGGCGCGTATCGTCGGCGAAGTGCAGCTCGTGCCGCTCTCCAGCCAACGTTTCTTTGCCCTTGATTTCACGCGTGCTTTGCGGGACGACGAACGTGGCGACGGGGATAACCTGAAGGAGGTTATGAGTACCCCTGCGACATGAGCGTCGCTTCGGCTACCACCACCGTCGTCGTGCCCGGCGCACACCTGATGTCGGCTCTCCTTGGTGAGCGCGACGAGCTTCTCCGCTTGGTTGAGCAATCGTTCGGGCGCACTCTGATCACGGTCCGCGGCAATGAGATTTCGGCGTCAGGCGAGGAAGCAGAGATCGTCGGGAAGCTCTTCGAGGAGCTGTCTGAGTTGTTGCAACGAGGCGAGCACCTGGATGCAGTGGTGCTGAAACGCGTGATCGACATGGTTCGTGCAGACGTGAGCCCGAGTTCGGTGCTCACGGCCGACATCGTGAAAGTGGGGCAGAGTCGACCGGTTCGCGCAAAGACCGCCGGCCAGCGCAGGTACGTGGATGCGATCGCCCAGCACGTCATTACGTTCGCGTTGGGGCCGGCGGGAACCGGAAAGAGCTGGCTCGCGGTGGCGATGGCAGTGCAAGCACTGCACGCAAAGACCGTCAATCGCATCATTCTCACGCGTCCGGCCGTCGAGGCGGGCGAGCGACTGGGGTTCTTGCCCGGCGATCTCATGGCGAAGATCGACCCGTACCTGCGTCCGCTCTACGACGCGCTGCACGACATGGTGGGTGCCGAGCACGCACAGAAATACCTTGAACGGGGAGTGGTGGAAGTGGCACCGCTCGCATTCATGCGCGGGCGAACCTTGAACAACAGCTTCATCATTCTCGACGAAGCACAAAACACGACACCCGAGCAGATGAAGATGTTCCTCACGCGCATCGGGTTCGGTTCGAAAGTCGTCGTCACCGGCGACACGACCCAGGTAGACGTACCGGATGGACGCAGCGGACTCGCCGGTTTGGAGAGGGTGCTGACCGGCATCGAAGGACTCACGTTCGTGCATCTCGACTACGGCGACGTCGTCCGGCACAAGATCGTCGCCGACATCGTCGCGGCGTACGAACGCTCGGGCGAGCAGGCAGCGGCACGAATCCGTGCCGGCAAGCGCCGTGATTGATCGCCCCCGCTCATCTGCTCCGCGCCGCGTTGGTGGCGACGGATCGGTGGAAGTGTTCGTGACGAACGAACAGACGGATGTGGAGCTTGACCTGACCCGCTGGCAGCAACTTGCCTCTGGCGTGCTGCAGGCCGAAGGCGTGCGCGGACAGTCCGAGATGGCACTGCTCTTCGTGTCGCGTGCCGCAATCGCGGAGATGAATCGTGTGCATATGGGCAGCGACTCTCCGACGGATGTTCTCGCGTTCCCGATCGACCTGGCGGACAACTCGAGGGCGGCCGGTCCCACGGCGCGGTCGTCCACGCCGGTCATCGCCCGCACCGAGCCGGGCGAACTGCCGCTGCTCGTCGGTGACGTCGTGGTGTGCCCCGCAGTTGCGAACGACCAGGCTCACTCGCACGCAGGCACGTTGGACGACGAGCTCGCACTTCTCGTGACGCACGGCGTGCTGCACGTGCTGGGCTACGACCATGACAATGAGGCGAACGCCTCCCGCATGAGAACTCGCGAGAAAGACTTGCTTGAGCAACTGCACTGGCGCGGGGCCGCGCCCGCGGTTTTCACGCAGGGATACTGAGATCATGGCGCTCACCGCAGTGACTCTGACGACCGCCGACGTATGGATCCTGGTCGGTATCGGCGTGCTTCTTGTCGTGCTCACCCTGCTTGCGCTAGCCGAGATGTCGCTGTCGCGAATCACGAAACAGAAGGCCGAGGCGTTGCAACAAGAGGGTCACAAGCGCGGGGCGATGCTCGTTCGACTCGCCAGCGAACCCACGAAGTGGGTGAATCCGCTGTTGCTGACCGTCAACATTCTCCAGACGGTGCAAGCGACGCTCACGGGCGTGGTCTCTAACCGACTGTTCGGTGCTCCGGGCGTCGTGATCGGTGTCGCGCTCAACGTGCTGCTGTTCTTCGTTCTCGCCGAGGCGGTGCCGAAGACCTATGCCGTGCTGTACTCCGTCCGGGGAGCGACGATGACCGCGCCGCTCGTTTCTGCTCTCACGGCGTTCTGGCCGCTTCGAGTGGCGTCGAACGCGCTGATACGTGTCACCAACCTCATCGTGAAGGGTCGCGATCTCGAGCAGGGTCCGTTCATCAGCGAAACCGAGTTCCTTGGAATCGTCGAGGCCGCAGCAAAGGACTCCGTCATCGAAGTCGAGGAGCAGGAACTCATCGAATCCGTCATCGAATTCGGCGACACGGTGGTGCGCGAGATCATGCAGTCGCGCGGCAACGTCGTGACGGTGCAAGACACCGAGACGGTTTCGCAAGCCCTAGAAATCGCGCTCGAACATCAGTTCAGCCGCATGCCGGTGATCCGAACCGATGACGACGACATCGACGACGTGGCAGGCACCGTCAACACCAAGGATTTGATGAGGCTTGAACGTGAGGGCAAGGGCGGCATCCGCGTGAGCGAGATCATGCGTGAAGCCCACGTGGTGCCGGAGGGCAAGTCAGTGGCAGAACTCATGCGCGAGATGCAAAGGTCGCAGTTCCACCTCACGATCGTCGCCGATGAGTACGGCGCGTTCAGCGGCATCGTCACGCTAGAGGACTGTCTCGAGGAGTTGGTCGGCGAGATCGGCGACGAACACGACGACGCCGACTCGAGATTCCGCCCGCAAGCTAACGGTGTCTTCCTCATCGAAGGCGCCGTCAGCTTGGACGACGTCAATGCGCGACTCGGCACGAAGATCTCCCACGAGGAGTACGACACGATCGGCGGATATTTGTTCGGTCTGATCGGCCGTATGCCGCGGATCGGCGACAGTGTCACCGAGAACGGTTTCAGGCTTTCGGTGGAGGAACTCGACGGTCGGCGTATCGAGCTGGTTCGCTTCGTTCCCGAAGCGGAAACGGTCAGTGCCGAAGGCTAGGGTTCCCCACATGGAAGTCTCGCTCAAAGGAAAAGTCGCGCTCGTCACCGGGGCCTCGCGCGGAATCGGCAAAGCCATCGCCGCGCAGTTCGCTGCTGCCGGCGCAAAAGTCATGATCACATCCCGCAAGGAAGACGCGTTGCGTGCAGCGGCCAAGGAGATGGTCGGTGAAGTGGAGATCTTCGCAGCGAACGCCGGCGACGTGAGCGCGGGCCAAGCCTGTGTGTCGGCGACTATCGAGCGATTCGGCGGTCTTGACATTCTCGTGAACAACGCCGCGACGAACCCCTACATGGGGCCGACGCTCGAGATCGACGAGTCGCGCTACGACAAGACGTTCCAGGTCAACCTGCGCGGACCGCTCTTCTGGTGCAAGGCGGCGTGGGAAGCGCACCTGAAGACGCATCCGGGAGTCATCATCAACATCGCGTCGGTCGGTGGCTTGCGCGCAGAGGGCTACCTCGGCGTTTACAACCTGACGAAAGCGGCGCTCATCCACATGACGCGTCAATTGGCGGGCGAACTCGGGCCGACCCGCGTCGTGGGCATCGCGCCTGGTCTGGTGAAGACCGACTTCGCGGCAGTGTTGGTCGACAACTTCGGCGAGCGTTTGGCCGGTCAGTTGCCGACGAAGCGCCTCGGCGAACCGGACGACATCGCGAACCTGGCGTTGTTCCTCGCCTCGGACAAGGCCAGTTGGATCACTGGAGAGACTTACGTGATCGACGGCGGTGCGGGAGTCCGCTCCGGCGCCATATAGATTCTCGCGTTGCGCAACAGACGCGGCGCACCGAAGAGCAACACCACACCGAGAGTGACGGCCGATGCCAGATAAGTCGCGCGCAGGCCAAAGTGGAACGCGATCTGTCCGCCGATCAGCGCGCCGATGGCCGAAGTGCCCGTCCCCAAGAACCGGTAGACGCTGTTCACCCGGCCGAACAACTCGGCTGGAATGAGACGCTGTCGCAGGCTGACGGTGAGCACGTTCCACACCGTGCCGAAGACGGCCATCAGGACGCCGGCGACCAGAACGGACCACACTTGCGGGAAGGCCCACGGCAGCAGCTCGAGCGACGCGAACATCACGTAAGCCAGCACGATCGCCGCCGACTGCCCCAGACGGCGGGCGATCCGACTGCCGACGAGGCCGCCAATGATCGATCCGACTGCTGATGCCGACAGCAACAGCCCGAACCCTCGGGGTCCGAGGCCGAGTTCGTCGCGAACGTACTTGGCGAAGATCGACTGGGCGAACATGTGGCACATGTTCGCCGCACCGAGCATCAACGCGAGCAACCGGAGCAGCGGATGTTTCCACAGCCACACGATTCCCGTGCGCAACTCGGCGATGAAGTCGGCGCGTACGGTCTGTGCCGCCGAGCTCGGGGGAGTTCGGCGTATTGAGGCGATCAGATAGGCGGCGAGCGCGAGGGCGAGCGCCTGTATCCCGAACGGTGCAGATGCCGCCACCACGAAGAGCCACGCTCCGAACGGCAGCCCGACGAACGAATTCGCCGCTACCTCCGCGGCATAGAGCCGCCCGTTCGCTCGCTCGAGTTGGTCGGGGTCCACGATGGCAGGCAGGAACGCTTGAGACGACATGTCGAACATGACTTCGGCGACGGCGAGGCACAGCACCACCAGAAGCAGCAGCCAGATGTTGATCTGGTTCGACAGCACGAGAGCGGCAAGCAACGCGAATAGCGCCGCGCGCGCAAAATTGGCCGTGGCCATGATCGTGCGTCGTTGGTGCCGATCAATGAAGACACCGGCAGGAAGCGTGAGCACCAGCCACGGCAACATCGACGCGAAACTGACTGCGCTCAGCATGCGCGGATCATCCGTGAGAGTCAGGGCCAAGAGCGGTGCAGCGGCTGCGACCATGCCGTCACCAAGGTTCGACGCGGTAGATGCACTGAAGAGACGCCAGAAGGCTCCGCCGAGCGGTGACTTGACGGATCGTGGCGTGGCGTTCACGACGGCAGCTCGGAGGTGAGCACTTTGCCGATGGCAGAACGCGGAATGTCCTCGACGAGCACGAGACGGCGGGGTGCGCAGTACTCGGCGAGCGATTCCTTCACGTGGCCGCGGAGCATGTCGAGTGTCGGGGCGTGCGTGCGCGTCCGTGGCACCGCCCACGCGCATACGAGCGAACCCCACTCTGCGTCGGGCACTCCACGAACGACGACGTCGGCGACAAGCGGATGCTCGCGCAGTCGCTGCTCCACCACGTGGGGCCACACCTTGTACCCGCCGGTGATGATCATGTCGTCACCACGCCCCTCGACCACGAGTCGCCCGTCTCTGTGCTGCCCCAGATCCCCGGTTCGCAGCCATCCGTCAGACAGGTTCAACGGTCCGTGGCGGTACGAACGAGCAATCGTCGGGCTTTGCAACTGGATCTCGCCTTCGACGACGCGAAAGTCGACGCCTGCGAGCGGAACACCGTCGTAGACGACCCCGCCGCAGGACTCAGTAAGACCGTAGGTAGAGACGGCGTTCTCGGGAAGTGAAGCGCTGCGCGAGCCACCAACGAGCACTGTGGTGAAGGCTTTGAAGTCGTGTCGGGCGAGCAGGGTTGGCACCACCGAAGTGCGGTTGGCACCTCGTGAAACGGCTTCGGCGATCGCGCTGTCGTCCACAGACGGGGCAACGGTGAGCCGTGACCCGAAGTGCATCGCTCGCGACACCACGCCGAAGCCGCCGATGTGTGCGGGCGGAAGGCACAGCCACCAGTGATCCTCGGCCGACAGCCCGAGACGTTCGCCGACGACCACGGCGTGCGCGCGCAAGGACGCGTGGGTATGGATCACGCCTTTCGGACGACCGGACGTGCCGCTCGTTGCGATGACGATGGCATCGTCGGGCTGTAGCGCCACCAAGTCATTTGTCTGGTCTGTCACCTTGTCACGACCGCTGATTCCCACGATCTCGTCAGCACCCAACTCGGCCGCAAGGCGACGTCGCGTGCCAGCCGGCATTCGCTGGTCAAGCGGAAGGGCGACATGACCGTGCGACCAAGCGTCGCGCAATGCCGCAAGAAAGGAGTCGCCTGCGGGCAGGTCGAGTGCGACCAGTCGCGTCACAGTGGTCACGCTATTGCGAGGCAAGCACTATCGTGCGTGAGCGATGACGAGCGTCGCGCAGTGGGTGAGTGGTGCTCGTCCGCGTACGTTGTCTGCCGCAGTCGTCCCTGTCGCGATTGGCGCATGCGTCGCTTCGAGAAGCGTAGATGTCGATGCCGAATTCGCCTCCAGGACAGCTGCCGCCCTGATCGTGAGCATCGCGCTCCAGATTGCAGTGAATTTTGCCAACGACTACTCCGACGGAATTCGCGGCACCGACGCCAGGCGGAGCGGCCCGATGCGGCTCGTAGGTTCCGGTGTTGCGTCGGCGGCCGCAGTCAAGAACGCTGCATTCTTGTCGTTCGGAGTGGCGACTGTCGCGGGGTTGTTCCTCGCGTCGCAAACGACATGGTGGTTGATCGCGGTCGGTTTGGCGAGCATCGTCGCAGCGTGGACGTACACGGGAGGGCCGCGACCGTACGGCTATGCGGGGCTCGGCGAGGTGTTCGTCTTCGTCTTTTTCGGTCTGCTCGCGACTGCCGGCACGTCTTATGTGACCACAGAAGAAGTCTCGCTACTCGCCGTGGTGTCCGGTGCGGTGTCGGGGTTTCTTGCCGTCGCCTTGCTGGTGGTCAACAACATCCGCGACATCGAGAACGATCGTCTGAGCGGCAAGATGACGCTTGCCGTGCGTCTCGGCAACGCTCGGTCGCGAACGTTGTACTCGGGGTGCTACGTGGCGGCAGGCACGATGATGCTGCTCGCAGCCCGCGAGGTGCCGCTAGCGCTCCTCGGGCTTGTCGGACTGCTCGCCTCGTTGCCGGCGGTGTCGACGGTGCGCACCGCTTCGAGTCCGCGCGACCTCGTTAGCGCCCTGGGAATGACTTCGAGAGCGCAGCTCGTTGTCGGCCTGCTGTACTCGACGGGGATCCTGCTCGGCTAGCCGGACACGACGAGGCGATACCACTTCGCAATCTCGGCAGCCAACTCGGCGGGGGATTCGGAGTTGACACTGTGTCCGCACTCGGGGATGACTGCCAGTGATCCGTGGCGTACCACGCCCGCGAGACGACGGGCAATGTCGACATATTTGAGATCGTGCGCGCCGGCGACTGCGAGAAACGGCCGATCGAACGAGGAAAGTTCGTTCCACAACGACCGTTGGCGTCCTTGTCCGCATCGCCGAAGGCTGTCGGCCAAGCCCCCTGCCGTGTTGGTGAGGCGTTCGTCGACCATGGCCTGCGCGGGGTTCAGCGAGGCGAAGATCGGCTGCGCCAGCCACTCGCGCAGAAACGCAGCAACGCCGATTGTCTCCACTCGTCGAGCCAGTTCGTCGTCGGCACTTGCGCGCGCTCTTCGCTCGGTGTCGTCCGCGATTCCGGCGGCTCCGCTCACGGAGACTGCTCCCATGACGACGTCGGGCTGATCGGCCATCAGCTGCAGCACGACCCGTGCACCGAGCGAATACCCGACGTACACCGCTCGACCGCCGACCGCCGCGAGAAGACGAGCGCTGTCGGAGAGATCGGCGGAAACCGTCGACGACTGGCCGTGGCCCGGGAGATCGACCAAGAGACAGTTCGTATCGGGAAGTGTCGAGACGAGGCTCCCGGCGGACTGACGCCACGACGCACGCGTCTGCGTGAAACCATGAACCATCACGATGCGATGTCGCCCGTTTCCGACCTGTTCGCTTCCCAGCTTCGGTTCAGAAGTCACTTGGCTCAACGTGCGACCATTCTTCGGATGAGCCGCGCGAACGTGTCGGCGTCTTGCGCGCCTGGTACGACCAGCGAGTCGTTGACGACGAAGGTCGGCACCGCGGTGATGTCCCGGTCGGACGCCCAGCGCACATCTTGCTCGACCTGCGCCGTCAAGGTTGCGTCTGACAAGTCAACGTTCTTCTCGAAGGAAAACCCGGCCCGTTCCGCGCATCGCCGAAGCGTTTCGTCGCGAGAGATGTCGAGACCCTCGCAGAAGTAGCCCCGCATGATCGACTCGTTGACTTCGCCCTGCAGTGAAGGGGTGACGTTCTCGACGAATTTCAACAAACGGTGGGCTGGCAACGTGTTGGCACGGATGGCGGTATCCATTCGAAACTCGATGCCTTCCTGCGCTGCTACCGCAGTCACGTTGGCCAAGATGCGCTCGGCGTGCGCGGTGCCCCCAAACTTCTTGGCGTACGCGTCCTTGACGGGTGTCGGTTCACCGAGCGGAGCTGTCGGGTCGAGCAGGAACGCTCGGTATCGGACGTCAAGGTCGATGGTCACACCTTCCTCGCGCAACTGCGATACCGCGCGCTCGAACCGGCGTTTGCCGATGTAGCACCAGGGGCAGACGAGATCAGAAGCAATTTCCACCCGCATTGCTGCCACGATAGAGGCATGCAATCGGCCGATGTGACCGCCACGTTCTGCGCGGCGCTCGTCGACGAGTGGTGCGAGCTGGGCGTCCGGGTAGCCATCGTGGCTCCCGGGTCGCGATCAACCCCGATGGCGTTGGCGATAGCGGCGGATTCGCGTCTGGTTGTCGAGGTGTTCCACGACGAGAGAAGCGCCGCCTTCGCGGCCTTGGGTGCGGCGAAGGCAACGGGCGCTCCGGCACTGGTGCTCTGCACGTCGGGTACGGCAGCGGTCAATTTTCATCCAGCCGTCGTGGAGGCCTCATACGCCGAGGTGCCGCTCATCGTGCTGACCGCTGATCGACCGCCGGAGTTGCAAGGAGTCGGAGCCCCTCAGACGATCGACCAACGGCAGTTGTATGGCTCGTCCGCTCGCACATTCATCGACACGGGAGTAGCGGATGACGAACGATCCGGCGACTGGCGAGAACTTGCCCGACGGGCGTTCTTCGCTTCGAAGGGCTCGAAGCCGGGGCCGGTTCATGTGAACCTGCCGTTTCGTGAGCCACTCGTCGGCATCACCCGATCGCTTCCGCCCCGCGATTCGCGAGCGCCCAAGCTGGCGAAGCCTGCGGTCGTCGGCACTGAGACGTTGGCAAAGTTGGCTGCTCGCTTGAGCGGCAAGCACGGCCTCATCGTGGCGGGTTCGGGAAGTCCAGACTCAGGATCGGTCATGGCCCTTGCGGCGAGGTTACGGTGGCCCGTCATTGCCGACCCTCTTGGGGGCGCACGCGGCGACGACTCACTGGCGATTCGTCATGCCGACGCCTGGCTGCGCGACACGGCGCTGGCGAGTGAGTTTCGTCCGCAATCGGTGCTTCGATTCGGTGCTCTGCCCGCATCGAAGGTGTTCAATGCGTGGTTACGCGAAGCAGGTGCCGAGGTTACGAGCGTCACTGCCTCACCCTCGTTGATCGATCCGGATCGTCTGACTTCGATGCACGTGGTCGCAGACGCTGCGGGCCTGTGTCGTGATTTGCTGGGGGTCGTCGACTCGGCATCGCCTGAGTGGGAAACGAAGTGGAGGGAAGCGGAGAGTCGTGCTCGCAGCGTGTTCGCGCAACTGCTCGATGATGAGGCGGTGTTGAGCGAGCCTGGTGTGGCGCGAGCCGTCGTTGCCGGCTTGCCGGAAGGATCGCAACTCGTGGTGTCGTCTTCGATGCCGATCCGCGACGTGGAGTGGTACGGCGGGTCCTGTCAACGAGTTCGAGTGATGTCGAATCGGGGAGTCAATGGCATCGATGGCGTGACGTCCACGGCAGTTGGTGCGGCACTGTCGAACCGAGGCGTCACCGGTCTGCTCATCGGTGACGTCGCATTCCTGCACGACACCAACGGTTTGCTGGCTCTCCGCGAACGAGCCGTCGATCTGCGAATCGTGGTGGTTGACAATCGCGGGGGAGGCATCTTTTCGTTCCTGCCCCAGCGATCGACGCTGGGCGAACAGCGCTTCGAGCAACTCTTCGGCACCCCGCACGACGTCGATCTGTTGATGCTGGGCAGAGCGCACGGAATCGACACCCAGGCGGTGACGTCCACGAAAGAGCTCACGGCCGCGCTCAAAGTTCGCGGTCCGAGAGTCATCGTCGCTCGTACGAATCGCGATGCGAACGTCGCCAAGCACGACGACCTGCATCGCGCTGTGATTGAGGCGGTCAGGGGCGCCTCGTAGCTCGACCCCTACGGGCGGACGATGGCTGCGAGCATCGCCTGAAACTTCGCCTGGGTTTCGGCCAGCTCGCTCAAGGGCTCGCTGTCGGCGACTATTCCTCCACCGGCAAACAGGCGCGCCGTTCGACGATCGGTCGACAACTCGGCACAACGGATGGTGACGGCCCACGTGCCATTGCCGTGCGCGTCGCACCATCCGACGGCACCTCCGTAGCGACCGCGATTCAGACCCTCGGTGGCCGCGATCAGTCTGAGCGCTGCTTCGCGCGGATGCCCTCCGAGCGCCGGAGTGGGCGACAACGCGTTCACGAGCTCGATCACGTCGGGCAACGGTTGCGAGAGGCGACCTTCGATGCGGGTCCCCAAGTGTTGCACGTTGGCTACGGCGATCACCTCCGGCTCGGGCTGCCAGTCAAGGTACGAGCACCAGGGCAAGAGCGCGTCGTGCACCATGTCAATTACGACGCGATGCTCGAGCTGATTCTTTGCGCTCGCACGCAGCTGGTTGGCCAAGTCGGCATCCTGCACGGGATTTCCCGTGCGGGGACATGTGCCGGCGAGGGGCAAGCTGCTCACGACATCGTCGCGCCGTTCAACCAACAGCTCGGGTGATGCTCCGACGAGACCGTCGATGCTGTACCGGTAACTGGAACCGAACGACGCTTTCAGTCGCTTGAGCAATGTGTGGACGGAAATCGGTTCCGAGGATTCGACGACGACGTCGCGCGCGATGACCGCTTTGGCGATTTCGCCCCGACGCACGGCGTCACGCACCGTTTCGACGGCACGCAGGTACGTTGCCACCTCGACGCCCGGCCTCACGCGATACGTCGTGCTAGCCGAAGCAACAGTGGGATCTCTCTCGATTCCCTTCTGACGTTGCATCAAGAGCGCGACCGTTTCGGCCTCCCGATGTTTCTCGAACGTCACCCAAGGCTGGAATCCGGCTGCCTTTCCGACGATGACCGCGGGCACGATGGCCTGTCCGCCCTGACCGTCGAACGGATGCCAGCCGAATGCCATACCGCGGGTGCCGAGATGGTCGACAGAGCTGTCGCACGTCGTTGTTGCGAGATAGGCGCTTGCTTTCGCCAGCGGAACACGCATCGTTTCGCCGATGCCCGCGAAGCCTGCGCCGTCGCGCACGAAGAGCAGGCCGTCCTCGCCGGCTACGTCGTTCAAATCAAGATCCGCGTCAATGAGGTCACGTAGTGGACGTGTGACGAACACGGAAGTCACGGGTTCACCGTCCTTCGTGGCGTGCCTGTCATGCCCGCGTCGCAGTCAGCAGCTGTGTGAGCCCTCCGGAGAGCTGCCGATGTTGCACGTCAGTGAATCCCGCATCCCGGAGCATCTGCACGAGCCTCGAGGATGAGGGGAGATACGAAACGCTTCGAGGCAGGTAGCGGTATGCCGCCCGATCCGAGAAGATGGCGCCGATGAACGGCACCATCTTGCCGAAATACACGGAGTTGCCGGCGCGCACCAAACGGTTCGTAGGAACCGACACGTCGAGCAAGGCGATTCGACCGCCCGGTCGAGTCACCCTCGCGAGTTCCGTGAAGAAGGTCGAAAGCTCGACGAAATTGCGCAGCGCGAATCCGCAAGTCACCCCGTCGACCGCTGCATCTCGGACGGGCAGCTGCAATGCATCGGCCTGCGTGCGAGGCGAGCCGCTGGTGTCGGCGGAAAGCATCCCGAACGAGAAGTCGAAGCTCAGCGGCCGATAACCCTGGTGAAGCAACTCTCGGCAAAAGTCTCCGGTGCCGCTAGCCAGGTCGAGCACGCGCGAGCCGGGAGCCAACCCGAGGGCTGCCACGGTCTTTCGACGCCATCGGACATCGAGACGGAACGTCATGATCCTGTTGACGAGGTCGTAACGCGGCGCGATGGTGTCGAACATCTCCCGCACCGCACGCGCCTTGTCGTCGCCTGTCGGAAGCGAAGGAGTGTCCCAACTTCGCTGCGTGCCAGCCATCACGGCAAGGCTACGGTGGTCGCATGATCGACTTCACCTTTCCGCCGGAGGTGGAAGACGTTCGGCTGCGAGTTCGCTCGTTCATGGACGAAGAAGTTCGTCCGCGATGGGAAGCGACCGACCAAAATGAGCGGAAGCAGGTGGTGAAGGCCATCGTCGAACTTCGTGCCAAGGCGCGCAACGAAGCGAAGCTTTGGCTGCCGCACATGCCGCCGGAATGGGGCGGCATGGGCCTCGGTCCGACCGCCATGGCGGCGGTATCGGCGGAGGCAGCCAAAGTCAGCATCGGTCCGTTCGTCCTGAACGCCCAGGCACCCGACGAGGGCAACCAGCACACCCTCCTGCACTGGGCGACACCTGAGCAAAAGGAGAAGTACCTTCGTCCGCTCTGCGAAGGCACAGCCCGCTCGTGCTTCGCCATGACCGAGCCAGAGGTTGCCGGAAGTGATCCGACGCTGATCCGCACGCACGCGTACCAAGACGGTGACGAGTGGGTGATCAACGGCCACAAGTGGTTCATTTCCGGTGCACGCGGCGCCCAGTTCGCGTTGCTCGTTGCACGTACCGAGGAAAACCCCGACATTCCGCAGGCGGCGAACTCGTGCTTCATCGTCGACATTCCGAGCGAAGGTTTCAATATCGTGCGCGACATCGAGACGATGTCAGGTGGTCACAACCACTGCGAGATCGAGATCAAGGATCTGCGCGTGCACCAATCGCAGATGCTCGGTGGCCGAGGCCAGGGCCACTTGCTCGGCCAGTACCGACTCGGACCGGCACGCCTGGCCCACTGCATGCGCTGGATCGGCCAAGCGGAAACCGCGCTCGACATGATGGTCGATCGTGCCCTCAACCGTTTCTCGCACGGCTCCCTGCTGGCGGAGAAGCAGGGCATCCAATGGCTCATTGCCGATTCGGCGATGGAGCTCTACCAGTGCAAGCTGATGGTGCTGCACGCCGCGTTCAAGATTGAAAAGGGTCTGCCGTTCACTTCCGAGGTTTCGATGGCAAAGCACTTCGTCGCCAACAGTCTCTGGCAGATCGTGGACCGCGCGATCCAGGTGCACGGTGCGCTCGGCTACTCGACCGACACGCCGCTCGCGCACATGCTCCAGCAGGCGCGTTGGAGTCGGTTCGCCGACGGTGCCGACGAGATCCACCAAATGCGGATAGCGCAACGAACGATTGCCGCATACAAAGATTTCGGAACCACCAAGAGCGCGACAGGAGATCTGCCCCTATGACCACACCGATATTCGGAGTCTTCATGCCGCAAGGCTGGAAGATGGAGCTCGTCAGTATTCCCGATGACCAGGCGAAGTGGGCCAAGGCCGTCGAGATCGCGCTACTCGCTGAGAAGCTGGGCTTCGATTCGATTTGGGTGTACGACCACTTCCACAACGTGCCGAAACCCGCACATGAGGCCGTGTTCGAGTGCTGGACGACGATCGCTGCCATCAGCCAACGCACCTCACGGATTCGCCTCGGCCAGATGGTGGGTTGCAACCTCTACCGCGAGCCAGCGTTGTTGGCCAAGATCACCTCGACGATCGACGTCATCAGTGGCGGGCGCCTCGATTGGGGGATTGGCGCGGGATGGTACGAGAACGAGTGCAAGGGCTATGGCTACGACTTCCCGGTTCCCAAGGAGCGCATCGCGATGTTGCGCGAGTGCGTGGAGATCGTGAAGTCGATGTGGTCGGAGAAAGAAACCACCTACCACGGCAAGTACTACACGTTGGAGCGCGGCAATTGCGATCCAAAACCTGTGCAGAAGCCGAGGCCGCCGATCTGGATCGGTGGCGGTGGCGAGCAACTCACGCTGCGAGTCGTGGCCCGCCACGCCGATTACGCGAATTTCGGCGGCACCGTCGATGACTTCAAACGGAAGAAGGCCATTTTGGCCGAGCACTGCAAGGCGGTCGGTCGCGATCCCGATGAGATCAAGCTCACGTGGTCGCCCGAGATCTTCATTCGCGAGACACAAGCGGAAGTCGAAGCCGCCGGTTCGCGAAGCCTGTGGGGTCATCCCCTCGAGCAGTGGAAAGCGAGCTCGCTCGTCGGTACTCCCGAGCAGGTGAGTGAAAAGATCGCCGAGTACATCGGACTCGGATGCGTCGGTTTCGTTCCTTGGTGCGCCGACTATCCGGAGACGACGACGCTCGAACTGTTCGCTCGAGTAGCCGACCAGTTCCGCTGAACGATCAGCCGAAGTAGGTGCGGAAGACCAGTTCTGCGACGCAACTCGGCTTCTTGGCGCCCTCCACTTCGAAGGTGGCCTCCAACGTCATCTGCACCCCGCCAGCGATGTCTTCGACACCGAGCAGCTTCGCCCCGACACGCAAACGCGAGCCAACCGGAACCGGCGACGGAAATCTGATCTTGTTCGCGCCGTAGTTCACACCCATCACCGCACCTTCGACGCCGTAAATCTGCGGAAGCAAGGATGGTCCGAGCGAAAGTGTGAGATAGCCGTGGGCGATCGGTGCACCGAAGGGACCTTGCTTGGCCTTCTCTACGTCGACGTGGATCCACTGGTGGTCGCCCGTCGCGTCGGCGAAGGTGTTGACCATCTCCTGCGTGACGGTGATGTACTCGCTGTAGCCGAGATGTTGCCCGACGTGCGCCTTGACGCCATCGGCGCCCTTCATGATCGTTCTTGCCATGACTCAGTGATACCAGATTCGTTGGTGCTCGCGGCTCTGCCGGTGCAAAAGCAGCGCCAGAAGGGCTGCGTCGAAGGCGAACGACAAGAGGCTGCCGCCGAACAGCCGGTATCGCAGTGACGCCCCGATCTGGGTGTAGGCCACGTAGGTCAAGACGAAAGGAGAGGCTGCGGCGACCAGCGAAACTTTCCAGCCGATCTTTCGCTCGTTCGCCATGAGGAAGCCACCCGCCACGTGGGCGGCGACGATCGCGAGGCCGAGAACGAAGCCGAGTGCATAACGCTCTTTGAAGTAGTGAAGAACGCCGCCGCCGTCAATCAACTCCACGAGGGCAAAGAAGCCGTTGATGTAGAGGAGCCAGGTTGCGATCTGCAACGTCTGCGGCTGCATGCGATCCAGCCATTTGCGTCGATCAAGCATCACGAGATTCTGGCAGACGGACGAGGACGGGCAGGGTTAGCGTCAAGTGGGATGCGCAGCGGGTTCGTGAGCCTCGTCGGGCGCCCGAACGTCGGCAAGTCGAGCATCATCAACGCCGTCGTCGGCCGCAAGGTCACGATCGTCTCCGACAAGCCGCAGACGACCAGGACAAGGGTTCGGGGCGTGTTGCAGCGCGAAGACGCACAGATCGTCTTCGTCGATACGCCCGGGATACACAAGCCCGTGACCGCCCTCGGGAAGCGTGTGAACGCCACTGCGGTCGACTCCCTGCGCGAAGTCGACGTGACGGTGCTCGTTGTGGACGCAACGATGCCGTTCGGCAGAGGCGACCGTTTCGTCGCTGATCGTATGGACATCAAGAAGAGCGCTGTCGTTCTCAACAAGATCGATGTCGCATCGCACGCGATTGTCGCAAAGCAACTTTCGGCCCTCGCGGTGCTCGATGCCGCCGCGTACTTCCCGGTGTCTGCGAAGAAGGGCCTCGGTTTGGATGCCTTCGTGAATTGGTTGGTCGCGCAGATGCCGTCGGGAGATGCGATGTATCCGTCCGACGTGGTGCGCGAAACGCCCGACACCAACTGGGTCGCCGAGCTCGTGCGTGAGCAGCTGCTCGATCGTATGCGTGAGGAGCTTCCGTACTCGATTGCGACTCGCGTGACCGAATACGAGTGGCCGCGTATTCGCTGCGAAATCGTCGTTGAGCGAGAGAGTCAGAAAGGCATGGTCATCGGCAAGGGTGGCCAGATGTTGAAGGAAGTGGGCACCGCCGTCCGAAAACAGCTCGCCGAAGGCGCCTACATCGAACTGCACGTCGTCGTCGACGACGAGTGGCAGGAGCGCCCCGACCGTATTGAGAGACTCGGCTACTGACGTTTCGCGTCAGTCACGTGCCGACAATACGGCGAGATAGTCGTCGTACGTGACGGCCGCGCCTGGAGCCGTCAAATCACCGCCCCCGCGCGGCACCTGGATGTCGACGCCATCAACGCTGAAGATCACCTGTCCGATCCCAGGACGACGAGTGAGCGTGAGAACCAACTGCGCGATCGCGAGTCGTTGGTCTGACGGTTCGAGCTCGGAGAGAAACGGGGCGGTCGATGAAATCTTCGCCACGCCGCGACGCACGTCGATCGTCGCCGTCAGGCCGCGCGGCAAGGCGCTGCGCAGACCAGCACTCTCGGTTTGCGCGTCGAGACCAGCGAGAAGGGTGTCGAGCACTTGGGTGGGGGTCGCCGGGCTCACGATGCGCCGTTCCGAGCGAACGACGCGGTTCGCGCTGACGAAATAGAGCTCGACACTGTCGTACAAGACGTCAGCGACGGTGGTCGACGTGTTCTCGGGTGCAATGGCGACCGTGGTGGTCGTCGACGCCGTTGTCGTCGTCACCACAAGAGCGTCGGGCACTTGGCTCTGTTCAATCGGAATGAACCGACCTTCTTCGGGCACCCCGCACGCAGCGAGAGCCAAAGCAAAAATGCCTACGACGCGGATGCTGGCCGACGGTTTCATGGCTGCGTCCCCGTGGTCATGGCTGTGCTCCAGGGGGAATTGCCACCACGAACCGCGCACCGCCGCTCGGAGAGGTGTCTACGTACGCGCGACCACCGAGGGCGAGCGCGTGCTCGGCCACGATTGCCAGCCCGAGCCCACTGCCCACGCTGTTGCGCGACGCAGTGCCGCGGGCGAATCGTTCGAAGATGCGCAAACGCTCGCTCACGCTGATGCCCGGACCGTTGTCGTCGACGATGAGTAGAAGGTTGCCGTCGTCGTCGCTGCTCAGCAGGATCTCCGAGGCCCCGCCAGCGTGGTCGCGGGCGTTGTCGAGCAGATTGAGCAGGATTCTCTCTACTCGGCGTCGATCGAGAAACACGACATCGTCGTCGCCGAGGTCCGACACGACCAAGACCGAGGCGTAGCCGTGACGACTCGCGATTCGCTCGACGAGCGCCGCCAGGTGCAGTTCCTCGCGGTTGTCCTGTCCGGCTCGCGCGTCGAGACGACTGAGTTCGAGCAAGTCAAGCACCGTACGGTCGAAGCGTCGAACCTGCGTGGCAATGATCTCGAGCGCTTGGCGGTTGCGTTCGGAAAGTTCGTCCGAGCGTCCCTTGAGAACGTCGACGGCGGCTCCCAACGACGTGATCGGCGACCTCAACTCGTGGCTGACGTCGCTGGCGAAACGTTCTTCGCGTTCGATTCGTTCCTGTACGGCGTCGGCCATGTTGTTGAAACTGGCGACGAGTTGCTGGAGGTCGGGGTCACTCTCTGGTTCAAGTCGCGTGGCGAGCGAACCCTCTGCGATGGTGGTTGCCGCGTCAGTCACTCGTCGGAGCGGCACGAGGACGTTACCGCTGAACAAGAACCCCAAGACTCCGGCCACCACGGTGATGGCGAGCACGGCGGCTACGAGAGTCGACCGGATCGTACCGAGGGTGTCGGCGACGTCGTTGATTGGAAAGATCTCGAAGTACGTCGCGTCAATCGCCGGTATCCCGATCGCTACCGCCTCGTAGGGTCGGCCTCCGAAGTCCACGCGTTGCACGCCGCTTCGCCCCGCGAGCGCCTCTCGAACGAACTCGGTGGGCAGATTGGATTGAGTGAACCGCAAAGGTGCCTGGGCATAGAAGAGATCCTCGGTTCCGAGATGCAGCACCGCGAAGCCGCTCGGCTGCGTGCGGAGACCAGTCACCACTTCGCCTGCGTCGGCACGGTTGGATCCAACCAGTGTCCGTACGAGTTGCGCGTTCGCGATCGCTTGGTCGCGCGCCGACGACGTCGCTTTGTCAACGAGGTAGTTGCGCGTCGCAGCAAATGTCACGACGCTGAGGATCACCACTCCAATGAACGTCGCCAGTGAGAAGTACGCCACGATTCGTGTGCGCAGTCCAGGACGCAACGCTCGAATTCGAAGACTGCGAGCCGGGGCATCGGTATCGGCGGGCACCCGTCCAGCATGGCGCACCGAGACGTTGAGCCGGCGGGGTCAAGGGGGAGCATGACCCTCGCCGGCTCCGAGCCCAGAATGGTGCAGCCGTATGACGGCTGCCCTGCAGAAGTGTGCGTTTTGTGTAACGAATCTCGGTCGTTTGGCAGACTTCAACGCCATGGCACAAATACTCTTGGTCGAGGACGACGCAGGAATTCGTGCCGCCCTCGGTCTTGCGCTTGAGGACGAGGGATACAGCATCCTGCAGGCGCCGAATGGTCGCACGGGTCTCTCGCTTGCGGCCACGGAGCAGCCTGACCTCGTGTTGCTCGACTTGCGTCTGCCTGACATCTCCGGGTTCGAGGTGTGTCGTGAGATTCGGCAGCGAAGCAACGTTCCGATCATCATCGTGACGGCCCAGACCGACACGCACGACCTGGTCGCCGGACTCGAGGCTGGCGCCGATGATTATGTGACCAAGCCGGTCAACACCAAAGAACTCGCAGCCCGCATCAGGGCAGCACTTCGGCGATTGGTTCGCGAGACCTCAGGTCGTTCGCCGGACGTCACACGTTTCGCAGACATCGAGGTGCGCAGAGAGGCCGGAATCGTCACCAAAGCAGGCAAGGAACTGCCGCTCACGAGAACCGAGTTTCGGCTGTTGGTCGAGTTCACTGATCACCCGAACATGGTGTTGAGCCGCGATCAATTGCTGGAGCGTGTGTGGGGGTACGACTATCTCGGCGACAGCCGTCTCGTAGATGCCCACATCCGGCGGTTGCGAGTGAAAATCGAGGACTCGCCGAACGACCCGCGTTACATCACGACCGCGCGCGGCCTCGGATATCGGTTCCACCCCGACGCTTGAACTTGAGGTAGAACTCCTGCACTTCGTCGATCGACGAAGTCTCGGGCATGTGCTGCACGCCGTGCAGCACGAGCGACTTGTAGCGACGTTTCGACAGGCGCGGGTCGAGGATCGCCACCACGCCGTGATCGGTGGCGGTACGAATCAGGCGTCCCGCGGCCTGCGCCAGTGACGCAGCGGCGATCGGGACATCGACGGTGATGAACGACTCCTTGCCGGCGTCCTCACGCCTGGCCTCGAGGAGCGGATCCTGCAAAGCGGGGAACGGAACCTTGTCGATGATGACGAGTCGCAATGCGTCGCCAGGCACGTCGACGCCCTGAAAAAAGCCACGGGTTGCGAACAGGCAGGAGTGCACGTTGCTGCGGAATTTGTCGAGCAACAGTTTTTTCGGCATGTCGTCTTGCGCCAGAAGCTCAATGTCCTTGCCGAGGCTCCCTCGCAGCGATCGAACGGCCTCGTTGAGTGCCGACCAGCTGGTAAAGAGCACGAGTGCCGATCCTTCTGACATCTCGATCAGCTCGGCGATGCGCTGGTGTACTGCTTCAGCGCGAGAGACCGCGTTTGGTTCAGGGAGGTCGTCGGCCAGATACAACAATGAGCGATTGGCGTAGTCAAACGGGCTCGGAACGTGCACGATGTCGTCCGGCTCGACCGCCAAGCCGAGTCGCTGCGGCAACCCGGGCGGAATCGTCGCACTGGTAAGAATCGCGGTGTTCTCGTGCCACACCGGAGCAAGAACCGCATGTACTCGCAACGGGGCCGAGGTGAGCCGTGGAGCTCCGCGATTCTCCGTCACGAACGACACCATGTTGCTGCCGGCTTCCAACACGTTCTCAAGGTCTTTTTTCGTTCGATCAAGTACCGACTTTGCGCGTAGTGCCTCGGGGGTTTCGCTCGTCATCGCGCGCAATTGATCGACAAGCAGGGCAACCTGTGACTGAGCCGAACGCAAGGCGTTCTCGACGTCAGCCGGCAACTGTTGCCGAAACCGCTTTCCTACGTGAACGGCAAGCACGCTCTCCAGTTCGGTCGCCGTTCGCGCGAGCGCGTTGGCTACCTTCTGCGACGACACTGCCTTTCGTGCGGCCTCTGAGGCGTTTGTCAGCCCTCTCGGGGAGATGATCACCGAAGCGGTGTCGCTGATGACGTCTTCCAGCTCGTGCACTTCGTCGAACACCGCAACGTCGTGGTGCGGAAGAAATTCTCGCTGTTGCTGCAAGTCAAGCCCGTAGAGGCTGAAGTTGACGACGACGACGTTCGCGGCCGACGCATTTTCTCGCGCTCGCTCGGTGAAGCACGTCTCGCCGAACTCGCACTTCGCGGCACCGGGGCACTCGTCGGAAGAGAGGCTCACGCGTCGCCACGCTGAGTCAGAGATGGCGAACGGAACGTCTGACGAGTCGCCCGTCATCGTTTCGGTTGACCAAGCGACAAGCCGCTGAACTTCTCGTTGGACGACGCCAGTGTCGTCCTCGAGCGCGAGCTGGTCGTGTCCGGTCTCGATCTCCGAGACTCGTTGCCGGCACAGATAGTTGTTGCGGCCCTTCAGCACGGCCCAGGTGAACGCGAGATCGTCGTCCTCGTCGCACACCTCGGCCAAGAGAGGCAAGTCGACGGACGCAAGCTGGTCTTGCAACGCCTTGGTGTACGTGGCAACCACTGCGGTTTGCCCGGCCGCCAGCACGGGAATCAGATACCCGAGTGTCTTGCCGGTACCGGTGCCTGCCTGGATGACGAGCGATTCGCCCGATTCGATCGCATCGGCGACGTGCTGCACCATCTCCGCTTGTCCCTCGCGTTGCTCGGCGCGGGGAATTCTCTCCAACACTCGATCGAGGAGGTCGAGGGCCTTCTTTGCAGCCGGCGTCATGCCGAACGCGGTCTGGCGAGAGCGATTGCGTCGTCGAGCTGGCGCCCGCCGAAATCGGGCCAGGAGCAGTCCGTGAAGAAGACGCGCGCGGCCGCTGCCTGCCACAGCATGAAGTTGGAGATTCGTGTTTCGCCAGACGTGCGAACGAGCACGTCGACGGGCGGCAACGACGGGTCGTACAGGTGTCTCGCAATATCGTTCGGCGTGATCGATGATTGGCCGCTGACGGCTGCCGCCCGTTGCGCGGCTCTTGCAATTTCAGCACGGCTGCCGTAGTCGAAGGCGACGGTGAGCACCATGCCGGTGTTGTGCTTGGTGTCTTCTATTGCATCGCGAATCGCCTTTTGCACGTTTGCCGGTGTTCGTGATCCGGGCTCGTCGAACGGTCTGCCGATCCAGTTGACGCGGACGTTGTTGGCGTTCAGTTCCTCGATGCGGCCGAACAGCTTGCGGTGCAGTCCGAGAATGTGCCGCACCTCCGAAGGCGGGCGCACCCAGTTTTCGGTGCTGAATCCGAACACCGTGAGCCAGCCGATACCGCGATGCGATGCCTCGCGGACGACGGTGGCGAGGGCTTCTTCGCCGGCAGTGTGCCCGGCGGTGCGGGGAAGTCCGCGTCGCTTGGCCCAGCGTCCGTTGCCGTCCATGATGCAGGCAATATGCAGTGCGCCCGTTCGCTGGTTGGAGATTGGCATGGTGCGCATCTGAAACTACTTGCTAGTGCGAGGATGTAACAGTGGCGCCGCGTACGAGTCTGTCCCATGTCTTGCTGTGCGCCGGTTCGTTGCGCGAGTGGGCGACGACCGACGCCGAACATTGGCGCGCACGTCTCGAGTTGGTCGCACACGCTGCTCGGTCGGGTGGCGCTGAGTGGGCGACGCTCGTTCCGTATAGCGACGGCGAACCGGGGGACGCTGAAACAGTGCGAACGACATTGATCGGGGCGTGCGGCGGCGTGCAATATGCCGATCGCGTTGTCGTGATCGGCGCGGAGGGTGTGACAGTCATCGTCGATGTCTGCGCCGACGGTCGCGAACGGGTGGCTGCCGCGGCTTCACGCGTCGGTGACGGTCGTATCACCGAACAACGGCTGGCATCGACGCTGTCGGCGCCGGCACCCGGCGAACCAGACCTCGTCATCGTCTTGGGCAATGCCACCGACATGCCCGCGTCGTTGGTCTGGGAGCTCGCATATGCCGAAATCGTGTTTCTCGATGCTCCGTGGACGGCTCTCGACGCGGAGCACATTGAAATGGCCATCGACGATTTCGCGCGGCGTGACCGACGATTCGGCGGAATCGACTCCTGATGCCCCTCTATCGCGACGTCGGCATCGTGCTGCGCACGCACAAGCTCGGCGAGTCGGACCGAATCATCACGATCATGACCCAAGACTCCGGAAAGGTTCGTGCGGTCGCAAAGGGGGTGCGCAAGCCAGGATCACGATTCGGTTCGCGTCTCGAGCCGATGAGCCACGTGCAGCTGCAGTTGTACCGGGGTAGAGAACTTGACATCGTGAACCAAGTCGAGCTTGTCGAGATCGTCACTGCGATGCGCGCAAATCTCGAGTGCACCACCGATGGTCTCGCGATGTGCGAAGTGGTCGACCAACTGGCCCACGACCGCGTTCCCGCACCCCACCTGTACCGAATGCTCGTCGGCGCTCTACGACAACTGAACAACCGGTTCTCCCCGTTGGTGCTGCCGGCGTTGCAGCTGCGGTTGCTCTCCATGGAGGGTGTCGAACCCTGCGTAGATCGCTGCGTAGTGTGCGGAACTACCCACGATTTGTGCGCTTTCGACGTGGCCGCCGGCGGTGCCCAGTGCCGGGTTCACCGTCGAGGGGTCGGGTTGTCGGCCAAAGCGCTCGAAGTGCTTCAAACGGTGGTGTCTGGTCGCGTGAGTGCCGTGCTCCAGCGCGACGATTTGACTGACGCCGATGTTCGCGAAGTCGTGGGCATCGTGAGAGCAGCGACTGAGCACCATCTTGAGCGACGTATTCGAGCGTCATCCTTGTTCGAGACTCCGCGAGTCGGTTGACCTTTCAGTTTCCGTAATAGGGCGTCGCAGCGCGTCGCATATCGGCTTCTAGCGCGGCGGCGCTCAGTAGTGTGAAGCGAGTGCCAGCGAAGGATTTGGACCAAATCGTCAACTTGTCGAAGCGGCGCGGTTTTGCGTTTCCGAGCGCCGAGATCTACGGCGGGTTTCGTTCGTCCTACGATTACGGCCCGCTCGGCGCCTTGATGCTCCGCAACGTGAAAGATGCTTGGATTCGCTCGGTGGTGCAACAGCGCAACGACGTGGTGTTGATTGACGCGGCGATCCTCAATCCGCCGCAGACGTTCGAGGCCAGCGGCCATCTCGCGAACTTCAGCGACCCTCTCGTCGACTGCACCGTGTGTAAGCGGCGTTTTCGCCAAGACCAGCTGGAGACTCGCGACTGTCCGCAGAAAATGAAGGGTTGTGCTTTCACCGAGGCACGGGCGTTCAACCTGATGTTCAAGACCCATGCCGGCCCCATCGAGGGCGCCGGCACCGAGGTGTACCTGCGCCCCGAGACCGCCCAAGGCATGTTCGTGAATTTCGCCAACGTGCTGGCCACCAGTCGTAAGAAGCCGCCGTTCGGCATCGCCCAGGTCGGCAAGTCGTTCCGCAACGAAATCACTCCTGGCAACTTCATCTTCCGCACTCGCGAGTTCGAGCAGATGGAACTGGAGTTTTTCGTGCCGCCTGCCCAAGGCCCGGAGTGGTACGACTACTGGAAGAACAACCGGATGGAGTGGTACGTGCAGCACGGCATTCCGGCCGACATGCTGCGACTGCGGGAGCACGAGAAGGACGAGCTGTCTCACTACTCGGCCGGCACCTGCGACATCGAGTTCATGTTTCCGTGGGGCTGGGGCGAGCTCGAGGGAATCGCGCAGAGAACCGACTACGACTTGACCCAACACGCCAAGCATTCCGGCCAGCGACTCGACTATTTCGACTCCGCGACGAACGAGCGTTACGTTCCGTACGTCGTGGAACCAGCGGCCGGCGTGAACCGGACGATGGCGGCTTTCCTGCTCGCCGCCTACGACGAGGATGTCGTCAATGACGAACCGCGTACCGTCCTGCGACTGCATCCTCGAATCGCGCCGTACCAAATCGCGGTGTTGCCCCTGTCCAAGAAAGACACGCTGAGTCCGCTGGCGGAGAAGGTGTTCGCGATGTTGTCGTCTCGCTACATGTGCGACTACGACGAGACGCAGGCGATCGGGCGTCGCTACCGCCGCCAGGACGAGATCGGTACGCCGTGTTGCGTCACCGTCGACTTCGAGTCGCTGGAAGACGGCGCAGTAACGGTGCGCGACCGAGACACGACCTCGCAGGACCGCGTCTCGATAGACCGCCTGCTCGCGTATTTCGCCGAACGTCTCGGCTTCTGAGCGTGTGACCTATCTCGATTCGATCGTCGCCTGGCACCGTCGTCGGGCTGCCAGCGACGACCGAGATCTTCGCGCGCTGAAACGAACAGCGCTCGAGCGGCTCGACGGTCGCCCGCGACGCCCGTTCCTGGCGGCGCTCCAGGAGGGTTCTCGCTTGTCGGTGATAGCCGAAATCAAGCGGCGGTCGCCATCCAAGGGTGACATTCGGGTTGAACTCGATCCGTCGAGCCTCGCTCGGCAGTACGCGGTCGGCGGGGCGGCGTGCTTGTCAGTGCTGACTGACGAACCTCACTTCGGGGCGCTGGCTGGGGACTTGGCGGCGGCACGCGACGCCACGCAGCTTCCCGTTCTCCGCAAAGATTTCACCGTCGACGAACGAGACGTCGTTGACGCTTCGCTGATGGGCGCCGATGCCGTCCTGGTCATCGTCGCAGCCTTGAGTAACGACGAGATGCGCCGCTTCGTGGCACTCGCCTCGGAACTGCGGCTCGCATCCCTGGTGGAAGTGCACGACGAAGACGAACTCAGTCGGGCGCTCGATGTGGGAGCGACCCTCGTGGGCGTGAACCAGCGTGACCTCAAGTCGTTCGAGGTCGACACTCGACGCGCGGAACGGCTCGCCAACCTGATGCCACGCCACGTCGTCGCCGTCGCAGAATCAGGCATCGTAGGCGCGAGCGACGCCAGGCGATGCGCAGAGGCTGGATACAGGGCGGTGTTGGTCGGGGAGCACTTGGTACGAAGCGCAGATCCCGTCGCTGCGCTCGATGAATTGCGGGTCGCACTACCTTCGTAGTCACGATGTTCGTCAAGATTTGCGGAATCACGAACGAAGAAGACGCGCTGTTGAGCGTGGCAATGGGAGCGACGGCGATCGGCTTCGTTTTCGCGCCTTCGAAGCGCCAAATCAGCGTCGCAAAGGCCGCCGACATCGTGAAGCGTCTGCCGCCCGGAATCATCACCGTCGGCGTGTTTCGTGACCACGACCCGAAGTCCGTCTCGAGAATCATGCGCGAAGC
>DAIPHP010000001.1:67789-90910 GCA_036771295.1 Ilumatobacteraceae bacterium
GGCGGGCTCAACGCTGACAATGTTGCTGACGTGATTGCCCGAGTTCGCCCGTACGGAGTCGACGTGAGCAGCGGCGTGGAACGCGAACCCGGCCGCAAAGATGCTTCAAAGCTGAGACGATTCGTGCAAAGCGCGCAGAAGGCGTTCGACGAACTCATAGAGTGATGCGATGACCGCGCTGTCGGCACCGAGCAAAGACGGTCGATTCGGGGAGTTCGGCGGTCAATTCGTTCCGGAGACGCTGGTGCCGGCCTGCCAGGAGCTCGAGCGGGCATTCAACGAAGCATGGGCTGATCCTGCGTTTCGTGACGAGCTGTCGAGGCTGCAGCGCGAATACGCCGGTCGACCCTCGATCCTCACGGAGTGCCACAACCTGTCCCGTCAGCTCGGCATTCGGCTCATCCTGAAGCGCGAAGACCTGAACCACACCGGATCGCACAAGATCAACAACGTTCTCGGTCAGGCCCTGCTCGCCAAGCGGATGGGGAAGAAGCGTTTCATTGCCGAAACCGGGGCAGGTCAGCACGGCGTCGCCTCGGCGACTGCCGCCGCGCTGATGGGCTTGACCTGCAAGGTCTACATGGGCGCCGTGGACGTCGAACGTCAGGCGCTCAACGTGTTTCGAATGCGGTTGTTGGGCGCCGAAGTGGAAGCTGCGCAATCTGGCAGTCGCACGCTGAAGGACGCGGTCAACGAGGCGATGCGCGATTGGGTCGCCTCCGTCGAGCACTCGTACTACTGCATCGGGTCGGTGATGGGTCCGCACCCGTACCCGTTCATGGTGCGGCAGTTCCAGAGCGTCATCGGCGAAGAAGCGCGAGACCAGTTTCGGGCGCTGACAGGCGGCGATCCCGACGTGGTGACGGCATGCGTGGGCGGCGGCTCGAACGCCATCGGCATCTTCAGCGGTTTCGTCGACACCAAGGCTCGCCTCGTGGGAGTCGAGCCCGCGGGCGGCGCCGCAGTCGGTCGCGGCGTTCCCGGTGTCGTGCACGGCATGAAGAGTTACCTCTTGCAAGATGAAGAAGGCCAAGTGCAGGAAGCTCATTCCATCTCCGCTGGACTCGACTATCCCGGGGTGGGCCCCGAGCACTCGTATCTTTCCTCGATCGGCCGCGCGGAGTATCCGAGCGTCACGGATGCCGAAGTGATCGACGGGTTCCAACTTCTGTCGCGCAGCGAGGGAATCATTCCCGCGCTCGAATGTGCTCACGTCGTGGCATGGATCGCGCGCGAAGCGCCGCGGATGCAGGGTCAGACCGTGCTGATGAATCTCTCTGGTCGCGGAGACAAGGACGTCGCGCAGATGATGAACATCCTCGGGCCGACGCTTGACGCCGCTCGACAGTAGGCCGCACGTGAATCAGGCTGCGCACGACGGTTCGTTGGAGTCGCGGTTTCGCGCCACGCGGCAGTCTGGGCGCAAACTTCTGGTTCCGTACATCACTGGATGTGCCCGCGGTTGGCTCGACGCCGCGCGAATTGCCGCCGCGAACGGCGCCGACGCCCTGGAAATCGGCATTCCCTTCTCCGACCCGGTGATGGACGGTCCGGTCATCCAGCGTGCTTCTGCGCAGGCTCTCGCGGATGGTGCAACCCTGCCACGAATCCTGCACGGTCTTCGCGGTCTCGACGTGCAGATTCCGCTCGTCGTGATGTGCTACTACAACACCGTCTTTCGGGCAGGTCACGAGCGCTTTGCCAACGAAGTCGCCCAGGCAGGGGTGCGCGGTGTGATCGTGCCCGACCTGCCGCTCGAAGAAGCTGGAGAGTGGTGCGACGCGGCTGACCGTGCCGGGATCGCCAGCGTGATGCTGGCCGCCCCGACTGCACCCGACGATCGCCTCCGACGAATCGTCGCCCGATCGCGAGGGTTCGTGTACGCGGTCGGACTGCTGGGCGTCACCGGCGAGCGTGAGCAACTCGCGTCCAGTGCGCTCGCGATCGCCGGGCGCACCAAACGCGTGACCGACTTGCCGGTGTTGGTCGGCGTCGGAGTGTCGGATGCGCGCCAAGCGCGCGAAGCCTGCACGGTGGCGGACGGCGTGATCCAGGGGGCGGCGATCATGCGCCGCCTGCTTGACGAGGGCGTCGAATCGGTCGGCTCGTTCGTCGCTGACGTTCGTCGCGCGCTCGACGAGTAGTTTTCGGTCATGCTCAAACCCGGCGACAAGGCACCTGCGATCTCGTTGTTGGACCAGCACGGCAAAAAGCGATCGCTCAAGGAGTTCGCCAAGCGCAAGGTGCTCGTCTACTTTTATCCGAAAGCTGACACGCCAGGCTGCACGCAGCAGTCGTGCCTGTTGAGTGAGATCAAAGGAGACATCGGGCGCACGGTCATCGTCGGCATCAGTCCTGACTCGCCGGCGCGGCAACTGAAGTTCGACACGAAGTACAAGCTCGGCTTTGCCTTGCTCGCCGACGAAGAGCACACCGTCGCCAAGGCGTACAAAGTGTGGAAGAAGAAGTCCATGTACGGTCGCGAGTACATGGGCATAGAGCGCTCGGCGTTCCTCATCGACGGCAACGGCAAGATCCTGCATGCCTGGTACAAGATCTCGCCGAAGGACACGCCGAAGTTCCTGCTCGAGGCACTCGATTCGTGAGCGAGTTTCCCCCGCCAAGTGCGGTACTTCCGCATCGTGCACCGTTTCTCTTCGTCGACGTGATCGACGAACTCGACGTCGGCAGGCGTGCTGTCGGCCGCTGGAAACTGCGCGGCGACGAATGGTTCTTTCCCGGGCACTTTCCCGGACGCCCAACGTTGCCTGGTGTGCTCATGTGCGAAGCGATCGCGCAAGTAGGTGCGTACGCGTTACTGTCCGATCCGGCACGGCAATCGAAACTGCCGTTGTTCGGAGGGCTTGACGCCGCTCGATTCAGACGCCAAGTGGTGCCCGGCGACGAACTGACCATCGTCGTCGAACTCGGTCGCATGAGCGCACGGGCCGGAAAAGGCGGGGGCACGGCGTCGGTCAACGGCGAGCTGGCGTGCGAATGCGAGTTGATGTTCGTTCTCGTCGACCGCTGACAGTCGACCACGAGGTTCAGACTCGAAGCTTCTCGACGATGTCTTCTCGGTGAGCGGATTCCCGCGCCGCGTTACGACGCCGGGGCGATAATGACCGACCCGTTGTGGCCGCCGAAACCGAAATTGTTCGAGATCGTCGGGCCGGGAGTCCATGGACGCGGTTCTCCGTAGACGACGTCGCAGCCGATGTCGGCACCAAGCACCGTGGTGTTCGCGGTGGGCGGGATCAACGAGTGTTCGAACGACAACAGCACCGCGGCAGCCTCGAGAGCCCCTGCTGCGCCGAGAGGATGCCCGGTGACTCCTTTGATCGAGGTCACCGGCGGGGTGGGTGTGCCGAACAAAGAAACAACGGCCTGTGACTCCGCCTGGTCGTTCAGCGGGGTCGAGGTGCCGTGAGCGTTGACTTGTTTGATGTCCCGCGTCGTCAAGCCAGCGTCGTCGAGCGCTTGTTGCATGCACGCGATGGCACCGACGCCGCCAGGGGACGGGGCGGTGATGTGGTGCGCGTCGGCGTTGCTGGCTGCGCCGAGAATCTCTCCGATGATGGTGGCGCCGCGCGCCTTGGCGAGGTCCCAACGCTCCAGCACGAAGACCGCGGCGCCCTCGCCGAACACGAAACCGTCACGGGTCGCGTCGAATGGTTTGCTGCAACCAGTGGTGGAGAGGGCAGTCATATTGGCGAAACCTGCGACCGCGGTGATGGTGGCCGCCGACTCAGCGCCGCCGGTGACGACGGCATCGCAGCGGCCCCAGGCGATGAGGCGGGCGGCGTATCCGATGGCATGAGTGGCAGCGGCGCAGGCCGTGCAGATGGTCTCCGCCGGGCCCTGCAGCTTGTAGCGCATGGAGATTGCGGCGCCGCACGCGTTGGACATCATCATTGGCACCAAGAACGGGGAAACTCGGCGTTCGCCCTTCTCGACACGAACGATCACTTGCTCTTCGAGCGTGCGTAGTCCGCCGATACCAGTGCCGAAGATGCTCCCGATTCGCGAGCGTTCATAGGGGAGTTCACCCGATTGCGTGATCGCCTCGCCCGCGGCCGCGAGTGCAAACTGCTCCACGCGATCGGCTCGGCGTGCCTCTTTCGGATTGGCGAAGTACGGCTGAGGATCCCAGTCGGCAAGCTCGACAGTCTTGGCGCCGACGACGCCCGGGCCGAGCAGACCCTTCCAAAACGACTCTTTGCCGACGCCACACGGCGCTACGACCCCGTAGCCGGTAACGGCAACTCGATGACCGGCTCCCTGCATGGGGAGCGTTACTTCGTCTTGGACGAAATGAGGTCGAAGGCCTGACCGACCGTGGTGATGCCTTCGAGTTCTTGCTCGGGCACCTCGATGCCGAACTCGCTCTCCAGCTCCATCACGAACTCGACGAGGTCAAGGCTGTCCGCTTCAAGGTCTTCCTTGAATCGCGCCTCACGCGTGACCTTGGCTGCGTCGACCGACAACATCTTGACCGCGCACTTGGTGAAACGATCGAAAATTTCCTGGCTCACGATTGCCTCCTGACGCCGACAACTCTACTCGCGCGGCTCGGCGCGGCGGTGGAGACGGTCAGTGACCCATGCCGAGACCGCCGTCAACGGGGATCACGGCACCGGTGATGTACGCGGCATCCGCGGACGCCAAGAACGCGATGACGCCGGCGATCTCCTCGGGTGACGCAATGCGACCGAGGGGGACGAGTTCGGCGAAGGCCTTCAACTTTTCTTCGCCGAGCGTACGAGTCATGTCAGTGTCGACTGGTCCGGGTGCCACCACGTTGACGGTGATGCTCCGGCTGCCGAGCTCCCGCGCCAGCGAGCGGGCGAATCCGACGAGACCAGCCTTCGACGCCGCGTAGTTGGCTTGGCCCGCTTGACCCAATAGCCCCACCACGCTCGATACAAGAATCATGCGGCCTTTGCGGGCTCGCAACATCGATTGCGTCGCACGTTTGCAGACCCGGAATGCGCCGGTGAGGTTGGCGTCGATTACCTCGGCGAAATCGTTCTCCTTCATGCGCAGGAGAAGACCGTCCTTGGTGACTCCGGCATTCGACACCAGTACTTCCACCGGGCCCAGCTGCGCTTCGATTTCGTCAAAGGCTCGGTCGACGTCGGCTTGCTTCGTTACGTCGCACTGCACGGCCACGAAGTCGCCGGACGGCGGCGTCGAGTTGTACGTGACCGCCACCTTGTCGCCCAACTCGGCAAAACGCTTTGCGGTTGCGAGCCCGATTCCGCGGCTGCCTCCGGTGACGAGCACGACACGACTCATGGCTTCCTCCATTCAATGACCGCGCTGGCAGCCGTCATGCCGGCGCCGAATCCGACCAGCAACACGATGTCTCCGTCTCTGAGGCGACCTTGATCGGCAGCGGCGAAGAGCGCGAGCGGAATCGACGCCGACGAGGTGTTGCCGGTGTTTTGCAGCACGACTGCGGTGCGATCGGGCGGAATCTCGAGTTGGCGGCATGCGGCGTCAATGATCCGCAAGTTTGCTTGGTGCGGAACGCACAGGGCGACGTCGGCCGTGGTGAGTCCGGCCTTGGCGAGCGATTTCTTGGCGGAGTCGACCATGATGCGAACGGCGCGACGAAAAACTTCTTTGCCGTCCATGTGGATGTAGCCGCCGACCTCCGCGTACAAGAGATGCTCCACCGAGCCGTCGGCATCGAGGTCCCAGCCGAGCAATTGTCCGGCGTCGCTGGTGGCTTCGACCACCGCGGCACCAGAGCCGTCGGCGAAAAGAATTGCCGTACCGCGGTCGGACCAGTCGGTGATTCGCGACAGGGTGTCGGTGCCGATCACGAGTAGTCGCTTGGCCCCAATGGAGAGCAAGCCGTTAGCGACCACGTAGGCATACACGAAACCCGAACAGGCCGCGTTGACGTCGAACGCACCGCAACGCAACCCGAGAGCGTTCTGAACGGTCGCGGAGGTGGCCGGAACGGTGCGGTCAGGTGTCGTAGTCGACAAGACGACGCCGTCTATTGACGCCGGATCGACGTTCGCCATCGCCATGGCTTTGCGTGCCGACTCGATCGAGAGCGATGCCGTCGAGCCGCCGACGTGGCGTTGCTTGATACCGGTGCGCTCGGTGATCCACGCGTCGTTGGTGTCCATCATCGACGAGAGGTCGTCGTTGGTGAGAATCTTCTCGGGCAGGGCGGTGCCCCAACCGACGATTCGGCTGCCGGTCATCAGTGGGTCCTCAACCAGGCGACTGGTTCGCGCATCGCCAGGCGTTCGCCAGAGTGCGCGATGAAGTTCTGCAAGATGCCCGCGAAAGCGGAACGCACCTCGACGTCTCCGACGTGGCCCAGGACGCTGCCCACTTCGATGCGCGCGCCGTCGGCGAGACCCGGTTTGGGGGTGAAGAGCCCGGCGGCAGGCGCGACCACCAAGCGCTCCACGACGAAGAGGTGTTCTCCCTCGTGCACGGTTGCGACCGGCGGTGCGACCTGGCTCACCCACTCGAGCAGGGCGTCGAGCTCCTCAGGCGTCGAAACGCTGATCGAACGCGAACCTTCGACCGTGCGTTTCACCATCCCGGTCAACACTCCGCCAGGTCCGAGTTCGACATAACCAGCGACGCCTTGTCGAGACAGCTCGAGCAACGAGTGCTTCCAGCGAACCGGGCTGCAAAGTTGTGCCGAGAGCAACGAGGACCATTCGTCGCCTTGCTGGTGGGACAGAGCGTCGACGTTGGAAATGATGGGTACGTCGGAGTCGCGCGGGCGTGCGGCGGCAATTGCCTCTCGCAGGCGTTCACGGGCGGGCGTCATGAACGGGGTGTGGAACGCTCCCGAGACCGGCAACGCCATCACGCGCTTTGCACCGAGATCTTTGGCGTGCTGCGATGCTTTGGTCACTGCTTCGGGCGCCCCGGCAATGACGACCTGCCCGGGCGCGTTGTAGTTGGCCACCCACACCTGGTCATCGGCGCGACGACACGCAATTTCGACCTGGTCGTCGTCGAGCCCGAGCACTGCGGACATCACGCCAGGCGATTGATGACCCGCCTCGTGCATCGCGTCGCTTCGCTCGAGCACGAGTCTCACACCGTCATCGAAACCGAGCGAACCGTTGGCGGTGAGTGCGGTGTACTCGCCGAGACTGTGACCAGCGCACACGCTCGGCTCGACACCAAGACGTTCGACGGCGTCGAGCACCATGAGGCTGCTCACGAAGGTGGTGAGTTGCGCGTTACGAGTGTCTTTGAGTTCGTCCGCGTCAGCCTCGAGCAACAACCGAGCAACGTCGCGACCGGCGATGGCAGACGCCTCGTCGACGAGTTCCCAACTCTCGTGGCCGACCCACGGGCGACCCATGCCGGGACGCTGAGAGCCCTGACCCGGGAACAAGAACGCGAGCAACGAAGCGACCTCCTTGTCAGCGCGTGACCGTCATGCTCAGGCTACGAGAAATCGAAGGGCGGTAGCCTGACCACTCAGCGTTGCCCGAGTGGCGAAATGGCAGACGCGACGGACTCAAAATCCGTTGCCTGGTAAGGGCGTGTGGGTTCGACTCCCACCTCGGGCACAGTTGCATCGCTCGTAGGCTCGTATTCCCCGTGAGCGTGCAGTTACCGATGGGTATCAGTGAGCGATTGACCAACCACCGCTTGGCCCGTTGCTCTGCCACCCTGCGCGAATTGCGAGAAGACCTGCGGGTGACGCGCGAGCAGTTCGACGCCATCAGCGACGACGCAGCAGATGCCGAGCTGCGGGCCATCGTGTCGGAGACCCCGAGCGCCGAGGCGCTACACCGAGAGTCTCACGCTCACTGCCTTGCGCTCTCACGGCACCTGCGCCACCTTGAGACGAAAATCGCAGATCTTGAACACGAACAGGACGTCCTGCTTGATCGTCTGGGTCGCGGCAAGTTCTAGAGTCGTGCCGTGACCAGCATCGTGATCGCCGAAGACGAGGCGATCATCCGCCTCGATTTGCGCGAGTTGCTGGAAGAAGAGGGTTACACCGTCGTCGGCGAAGCTGGTCGCGGAGATCAAGCCGTGGAGTTGGTCCGTTCATTGCGGCCTGACCTCGTCATTCTGGACGTGAAGATGCCGGGGATGGATGGCATCGAAGCGGCCCGTCGCATCACCGCCGAACAGATCTGTGCGGTACTCATGCTCACGGCGTTCAGTCAGCGAGAGGTCATCGAACAAGCGCGCGACGCCGGTGCGCTGGCGTACCTCGTGAAGCCGTTCCAGAAGACCGACCTCGTGCCGGCGATTGAGTTGGCCATCGCCCGCTACGGGGAGACGAAAGCACTGGCGGCGGAAGTGAGCGAGCTGGCGGAACGCCTCGAGGTGCGAAAGATCGTCGACCGCGCCAAGGGTCGGCTCATCGACGTTCACGGCATGAAAGAGGCGGATGCGTTCGCGTTCATCCAGAGGTCAGCGATGGCTGGTCGCACCACGATGCGTGCCGTCGCGGAGTCCGTGCTGAAGGGCGAGACAGTTCCCGCTTCATGAAACTGATGGCCCTCGACGGGAACTCGTTGGCCTACCGGGCGTTCTTCGCTTTGCCCGACACGATGAAGACGATCGAGGGCGAAACCACGAACGCCGTGTTCGGTTTCTGCACGATGTTCGGCACGCTCGTCAAAGAGCACGCACCCGATGGCGTGATCGTCGTTTTCGACCGCAAGGAGAAGACCTTCCGTCACGAACGCGCGCCGGAGTACAAGGCCCAGCGCGAGAAGCAACCCGACACGTTGTACGAACAGCTCGACGTCATCAAGGAAGTGCTCGTCGCTGCCGGCGTGCGAGTCGTCGACTTCGCGGGATACGAGGGCGACGACATCATCGCCACGATCGCCGAGCGGCTGACTGACGATGACCAGCTGTTGATTGTGACAGGGGACCGCGACTCGTACCAGCTCGTTCGTGACCCGCAAGTGCGGGTGCTCTACAACAAACGCGGAGTGTCCGACTACGCGCTCTACGACGAAGCAGGAATCTTGGAGCGAACCGGCGTGACGCCCGCCCAGTACGCCGACTACGCGGCGTTGCGCGGCGACCCGAGCGACAACCTCGATGGCGTGCCGGGAGTGGGAGAGAAGACCGCCGCAAAGCTCATCAACGCCTACGGATCGCTCGAAGCCGTGTTCGATCATGCTGATGAGCAGACACCGAAGCTGCGCGAGTCTCTGCACGCCTCCCGCGAGCGTGTGCTGCGGAACGCCGAGCTGATGAAACTGGTGCGGAACGTGCCAATCGTGCTCGAACGTTCCGAGTACGCGCCTCGGCCCGACGTGACGCGGCTCGCCAATCTGTTCGACCGTCTCGAGTTTTCATCGATGCTCTCGCGATGGAAGCCGTTGCTCAGGCAGTTCGGCGTTTCCGACGCCATCGGTGCCGGATCGCGGGCGACGACTGCCGTCGTGGCCGCATCCGAATCCTCGGGGAGCAAGGGTGCAGCCCCGACAACCGAGTCGCCCGGATCGAACCTTCTCTCTTGCACGATCAGCGAACCGTCGACGGAGCTCGAGGCCGTGGCAGCGGTCGGTGACGGCTCGGTACTCGTCGGTGTCGGTGCGTCCTGGGCGGGCGAGCCGGGTCGCAGTGACCTGCTTGCCCTCGTCTTCAGCGAGGGCAAGCGCGATGCCGCGGGTGCCGTGCGTTGCGTCAAGGTCGACGGAAGAAAGCTCGGTGACGCGAAACTTCGAAAGGCGCTGGCCGACGCATCGCACCTGGTGGCGAACGATGGCCGAAATCTCCTGCGCGGACTGTTCGGTGTCGGAATCGATCTCGGCGAACTGCGTTTCGACACGGCAATCGCCGCCTACTTGGCGGAGGCGGAATCGGGTTCGTACGACGCCGCCAGTGTCGCACGACGCTGGCTAAAGCTCCGCGTGATCGCATCCGACGGCGCACCAGAGGGCCAGCTCGACTTCGACACGAGTGCATCCGACAGCTCCCTCCATGAAGCGGCCATCGACGCGGCCGTCGCCGTGTTGGCCGAACCCGTGCTTCGCAAGGCGTTGGACGATTCGAAGTTGCTCGAGCTGTACGCGACCACCGAACTGCCGTTGGTGCGCGTGCTTGCCAAGATGGAGCACGTCGGCATCGCCGTCGACAAGAAGCGCCTCGTTGACCTCGAGCGCGACCTTGGTTCACGAAGCAGCGCGCTCGCCAAAACGCTGCACTCGCTCGCCGGCAAGGAGTTCAACGTGAACTCCACCAAGCAGCTCATCGAGATTCTCTACGTGGAGCGCGGGCTCACTGGCGGCAAACGCACGAAGACCAAGAAGCTCAGTACTGACGCAGCCACCCTCGAGAAGATTCGTGACGAGTGGCCCGAGTTCATCGATGCTCTGCTCGAGTACCGCGAGACGGAGAAGCTCCGCGCGACGTACGCCGAAGGCTTGCTCGCCACGGTCGCCGACGACGGTCGCATCCACGCCAGCTTCAACCAGACCGTCGCGCGCACCGGGCGACTGTCGAGCGACCAGCCGAACTTGCACAACATCCCGGTGCGCACCGACGCTGGCCGGGTGTTCCGAGAAGCGTTCGTGCCCCGCAAGGGGAGCGAGTTCCTGGTCGCCGACTACAACCAGATCGAACTGCGATGCATCGCGCACCTCGCGCAAGACCCCGGCTTGCTGAAGGCATTCAACGACGGGGTCGACATCCACCGTGCGACGGCCGCCCAAGTGTTCTCCGTCGCGCTCGACAAGGTGACCGGCGAGCAACGTTCGAAAGCAAAGATGGTCTCCTACGGCCTGGCGTACGGCATGGAGTCGTACGGCCTCGCTCAACGTCTCGGAATCGACGTTGCGGAAGCCAAGGACATCCTCGACGCCTACTTCGCGGCGTTTCCGCGCGTGAAGCGGTACATGGAGGACGCCGTCGCGTCAGCCCGCTCGAGCGGCTACACCACCACGCTCTTCGGACGTCGTCGACAAATCGAAGGCTTCGGGGGTAACCGAAACGTCGATGCCGCAGCCGCCCGCATGGCGATGAACGCCGGAATTCAGGGGTTGGCGGCCGACATCTTCAAGATCGCCCTGGTCGCCATCGACCGTCGGCTCGAAGAGGGCGACTACGAGAGCCGAATCGTTCTGCAGGTTCACGACGAAGTGATCGTGGAAGTCGCGGAGACCGAGCACGACGCAGTGGGATCGTTGGTGCTCGATGCCATGACGGGTGCTGCCCGACTGGACGTCCCGCTCGTGGTGAACGCTTCATGGGGAAGGAGTTGGGCGGCCGCGAAGGTAGCCTGACCTGTCCGCCTCACCAGGCGGGAAATGTCCCATCCCTACTCTCATATCCACCGAAAGCAACCCGTGTCCGACACCACTCTCACCCCGTCAACCGCGATGGGCACATTCGACCAAAGCGGCAATTACGTCCCTCGCAAGATCACCGAACGAGACGCATCGTTCGCAGATGAAATCGCCAGCACGTTCGTCGAAATCAAAGAAGGCAAGCTCGTCACCGGCACCGTCGTGCGCATCACGCGAGAAGAGGTGCTGCTCGAGATCGGCTACAAGACCGAAGGCGTCATCCTCGCCCGCGAACTGACCATCCGACAAGACGTCGACCCGAACACGGTCGTGAAGCTGGGCGAGAAGATCGAAGCTCTCGTGCTGACGCTCGAAGACAAAGAAGGTCGCCTCTTGCTCTCCAAGAAGCGCGCGCAGTACGAGCGCGCCTGGGGCGACGTGGAGCGCATCAAGAACGAAGACGGCATCGTCGAAGGCCTCGTCATCGAGGAAGTCAAGGGCGGACTCATCGTCGACATCGGCTTGCGTGGGTTCTTGCCGGCGTCGCTGGTCGAGTTGCGTCGCGTGAAAGAGCTTTCGCCGTACGTCGGCCAGAAGATCCAAGCCAAGATCCTCGAGCTCGACCGCAACCGCAACAACGTCGTGCTGTCGCGACGCGCGGTGCTCGAAGCCACGCAGCGCGAGAGTCGCGACGGTTTCCTCGTCAACCTCAAGGTTGGCGAGACCCGCAAGGGTCGCGTGTCGTCGATCGTGGCGTTCGGCGTGTTCGTCGACCTCGGCGGTATGGACGGTCTCATCCACGTTTCGGAACTCTCGTGGAAGCACGTCGACAACCCTGCCGACATCGTCAAGATCGGTGACGAAGTCGAAGTCAAGGTCCTGGAGATCGACAACGAGCGCGAGCGCATCAGCCTGTCGCTCAAGGCGACGCAGCAAGACCCGTGGCAGGCGTTCGCCTCCACTCACGCGGTCAACCAGCTCGTCTACGGCCGCGTCACCAAGATCGTGCCGTTCGGCGCCTTCGTACAAGTCGGAGACGGCATCGAGGGTCTCGTGCACATCTCCGAGATGTCCACGCACCACGTGGAAGCACCCGAGCAGGTGGTCACCCCGGGCGAAGAGCTGTGGGTCAAGATCATCGACCTCGATCTCGCGCGTCGACGCATCAGCCTGTCGATCAAGCAGGCGGCCGAGGGTGGCGAACTTGCCCCCGAGTACCGCGACCAGTTCAAAGCCGACGAACAAGGCAACTGGGTCGGGGCAGACGACGCGTCGCGCGAAGCAGCGTGGGGCGAGATGTACCAGGCCGAAGGTCAGCCGAACGCCTGACGTCCGTAACCGCGTGGTGATCAGCAGATCCGCGAGGTGACCACATGATCCTCGTCGGTCTCACAGGCGGGATCGGTTCGGGGAAGTCCGTGGTGTCGTCGCAATTGGCTGCGCACGGCGCCGTGGTGGTCGATGCCGACGTCATCGTGCGGCAACTGCAGCAGCCGGGGCAAGACGTTCTGCGGCTGATGGTCGAACGCTTCGGCAGCGAGATCCTGCTCGACAGCGGACACCTCGATCGCGCTCGACTCGCCGAGCGGGTCTTCGGCGACAAGCAGGCGCTGGCCGACTTGAACGCGATCGTTCATCCGGCGGTGGGCCGCGAGATGATGCGGCAAATCGAGGAACGTCGCGACACGGACGCAGTCGTCGTGCTCGACGTGCCGCTCTTGGTGGAAAACCCTCGAACCGGGCTGTGCGGAGTGCTCGTCGTAGACCTCGATCCCGACATCGCAGTCGAGCGCCTCGTGGCGCAACGCGGGTTCAGCGAAGCCGATGCGCGCGCTCGGGTTGCCCGACAAGCCAGTCGGTCGGCTCGCCGGAGCGTTGCTGATTGGATCATCGACAACTCCGGATCACGACTCGACCTGGCGCGCCAAGTGAGCCAAGCGTGGACGTGGATGTGTTCACTGCCACCGGCGAAGGCCGGGGCGGGTCGGGTTGCGGCATCACCCGACTCGTAGCCTTGCCGCGTGGTGGATACTCGCGCCAAGCACGCGTTCAAAGTGGAGGCCGAGTACCAGCCGGCAGGTGATCAACCAGCGGCCATCACTCGGCTCGCGGAGGGCATCGAGCGGGGCGACCGCTTTCAGACGTTGCTCGGCATCACAGGATCGGGCAAATCGGCGACGATCGCGTGGACCATCGAAAAGGTGCAGCGCCCGACCCTGATTCTCGCGCCGAACAAGAGTCTCGCCGCGCAGCTCGCGCAAGAGATGCGCGAATTTTTCCCGAACAACCGTGTCGAGTACTTCGTGTCGTACTACGACTACTACCAGCCCGAGGCATACATTCCGTCGAGCGACACGTACATCGAGAAGGACTCGTCGATCAATGACGAGATCGACCGTCTTCGACACAGCACCACGGCCGCACTTTTGACACGGCGCGACGTCATCGTGGTTGCTTCGGTGAGCTGCATCTACGGCATGGGCGATCCCGACGAGTACCGAGGCCATCTGCTCGAACTGCATCAAGGCGTGGACTACGACCAGCAGAGCATCCTGCGACGTCTCGTCGATCTGCAATATGAACGAAATGACGTCGCGCTCGGACGCGGGAACTTTCGCGTGCGCGGTGACACCATCGAACTACACCCGGCCTACGAGGAGTGCGTGACGCGTGTCGAGATGTTCGGCGACACGGTCGACCGCATCACCATCGTCGACCCCGTCACAGGGGAGACGTTGTCTTCACCGAGCGAGGTCGTCGTGTTTCCCGCCACCCATTACGTGGCTGGCGAAGAGCGCATGCGCGCCGCGATCGAAAGGATCGAAGCGGAGCTCGCCGAGCGTCTGGCGTTGTTCAACGCCAACGGAAAGCTGCTCGAGGCGCAGCGGCTCGGCATGCGCACCCGCTACGACATCGAGATGATCCAGGAAATGGGGTATTGCAACGGCATCGAGAACTATTCGATGCACATCGACGGTCGTTCGTTCGGGCAACCGCCGTTCACGTTGCTCGATTATTTCCCCGACGATTACCTGTTGGTGATCGACGAAAGCCATGTTGCCGTACCGCAGCTGTACGGGCAGTTCGCCGGAGACCGCGCCCGAAAAGGCACCCTGGTCGAGCACGGGTTCCGTCTGCCGAGTGCAATGGAAAATCGTCCGCTCAAGTTCGAAGAGACGTTGGAACGCGTCAACCAGTGCATTTTCATGTCGGCGACGCCCGCGAAGTTCGAACTGCAGAATTCGGCCCAAGTGGTGGAACAGATCGTGCGGCCGACCGGTCTGGTCGACCCCGAAGTGATCGTCAAACCAACCAAAGGGCAGATCGACGACATCATCGTGAACGTGCGGGAGCGCGTCAAGAAGGGTGATCGCATCCTCGTGACGACGCTCACCAAGAAGATGGCCGAGGACCTCACTGAGTACCTGCTCGAACAGGGTTTGCGCGTGCGGTACCTGCACTCCAACATCGACACGATCGAACGCATCGAGATCCTGCGGGCGCTGCGACTCGGTGAGTTCGACGTGCTCGTCGGCATCAACTTGTTGCGCGAGGGTCTCGACTTGCCGGAGGTATCGCTCGTCGCGATCCTCGATGCTGACAAGGAGGGATTCTTGCGCAGCGAGACCTCGCTGATCCAAACCATCGGCCGAGCGGCGCGAAACGTCGACGGCCAGGTCATCATGTACGCCGACAAGAGAACCGCCGCGATGGAGTCGGCGATCGCCCTGACGAACGCACGACGCGAGAAGCAGATTGCTTACAACAAAGAACGCGGAATCGAACCCAAGACGATCCGCAAAGCCGTCGGGGACATTCTGTCGATTCTGCGACCCGACGAGAGCGCACCGCACCCGGGCAAGGGGCGACGCACGTCGAGGGAGCGAGACAAGGTGGTGCGCGACCTGCAGGCTCTCGGTGCCAGCGAACTCGAGCGCCTGATTCAGACACTCGAAGAAGAGATGCACCAAGCCGCGGCCGACTTGCACTTCGAGCAGGCTGCGCGCTTGCGCGACGAGATTCGAGAGCTGCGTCGCGAAGTTCGCGAAGGCAAGCCGAAGAATTAGCGTGACGACGTGACCGACTCGATCATCATCAGGGGAGCACGCGAGCACAACCTGAAGAACATCAACCTCGAGTTGCCGCGCGATCGTTTGATCGTGCTGACCGGTCTGTCGGGTTCCGGAAAGAGCAGTCTCGCTTTCGACACGATTTATGCCGAGGGTCAGCGACGCTACGTCGAGAGCTTGAGCGCTTATGCGCGGCAGTTTCTCGGGCAGATGGACAAACCTGACGTCGATGTGATCGAGGGGCTCTCGCCGGCGATTTCAATCGACCAGAAGTCGGCGTCGCGCAACCCGCGCTCGACGGTGGGCACCATCACCGAGGTGTACGACTACCTGCGCTTGCTGTACGCCCGCGCCGGCATCCAGCACTGCGTGAATGACGGGGCTCGTCTCGCCAAGCAGACACCGGAACAGATCGTCGACCAGGTTCTCGAGCTCAAAGAGGGCACGCGCTTCCAAGTTCTTGCTCCGGTCGTGCGCGGGCGCAAAGGCGAGTACGACTCCTTGCTCGGCGACTTGCTCGGTCAAGGTTTCACCCGCGCGCGGGTCGACGGTGCCGTCGTCGACATCGCGGAGTTTCAAAAGAGCGGCAAGAAGCTGGCGCGATACGAGCAACACACCATCGACGTGATCGTCGATCGCCTGGTTCGCAAAGACGGCATCACCCGACGCCTCACCGACAGCATGGAAACTGCGTTGCGTCTCGCCAACGGAGTGGCGACGGTTGAAGTGATGGGCAAGGGTGACGAAGCGTCGGACGTTCTGAATTTCAGCCAGCAGCTGGTGTGCCCGAAGTGCAGCAAGTCGTACGAAGAACTGGCGCCGCGCAACTTCTCGTTCAACACGCCCTACGGCGCGTGCGACAAGTGCCTCGGCCTCGGCACCACGTTCGAGGTGGACGCCGAGCTCGTCGTGCCCGATCCCGATCTCAGCATCACCGAAGGTGCCATCGCCCCGTGGCGAAGCGCCCACACGATGTACTTCACCCGGATGCTCGAGGCGGTGGCTGAAGAGCAGGGAATCGACACCGACCGACCTTGGTCCAAGCTGACGGCACGCCAACAGAAGATCATCATGAACGGTCTCGGCGACAACGTGATCGTGAAGTACCGCAACCGTTACGGCCGCGTGCGCGAATACAGCACGACGTTCGAGGGCGTCATTCCGTGGTTGAAGCGACGACACGAGAGCGCCGAGAGCGACTACCAGCGCGAGCAGTACGAGAGTTACATGCGCGAGCGCCCCTGCTCCGCGTGCAAGGGCGCCCGACTCAAGCCCGAGTCGCTCGCAGTGAAGGTGAACGACCGATCAATCGCCGAAGTGTGCGACATGTCGATCGGCGAGTCGGCGAAGTTTCTCTCCACACTTCAGCTGAACAAGCGGGAGAAGATCATCGCCGAGAGGATCACGAAAGAGATCAACGCGCGTCTCGGCTTCTTGCTCGACGTCGGCCTCGACTATCTGACGCTTTCCCGTTCGGCAGGCACGCTGGCCGGAGGCGAGGCACAACGCATCCGCTTGGCCAGCCAGATCGGCTCGGGCCTCGTGGGCACCCTGTACGTGCTCGACGAGCCGTCGATCGGTCTTCATCAGCGCGACAACCATCGCCTGATCGAGACGTTGCATCGCCTGCGCGATCTCGGCAACACCGTGCTCGTCGTGGAACACGACGAAGACACGATTCGAGCCAGCGACTGGCTGGTCGACATCGGGCCCGGCGCCGGCGAGCACGGCGGGGCAGTGGTCTACAGCGGCCCGGTGAAGGGAATCGCGAAGGCCGCGGATTCCGTCACAGGCGCGTACCTCACGGGCAAACAAAAGATCGACGTTCCCAAGAAGCGCCGCCAGATCGGAACCGACGCTCTCGTCGTGAAGGGAGCCCGCGAACACAACTTGAAGCACATCGACGTTCGCATTCCGCTCGGCTGCTTCGTGGCGGTCACCGGGGTCTCGGGCAGCGGAAAGAGCACGCTGGTACGCGACATTTTGCTGCCCGCGCTGATGCAAAAGATTTACAAGAGCAAGGAGTCGCCGGGACGCCACAAGAGCGTCACCGGGGTCGAGAAACTCGACAAGGTCATCGACATGGACCAGTCGCCGATCGGTCGAACCCCGCGCTCGAACCCGGCCACCTACACCGGCGTTTTCGACGACATCCGAAAACTGTTCGCCAACACGCCCGACGCAAAGGTGCGCGGATACCAGCCTGGTCGGTTCTCGTTCAACGTGTCGGGCGGCCGCTGCGAGGCCTGTTCGGGCGACGGCACGATACGCATCGAGATGCAGTTCCTGCCGGACGTGTACGTGCCGTGCGAAGTGTGCAAAGGGGCGCGCTACAACCGTGACACGCTCGAGATTCGGTTCAAGGGCAAGAACATCGCCGAAGTTCTCGACATGCCGATCAGCGAGTCGCTCGAGTTCTTCTCCAACCAACCGCGCATCTCCCGGCACCTGCAGACGCTGGTCGACGTGGGTCTCGGCTACGTGCGGCTCGGTCAATCGGCGCCGACCTTGTCGGGCGGAGAGGCTCAGCGAGTGAAGCTGGCCAGCGAATTGGCCCGGCGCAGCACGGGGCACACCATTTATCTGCTGGACGAACCGACCACCGGACTGCATTTCGAGGACGTGCGACGTTTGCTCATCGTGCTCGCACGTCTCGTCGACCAAGGCAACACCGTGCTGGTGATCGAGCACAATCTGGACGTCATCAAGACCGCCGACTGGCTGATCGACCTCGGACCCGAGGGTGGCGACGGCGGCGGCGTCATCGTGGCGGAGGGTCCGCCGGAAGCGGTGGCCAAGGTGAAGGCGAGTCACACCGGTCGCTTTCTCGTCGACGTGCTGCGCGCCTGAGGCGAAGCGGCATGCAGCGACCCGACACTTCGAGCATCCCGACAGGGCCCGGTTCGTACCAATTCAAGGATCCGCAGGGTCGGATCATCTACGTCGGCAAGGCCGCCAACCTGCGATCGCGCATCAGCAGTTACTTCGTCGACCCTGCGCTGCTGCACACGCGAACCGCGGCGATGGTCGCGGCAGCTTCCGAGGTGTCATGGATCGAGGTGAACAGCGAAGTGGCCGCGTTGATGCTGGAGTACAACCTCATCAAGCAGCACCGTCCGCGCTTCAACGTGCGGTTGCGTGACGACAAGAGCTACCCGTTCCTCGCCATCACGCTCGACGAGGAGTGGCCGCGCGCCGTCGTGATGCGCGGTCGCAAACGCAAGGGCACCAAGTACTTCGGACCGTACGCTCACGCATGGGCCATTCGCGACACCCTCGACGCGCTCTTGCGCTCGTTTCCGGTTCGCAGTTGCTCACCGGCAAAGTTCCGCCAACACCAGCGACTCGGCAAGCCGTGCCTGCTGTTCCACATTGAAAAGTGTTGTGGTCCCTGCGTGGGTGAAGTGACTGCGGAGTCGTACGAGCAACACGTCGACGGTTTGGTGCGATTCCTCGGCGGCGACACCGACCCAGTGCGTGACGCGCTCCAGAGCGCAATGACCGCTGCGTCACAGCAGCAACAGTTCGAGGATGCGGCCAGGCTGCGCGACCGGCTGGGGGCGATCGACCGCGCACTCGAACGACAACAGATGGTGGGCGAGCGCGGCGAGGACTTCGACGTCGTCGCCCTCGCCGACGCAGACCTCGAAGCGAGCGTGCACGTGTTCTACGCGCGCAAAGGGAGGGTGCTCGGCAGCAACGGCTACATCATCGACAAGTCCGAAGACCTGACGACCGCCGAACTCATGCGCCGAGTGATCGTCGACTTGTACGCCGAGGAGCCTGCCTTGGGTTGGCCCAAAGAAGTGATGGTCTCTACCGAACCCGAGGACCTCACCGCCTGCGAAGCGATGTTGAGCGAACGTCGCGAGTCACGGGTCGAGGTTCGGGTTCCGCAACGCGGCGACCGCCGAGAGCTGATGGCCACCGTCATGAAGAATGCGGGTGACGCCCTCGTTCGCCACAAAATGAAACGAGCGAGCGACCACAACTCGCGCAGCCGAGCGATCAGCGAGTTACAGGACCATCTCTCGCTCCCGCAGGCGCCCCTGCGCATCGAATGCTTCGACATGGCCCACCTGCACGGCAGCGACTACGTCGGATCGATGGTCGTGCTCGAGGACGGGCTGCCGCAGAAGCGCGAGTACCGGAAGTTCAAGGTGAAAACCGTCGAGGGCAACGACGACTACGCCGCGATGCGCGAAGTGCTGACCCGCAGGCTTGCTGCGTACGTCGCAGAACGCGACGCGCCTGCCAACGAGAGAGGCGAGCGACCTGGACGGTTCGCCTATCCGCCGCAGTTGCTGTTGGTCGACGGAGGAAAGGGGCAACTGGCGGTGGCAGTCGACGTGCTGCGCGAGCTGGGTCTGGAAGACGAGATCAGTGCCGCGTCCATCGCCAAGCGGTTCGAGGAAGTGTTCGTGCCGGATCGCGCCGAGCCCGTGCGAATACCCCGCGGCAGCGACGCCCTGTACATGTTGCAGGTGGTGCGCGACGAGGCACACCGGTTTGCCAACACGTTCCACCGCGAACGCCGAGCGAAACGCATGCGCGCCAGCGAACTCGACGGGATCAAAGGGTTGGGCCCGAAACGACGCGAAGCGCTGCTCACGGCGTGCGGCGGAATCGCTGGTGTGCGTTCCGCGTCCTTGGAGCGTTTGACCGAGCTTCTTCCCGACGACGTGGCACGAGCGGTTCACGAGCGGTTCACGTCGTCTCAGTAGCGTTTCGTCGTGGCCGAGATCTTGCTCATCACCGGAATGTCCGGGGCAGGACGTTCACAGGCCGCCGATGCGCTCGAGGACCTCGGCTGGTTCGTCGTCGACAACATGCCCGTGGAACTGGTCGACAAGTTCGTGGAGTTGGCCGGTGTCTCGACGGACAAGTCGTCTCGGTTGGCGCTGGTCATCGGCGTCGCATCCCAGCAAACGGATGCCGTCAAATTGGTGCCTCGTCTGCGCGGGGCCGGACACGACGTGCGCGTGCTCTTTCTCGAGGCATCCACACAGTCGCTCGTCAAGCGCTACACGGAATCGCGCCGCAAGCACCCGTTGCGCACGGAGACCGGCACCGTCTCGGAGGCGATCGAGCACGAACGAGACCTGCTCGAGCCCGTTCGCGAGGTGGCCGACAAGGTGATCGACACCAGCGGCCTGCAGCTGGCCCAGTTCAAGGCGCAGATGACTGAACTGTTCTCGTTCGAAGACCTGCCCGACACCTTGCAGGTGTCGGTGGTGTCGTTCGGCTTCAAGCACGGACTACCGCTCGACGTCGACACGGTGTTCGACGTCCGTTTCATTCCGAACCCGCACTACGACGAGGTTCTCCGGCCAATGAGCGGGCTGGACGAAGCCGTCCGAAGATTCGTGCTCGAGCAACCAGCGACGCGAGACTTTCTCGATCGCGTCGAGGAACTTTTCGACTCGCTCATACCTGCGTACCGAAGCGAAGGAAAGAGCTACCTCACCATCGCGGTCGGCTGCACGGGTGGGCGCCACCGTTCCGTCGCGATCGCCGAGGCCTTGAGTTTGCGACTCGCCAACCGCGGCGTTCAAGCGCGCGTGGCGCATCGCGACATCGAAAAAAACTAGGCTCGTCGCCATGACCGTACGAGTTGGCATCAACGGCTTCGGCCGCATCGGGCGCAGTTTCTGGCGGGCGGCCCACAGCAAGAAGAGCGACATCGAGATCGTCGCCGTGAACGACCTCGGCGACAAGAAGACCATGGCGCACCTGCTGAAGTACGACTCCGTCATGGGCGTGCTGCCGAACGCGATCAGCGCGGTCGACGACGGAATCTCCGTCGACGGCAAAGTGTTGAAAGTGCTCTCCGAGCGCGATCCGAAGAACCTTCCCTGGAAATCATTGGGTGTCGACGTCGTGGTCGAGAGCACCGGATTCTTCACCGAGCGGGACAAGGCCGCAGCTCACCTCGACGGGGGAGCTCGAGTCGTGATCATCTCGGCCCCGGCGACGGGTGCGGATGCCACCTTCGTCTACGGCGTGAACCACGCCGACTTCGACGCAAAGAAGCACAAGGTGGTTTCGAACGCCAGCTGCACGACCAACTGTTTCGTGCCGTTGGTGAAGGTGCTTGACGACGCGTTCGGTGTAGTCAACGGCATGATGACCACGGTGCACGCCTACACCGGCGACCAAATGCTGGTCGACGGCCCGCACAAAGACTTGCGCCGGGCTCGCGGCGCCGCGATCAACATCACGCCGACGTCGACCGGTGCCGCGCGCGCCACGAGCCTCGTGATGTCGGCGATGAAGGGCAAGCTGGACGGCACCGCGCTGCGCGTGCCGATCCCGACCGGTTCCATCACCGACTTCGTCGCCAACTTGAGCAAGCCAGCGAGCGTCGAAGAAATCAACGCAGCGTTCAAGGCCGCGGCAGGCGGCCAGATGAAGGGCGTGCTCGAATACTGCACCGACCCGATCGTCTCCAGCGACATCGTCGGCAACCCGCACAGTTGCGTGTACGACGCCGACCTCACGATGAGCATGGGCTCGCTGGTGAAAGTGCTCGGCTGGTACGACAACGAGTGGGGCTATTCGAATCGTCTCGTCGACCTGACGACGCACGTCGGTAGATCGCTGTCCTGAAGCTCCCGGTTCTCGAAGATCTCGGCGACGTGCGCGGCAAGACCGTGCTCGTGCGGACCGACTTCAACGTGCCGATGAGCGGCCCTGACGAAGAGCGCGTCATCACCGACGACTTCCGGATTCGAGCCGCGCTGCCGACGATCACCTGGCTCACCCAACGCGGCGCCAGAGTTGTGTGTGCGAGTCATCTCGGTCGCCCCAAAGGCACACCGACCGCCAAGTATTCGATGGCGCCGGTGCGGGCGCGATTGGCCGAGCTGGCGCCGGGCGTGGACTTGCTGGAGAACTTGCGGTTCGAACCCGGCGAGGAAGGCAACGATCCGAGCACGGTGACGCGACTCGTGTCGGGTATCGACATGTACGTGAACGACGCGTTCGGGGCGGCGCACCGCGCCCATGCCTCGATCGTCGGACCGCCCCGTACTTTGCCGTCGGCAGCGGGGCGGTTGATTCAACGCGAAGTCGAGGTGATCGACGGTTTGCGTACGAACCCGAAGAGGCCGTTCGTGGCGGTGCTCGGCGGCGCGAAAGTGAGCGACAAGCTCGGTGTCATCGACGCGCTCGTGTCGATGTGCGACCAGTTGCTGATCGGAGGCGGGATGTGCTTCACCTTTCTCGCGGCGCAGGGTCACCCGGTCGGCGACTCCATCTGCGAGCGCGACCATGTCGACCACTGTCGAGAGCTGCTGGCGAAACACTCGTCGATCGTGCTTCCTGAAGACATCATTGGCGTTGATGCCGACGGGGTGTACGCGACCTTCGGTCGCAGGCTGCCCGACGGCGCGAAGGGCATGGACATTGGTCCGGGCACCGCGGCCGCGTTCAGTGACGCGATCATGGACGCCCGCTCGGTCTTCTGGAACGGACCGATGGGAGTGTTCGAAGATGCGCGATTCGCGAAGGGAACCCGTACTGTTGCTCAGGCAATGGCAGACACGAAAGCGTTCACCGTCGTCGGCGGGGGAGATTCCGCTGCCGCGCTCGCGCAGTTCGGCCTCGACGACGAAGTAGACCATGTGTCGACAGGCGGAGGCGCTTCGCTCGAGTTTCTCGAGTTCGGCGACCTGCCTGGTTTGAAGGCGCTCCGGGAGGCACCGAATGTCAAGTGAACGAACTCCGATCGTCAGCGGCAACTGGAAGATGAACAACAATCACTTCGAGGCCATCCAGTGCGTGCAGAAGCT
>DAIPHP010000002.1:0-14335 GCA_036771295.1 Ilumatobacteraceae bacterium
ACTGGGTCTCCTTTGACTCAGATCTCCCGCAGAAGCGCGATGCGATCGGCGAGAGGGGGGTGTGTATTGAAGAGTTTATGGAAAAACCCGAGCCGACCTGTGTCATTCACCCCCGACAACGGCTGCTCAATCCACATATGGGCGGTGGCCATCGATGCGGAATGTGTCACGGTGCTGTCGGCCTGCAGCTTCTCGAGGGCGGAGATCAACCCCGGTGGATACCGCGTCAGCTGGATGGCCGAGACGTCGGCGAGCGTCTCGCGACGGCGGCTGACGGCGGCCTGCATCGCCCGCGCCAAGAGCGGCGCGACGATGAGCAGCACGATGCCGATCAGGGCGAACGGGTTACTGCGGTCGCTGCGGTCACCGGCGCGGTGCACTCGCCCGCCGTTCCACCACATCATGCGCAACGTGATGTCGGTGAGAATCGCGACGGATCCGACGAGCGTGACGGCGAGCGTCATGACGAGGATGTCGTAGTTCTTGATGTGCGACAGTTCGTGAGCGACCACACCCTCGAGCTCGACGCGGTTCATCTTCTCCAGCAGTCCGGTGGTGACGGCGACGGCCGCGTTCTTCGGGTTGCGTCCCGTCGCGAACGCGTTGGGCGCCGGATCGTTGATCACGTACACGCGCGGCTTGGGCAGACCGCCGGCGATGCACAGACCTTCCACCAAGTTGTGCAGTCGCTTGTAGATGACCGGGTCGGCCGGCACGGCGCGGCTCATGCGCAACGCGATGGCGTCCGACTTCCAGTACGACACGAACGCGGTGACACCGGAGAAGACGAGCGCGACGATCGTGCCGACCGTGCCGTTGCCCACGAGCGTGCCGACGGCCATGCCGACGAGCACGAGCACGATGATGAAGCCAGCGATCAGCGCGACGGAGCGGCGCTTGTTGGCCGCGATGAGGTCGTTCAGAACTTCACCGACGGCGGGTTGGCTGCCGCTGCTTCGGCCTCGAAGTATTCGCGGTCAGCGAAGTTGAACGACTTGGCGAAGATGACGCCGGGGAACGACTGCGTCGTGTTGTTGTATCGCTCGACCGCGTCGTTGTAGAACTGCCGCGCGTACGCGATGCGGCTCTCGGTGTTCTGCAGTTCTTCTTGCAACGAAAGAAAGTTCGTGTTGGCTTTCAGGTCCGGGTATGCCTCCGACAACGCGAAGAGTTGTCGCAACGCCCCCGTCAGGCCTGTGTCGGCTTGGCCCTGTGCGGCCGGCGTCGGGGCCGCCGCCATCGACTTCGCGCGGGCGTCGATGACCGCCTCGAGAGCGCTCTTTTCGAACGCCGCGTATCCCTTGACGGTTTCGACCAGGTTCGGGATCAAGTCGAGACGGCGCTTCAACTGCACGTCGATCTGCGCCCAAGCGTTGTCCACCTCGTTACGACGGCTGACGAGCCGGTTGTACGAGAACACCACCCAGACAACGAGCAGTGCGACGACGATCAGCACTATCCAGAGGGGATCCATGCGGAAATCTTACTCCTCTGTTTTGCGATCCCGCGCCACGGCGTCGCGATCCGGCAGCACGACGTCACGACGCGAGGCATCGCGGTCGTTCGCGTCGCGTTCGCGACCGACCCGCTCGCGCAGTTGCTGCGACCTGTCGCGCAACACCGCGACGGTGTCGTTCACGGTCTCCGTGACGGTGTCGACGACGGTCTGCGACAGCTTCGCCAGCCGCGGTCGACGCAGCAGGCGATCTTCGAAGTACCGCACGAACGCGCTCGGTTGCACGACGATGCGCTCTTCGGCTTCGGCCGTGAGCACTTCGCGGTAAATCTCCAGGTAGCGAGCGGCAAGTTTGCTCATCGACATCTGCTCGGCGCGCTCGTCGCCACCCGACACGAGGCGGGCCGCCAACGCGTGGTCTGTCGTCACTTCTCGCAACGCGTGCGCGAGCGCCGCCGAGTCGCCCGCCGGCACGAGCACGCCGTTGACGTCGTCGGTGACGACGTTGCGATACCCGTCGATGTCGCTCGCCACCACCGGCGTGCGCGCCGCCATCGCCTCGAGCAGCACCAAACCGAACGACTCCCCGCGCAACGACGGTGCGCTGAACGCCGTGCACCGAGCGAGACGGTCGAGTTTGTCGCGCTCGGAAATTTGCCCGAGCCAGTCGATTCGTGCGGCGACGTTCGGGTCGCGACTGAAGCGCTTGCGCAACTCGTCGATACGCGGGCCGTCGGAGGCGATCCACAAGCGGTAGTTGTCGGGCAGCAACAGGAAGGCGTCGAGCAGCACTTCGAGCCCCTTGCGCGGCTCGTGACGGCCGCAAAAGAAGATGGTCGGCGATGCTTCCCGCGACAGGTGCGGCCGACGGTACGTGGCGATGTCGATGCCGTTGTACAAGATCTCGAACGAACCGCCGATATGCCGCGTCGCCATGTCGCGGGCAGACTCCGACACGGCGACGCGATGGTCGAGGTGCGTGCCCAGCCATTCGACGCCCTTTTTCACACGGCGGTACCACGCCACTTCTCCCGAGGCGTGGAACGTGCCGACCATCGGGGCGATGCGCAACATGAGCGCTGTCACCGTGGGGCCGGGCGCCATCGGCTCGTGCAGGTGCAAGATGTCGAATGCCTCGTCGTTCAAGGCGCGCAACGTGCGCAACGCCGCCGACGGGTCGGGGGCGAGCGGCGCCGTCGAACCGTTGGCGGCCGTCGGCAAACTGTTGCCGAGAGGCGTCACGAACGGCTCTGGCGGCGGGCCGTCGCACGGCCCGAGCACGCGCACTTCGTGGCCCATGCGCCGCATCTCGCGCGCCAACCCCAGCACCTGGTGCTGCACTCCGCCGGGAATCGTGAGGCTGTACGGGCTCACCATCGCCACGCGCAACATCGATTCGCGTCGCTGCGGCGAGGTGCTCGTCTCCACCCTCCTCACGGTACGGTAGGCGTCGCACTCCTGACTCGAGGAACCGATGACATCTTCGCCACACCAGTTTCCGGCAATCTCCCTCGTCGCATCGCCGACGCGACGCTCGTCGGTGTTGCAACTCGCTGCCGAGGCCGAACGGCGCGGCTTCACCCACGTGGCATGCCCGAGTCTCGGGGCGGCAATGCCGCTGTGCACGTCGCTCGCCCACTCCACGTCGACACTGCGCTACTTCACCTCGATTCAACCGATCTATCTCGCACATCCCGTAGAAGCCGGCAACACCGCCTCGCACATCAACGAGGTTTCCGGTGGTCGCTTCGCGTTCGGCATCGGGGTGTCGCACGGCCCCGTCACGCAACGACTCGGCGTCACCACCGGAAAACCACTGTCCGACATTCGCGAGTACGTCAACGCGATGCGCGCCAACGAGAAGTTCGGCGGAGCCTTGCCGCCGATCTATCTGGCCACGCTGCGCGACAAGATGCTCGACCTGGCCGTCGAGATCGCCGACGGTGCGCTGTGGGCCAACGCGTCCCTGCGCGGCATTCCGTCGCAAGTCGCGAGGATTCCGGCGGCAAAGCGCGGGACGTTCTTCTTGGCCAACATGATCCCGACGGTGGTCTCCGACGACATCGAGGCTGCGCGTGCCGTGAACCGTCGCACGCTCGTGATGTACGCGACGTTGCCGAATTACCGCAACTACTGGCGCGCGGTGGGACACGCCGAACAGGTCGACGAGTTCGAGCGCGTGTTGGCGTCGTCGCCGCGCGAGCAATTGGGCGAGGCGCTCACCGCGGTGATGCGCGACGAGTGGTTGGATGACTGCACGATTTCTGGCCCGGCGTCGCACGTGCGTGAGCGCATGGCGGCATGGTGGTCGACCGGTGTCATGCCGGTTGCGGTGATGTCGGCGGTCGACGGCGGTCAGGCCAAGGGCGTTGCCAACCTGTTTGCTGCCTACGCCTAGACGTTCGCGCTAGCGGTAGCCGACGGGTTCGACCTGGCGGTCGTCAACCGGGTCGCGTCAGCGGTCGTAGCCGGGGTCGCTCGGCCAGTTCGGCGAGAACAAGTGCCACTGTTCTGGCGCACGACGAATGAGCGTCTCCAGCTCGTGCACCAGCAGTTGCGAAAGTTTCGAAATGTCGTCGCGCAGACCGCCGCGTTCGGCCAGCGCGATCGGCGGGCGCACGATCGTGTGGTGCCCGTCCACTCGTCGCGTGAAGTAGACCGCCGCGGCGATCAGCGGCGCCCCGGTGCGCAAGGAGAAGAACGCCGGACCGGCGGGAACGGTCGTCTTCTCCCCGAAGAACGTCACCTCCACCCCGTTTCGCTGGATGTCGCGGTCGCTCATCAGGCAAACGACGTGCTGGTTGCGCAGCGCCTCTTGCACGGCGATGCCCGCCTTGTCGTCGAGCGGAATCACGTTCACACCGAGCGCCCGGCGAACGTCGAGAAACGTCTCGAACGCCTCTTTCGACTCGAGCTTCTCCACCACCGCGCTCACCTTCAGACCCCGTTGCGCGAGCCACCGACCTGCCCACTCCCACCCGCCTACGTGCGGAAGGGCGAGGATGAGACCTTTGCCGCCGGCGAGCGCGGTCTCGATGTGCGAGTAACCCTCGACGCTGAACCCTGCGTCAATTTCCGCGTTGGTCAGCGAAGAGATTCGAAACGTCTCGAGGTAGTAGCGCAGGTAACTCTGGAAGGCGTCGTTCACCCGTCGCTGCATCTGCAGCGTCGTGAGGTTCGGCGACACGCGGCGCTGGTGTCGCTCGACCATCTTGCGCTCGCGCCGCATCGCAACGGCACCCACGCCTCCGAGCGAGAGAGCCGCGAGGTGCGACACCACGGCGGGCGTGGCCGCGCCGACGGCGTTGGCGAGTCTGAACGCGATGCCGGGATTTCGTTCGTCAGGCATCGCGACGGCGCGAACCGAGGCGGGCGCGACGGTCGGCAAAGGCCGCACGGCGCGAGGCACGGCGCGAGCGTCGCGCGTCGAGCCGCTCGGCCGTGGACGGCGCGACCGCTGCCTGGCGCCAGATCTTCACGAAGCGCTGCACGGCGGTGATCGAGACGAGCACCAGCATCGCCCACATCACCCAGTAGAGACCTGAATCGAACAACAGACCCACGCAGAGAATCACGATTCGCTCGGCGCGCTCCATCAGCCCGCCCTTGGCCTGCAGACCGAGAGCCTCTGCTTTCGCCCGCTGGTACGAGATGAGCGACGACACCGCCATCACTGCGAACGGCAGCACGGCCGCGGTGCCGCCCCGCGTGTCGGCCAGGTACCAGGCGACGCCACCGAGCATGAACGAGTCGGTGACGCGGTCGATCGTGGAGTCAAAGAACGCTCCGCGTTGGCTGGAGACGTTCGACGCCTTGGCGAGTGCCCCGTCGAGCAGGTCCGGAAGGGCCGCGGCGATCACCAGCAACAACCCGACTCGCAGGTACCCGGCACCGATGGCCACGGCGGCGGCGATCGAGAACAGCAGGCCGACGATGGTGAGGTGATCGGGGGTGATCTTCGTGCGAGTCAGCGTGACGCCGACCGGACGCACGTACTTTTCGACGTGGACGCGAAACTTGCCGTCAAACACGCGTTCAGGCTACTTGTCGCGGTCCGGGTTGTCTTCGACGAGACATTCGACGATGCGACCATCGATCGCGTCGACGAGCACGAGCCCGCGTTGCAGCGGTGGTTCTTGCGCGCTGTAACAAAACACGCGCCATGTGGGTCGGCTGCGCAGACCGCGCCACACTTGCTGCGCCGACGCATGCCCGACCGCGAAGCCGACCGCTTGCGTCGCGCGCACCAGCGCGTCGCGCTCGTCGACCTTCATGCGCCACGACGACGTGAGACCGTACACCGCGAACGCTGCGAGAAGGATCGCGGCGTAGAGGAACCCGTCGTTCACCAACGCGGTGCCGCCGTCGCGGTTCGCGAACCACGCCGCAGCGCACACCACCGCGATGCCGAGATACAGGTACGCAGGGATGCGTCGCCGGCTGTTGTCCGGAAACTGGTACGGCCCGACGAAGCCGGTGACGTCGAGGTCGGCGGGCAACTCGTCGCGAATCTCGTCGGGGTTGCCGTTCGGCGCGTGCTGGTCGTTCATTTCGTCGCCTGCGGCCACGCCGCTCGCAGCCGGGCCGCGGTGCTCGTGAGCGTCTCAGACAGCACCTTGGTGTTGGCGATCGCCACGGTGAAATTGGTGTCCCCCACCCATCGCGGCACGAGGTGCACATGCAGGTGCTGCGACACGCTGCCGCCGGCCGGCGCACCGAGGTTGAGCCCGACGTTCATTCCCGCCGGCGCGTACGCCTTCTTCACGGCGAGCGTCGCGTCGCGAACGGTCAGCCACAACTCGTCGCGCTCGGCATCGGTGAGATCCTCGAGGTTCGCGACTTGTCGGTACGGCAGCACGAGACAGTGGCCGTTCGCGTACGGGTACGCGTTCAGGATGACGAAGCACAGCGAGCCGCGGTGCACGATGTGGGTCTCTTCGTCCGGGAGGCCGCTCGCGAGGATCCGCGAAAAAATCGACTCACCCTTCGACGGCGGGTTGTTGCCTTCAGGGCCGAATCCGGTGACGTACTCGGCGCGCCACCCCGCCCACAACCGCTCGAGCATCGGGGTGCCTAGCGGCCCGAGCCCTCGAGCACGTCGGCTCGCAGGCGGGCGACGAACGCGTCGAACGGCGTGTCGCGCTGCACTTCGCCGCCGCGCGGGTTGACGCCGACGGTTCCGGCTTTCACGTCGTCATCACCGATGACGAGCACGTACGGAATGCGCTCGAGCTTCGCCGAACGAATCCGCTTGCCGAGCTGCTCGTCGGCGGCGACCGTGTCGACGCGGAAGCCTTCTTTTGCGAGCCGTTCGACCAGCGTCGCGGTGTGCGACTCGTGCGCGGTCGTGACGGGAAGCATCCGCACCTGCACGGGCGCCAACCACGTGGGGAACGAACCGCCGTAGTGCTCGAGCAACACGCCGAAGAAGCGTTCGACCGAACCGAACAGGGCACGGTGCAACATGATCGGACGGTGACGCTGGTTGTCGGCACCCACGTACTCGAGCTGAAAACGCTCGGGCAGGTTGAAGTCGCACTGGATGGTCGACAGCTGCCACTTGCGGCCGATCGCGTCACGCACGTCGACGTCGATCTTCGGTCCGTAGAAGGCGGCGTCACCCTCGCCGATCGTGTACTGCACCCCGAGCCGCTCGAGCGCGCTGCGCAACGCGGTGGTGGCTTTGTCCCAGATCTCGTCCGAGCCGACCGACTTTTCTTTGTTGCGGGTGGAGAGCTTGTACGAGAAGTCGTCGAAGCCGAACCGGCGCAGCACCGACAGCACGAAGTCGAGCAACGACCAGATCTCGTCGGCAAGGTGCTCTTGCGTGCAGAAAATGTGGCTGTCGTCTTGCGTGAAGCCGCGAATGCGCAGCAGTCCGTGCAGCGTGCCCGCGCGCTCGTAGCGGTACACCGTGCCGAGCTCGAACAGTCGAAGCGGCAACTCGCGGTAACTGCGCTGGCGGTCGCGATAGATGAGGCAGTGCATCGGGCAGTTCATCGGCTTCGGGTAGTACGTGCCGTTGTCCATCTCCATCGGCGGGTACATGCCGTCTTTGTAGAAGTGCAAGTGACCCGACGTCTCGAAGAGTTGCGCGTTGGCGAGGTGCGGCGAGTACACGAACTGGTAACCGCCGTTCTGGTGGCGCTCGCGGCTGTAGTCCTCCATCAACTTGCGCACGATGGCGCCCTTCGGGTGCCACACCGCGAGGCCGCCGCCGAGCTCGCTGGGGAACGAGAGCAAGTCCATCTCCACGGCGAGTCGTCGGTGGTCGCGCTTTTCGGCTTCTTCGAGACGAATGAGGTGCTCTTGCAGCGCGGCCTTCGACTCCCACGCCGTGCCGTAGATGCGCTGCAGCATCGGGCCCTTCTCGTTGCCGCGCCAGTACGCGCCGGCGACTTTCATCAACGCGAAGTGGCCCAGCTTGCCGGTGCTCGGCACGTGCGGCCCGCGGCAGAGGTCGACGAACGAGTCGGTGTTGCGATACACGCTGACGGTGTCGCCACCGCCAACTTCGCCCGCGTCACCTTCGTCGGCCGCGCCGGAGGTGACGCGCTGGATGATCTCGCACTTGTACGGCTGGTCGGCGAACACGCGCAACGCTTCGGCTGGCGGCAGCTCGGAGCGAACGAACGGCTGGTCGGCGTCGACGATCTGCTTCATGCGCTCGGTGATGGCCGCGAGATCTTCGTCGGTGAACGTGCGGCTGCCGGGCAGTTCGAAGTCGTAATAGAAGCCGTCTTCGATGGCCGGGCCGATCGTGAACTTCGCGCCCGGAAACAGCTGCAGCACCGCTTGCGCCAACACGTGGGCCGTCGAGTGGCGAAGCACGTGGCGGCCGGCGTCACTGTCGGCGGTGACGATCGCGACGCGGTCTCCCGATGCGAGCGCCGCACCGAGGTCGGTCTCGCGGTCGTTCACCTTCGCGGCGACCGCGGCTTTCGCCAGGCGCGAACCGATGGCAGCGGCGAGGTCGTAAGCGCTCGAACCGACTGGCAGTTGTCGTGTGGAGCCGTCTGGCAGCCGGACATCAATCAGGGCCGCGCTTGACATGCCCTTCGTATTCTACGCGTGCATCTTCTCCGCAGTGGCGATTTGCGCGTCAGTGAAGCGAGGAATCTCCGCGGTCTCCGCGACGATCGTCTCGGTGCGCTTCTTCGTGGCGTAGGTGTTGCGGTACTCCTGACCGGTGAGCTCGCGAATCTCGAACATCAACTCGTCGGTGATCTCGCGCAGCACCATCGGGTCGTTTCCCCGAGACGCGTAACGAGCGACCTCGATCGGCCTGCCGACCGAGATTTTCACGCGACCGCCCAACTTCGGCATCGGCGCGTCCGGTGGCTGAATTTCCCGCGTCCCGACGATGCCGACCGGGAAGATCGGACAACCCACTTTGATCGCCAGTCGCGCGGCACCTGTGTGGCCCTTGTAGAGCATGCCGTCGCGGCTGCGCGTGCCTTCGGGGAAGATGCCGAACAGTTCGCCGCGGTTCAGCACGCGCTCGGCGGCGTCGAGGGCGGCGTGCGACTTCGCGCCGCCGCTGCGGTCGACGGGAATCATCCCGACTTTCGGAAAGAACCAGCGCGTCTTCCACGAGTCCATGTACTCGCTCTTGCCGATGAACGAGATGTTGCGCGGCGACAGGATCATGATCAGCGCCGAGTCGAGGAAGCTGATGTGGTTCGGGCAGAGAATCGCCGCACCGCTCTCGGGCAGCCGATCGAAACCCGAGAGTTCGAACTTCCACGCGCGACGCGCGATCGGCTGCACCACCGATCGCAGGCGCGCCTGAAACTGCGTCGCGCCGTCGAACACCCAGTCGGGGAAATGCTTCGTCGCGGCGGCGGGGCGTGCAGCGTCGCTCACAGGTCGACTCCGAGCAACGCGGCTGCTGCGCGCACGTCGACACCGCCGGCTGCGGCCGCGTCGATGGCGGCAACGGCTGCGGGCGTGTCGAGGTCGTCGTCGAGATGGTGACGCACCATGTCAAGCACCTGTCGACCCCCTTCGTTTGCGCGCGATTTCGCTTGCTCAGAGTCAACCGATGTCGCGGCCCATTTGCCAAGCCGTTCCGTGGCTCGGTCGATGAGACCTTCGTCCCACTCCCACTCTGTTCGGTAGTGGTTGACGATGAGGCCCAGCCGGATGGCGCGCGGGTCGTAGCGCTTGCGCAGCTGGTCGACGAAGACAAGGTTGCCTCGGCTCTTTGACATTTTGTATCCGTCCATCCAGACCATGGCGACGTGCATCCAGTGCCGCACGAACGGCTGACCCGTCGCTGCCTCAGACTGCGCCCGCTCGCACTCGTGGTGGGGATAGATGAGGTCCGTGCCGCCGCCGTGCAGGTCGATCGTGGTGCCCAGTTCGCGCAGCGCCAGGGCACTGCACTCGATGTGCCAGCCGGGGCGGCCGGCTCCCCAGATGGTGTCCCACGAGGGTTCGTCTGCGGCCGAGGGCTGCCAGAGCACGAAGTCGAGCGGGTCGCGCTTGTTGGGGTCGTCGACGTTGCCGCCGCGTTCACGGGCGAGCATCAGCATCTTCGTGCGGTCGTAGTGCGACACCGAGCCGAACTCGTTGAATCGCGCGACGTCGAAGTACACCGAACCGCCCGCCTCGTAGGCGAAACCACGGTCGAGCACCATGCCGATGAACCCGCGAATGTCGGAGATCGCCGACGACGCCCGCGGCGTCGAGTGCATGGGCACGAAGTTCATCGCCCGCAGGTCGTCCTCGAGACGCTGCTCTTCGCGTGCGGCGAGGTCAAGGTAGTGGATGCCGAGCTCGCGGGCTTTGGCAAAGAGCGGGTCGTCGACGTCGGTCACGTTGCGCACGCACTTGACGCTGCGACCGGTGTCGAGCAGCCGACGGATGAGCACGTCGTAGGAGACGAAGGTGAACGCATGGCCGAGGTGGGTGGCGTCGTAGGGCGTCACGCCGCAGACGTACATCTTCACTTCGTCGCCGGGCGAAAAGTCGACGACTTCGCGTCGTGCGGTGTCGTACAGGCGCACGGCGGCGCTCAGTCGATCCCGGTGAAGCGCGGTGCGACGCGCGTCTTGTACCGCACGTTCAGTTGCAGCAGCACGGCGGTGAGTGCCTCGATGGCCAGCGCGTTCGAGAGCAACCCGGCGTTCAGCGGCCTGCAGCCCGCGATGCGCGACACCATCTCGCTCACCGTCTTGGTGGCGAGAGGGTCGTCGGAACAGATCAGCACGTCGCTGTCGACTTCATGATCGAGGGCCCCGAGTTCGGTGGCTGGCAGGTGCTGGAACGCGGCCACGACCTTGGAACGCGGAATCGCCGCCTGCACGTGCGCGGCGATGCTGCCGCGCGGCGGGATGAGCGGTTGGAACTCCTTGCCGACGCGCACGAGCGCGTTGGCCATCGTGATGACGATCTTGCCGCTCAGCGACTCGCTGAGCTCGGTGACCGTCGTGGCCGCCGAGTCCCACGGCGTCGCCAGCACGATGACGTCGCAGCGCGCGGCTTCGGCGTTGTCCGCGCCGCGCACGTCGAGCTTGCGACTCGCCCACTTCGCGCGCAACTCGGCGGCGACTTCTTCTCCCCGCTCTTTGGTGCGCGAACCGATGCACGCCGGGTACCCGACCGACGCGAGCCGCGCGGCGAGTGCGCTGCCTGCGGGTCCCGTGCCGCCGAGATAGCCGATGCTCGGAAGCGAACCTGACACGTCCACTACCGTAGCCACGTGGCGATTCTGGCGGGTAAGCGTCTCGTCATCACCGGCGTGCTGACCGATTCGTCGCTCGCTTACGGCGTGGCGAAGCTCGCGATTGCCGAAGGCGCCACCGTGATGCTCACCGGTGCCGGTCGCGGCTTGTCGATCACCGAGCGAACCGCCAAGAAGCTCTCCCCCGCACCGGCCGTCGCCGAGTTCGACGTCACCAACACCGCTCATGTGGAGACCGTCCGCGAAGCGGCGCGCAAGCATCTCGGCGGCGTCGACGGCGTGTTGCACTCGATCGGTTTCGCGCCGGCTGCGTGCCTGGGCGACGACCTGATGGCAGCGACATGGGAGGACGTTTCCGTCGCGGTGCAGGTGTCGGCGTATTCGCTGAAGACGCTGGCCGACGCGTTCATGCCGCTCATGAACGACGGCGGCAGCATCGTGGGTCTCGACTTCGACAACACCGTCGCCTGGCCGGCCTACAACTGGATGGGGGTCGCGAAGTCGGCGCTCGAGTCGACGAGTCGTTACCTCGCCCGCGAACTCGGCCCGCGCAAGATTCGCTGCAATCTCGTGGCGGCCGGCCCGATTCGCACGATGGCCGCCAAGTCGATTCCCTCGTTCGCGCAGTTCGAGGACATCTGGAGCGCCCGCGCGCCGCTCGGGTGGGACATCCACGATTCCACCGCAGTCGCACGGGCGTGTTGCGCGTTGCTGTCTGACTGGTTCCCGGCGACGACGGGCGAGATCGTGCACGTCGACGGCGGATACCACGCGGTCGGCGCCTGAGCCGCCGATGAACCGGCTCGCTCACGAGTCGTCGCCCTACCTGCGCCAACACCGAGACAACCCCGTCGACTGGTGGCCGTGGTGCGACGAGGCGTTCGCCGAGGCCAAGCGGCGCAACGTGCCCGTGCTGTTGTCGGTCGGTTACTCGGCGTGCCACTGGTGCCACGTGATGGCGCACGAGTCGTTCGAAGACGCCGACGTCGCGGAGGTGATGAATCGCCTGTTCGTCAACGTGAAAGTCGACCGCGAAGAACGGCCGGACGTCGACAGCGTGTACATGGACGCCGTCCAGGCAATGACCGGGCGCGGCGGCTGGCCGATGACCGTCTTTCTCACTCCGGAGGCACAGCCGTTTTTCGGCGGCACCTACTACCCGAAGCCCACGTTCCTGCAACTGTTGAGCGCCGTCGACGACGCGTGGCGCAACCGCCGTGCCGACATCGACAACAACGTCGAAGCACTGGTGGAGAACATCGGCCGCACGTCGCAGATCTCCGCGAACCCGAACCTGCCCGCGATCGACGTGTTCGCCGCGGCCGTCACGCAGTATGACGCCAGCTTCGACGAAACCTGGGGTGGTTTCGGCGGCGCGCCGAAGTTTCCCTCGACGATGGCTCTCGAGTTGCTGTTGCGCTCGTACCTGAACGACGAGTCACCGCGCACTCGCCAGATGATCACCACCTCGCTCGACGCCATGGCCTCGGGCGGCATGTACGACCATCTCGGCGGCGGCTTCGCCCGCTACAGCGTCGACGAGAAATGGCTCGTGCCGCACTTCGAAAAGATGCTCTACGACCAGGCGCTCTTGTTGCGCCCGTACCTGCACGCTTCGCTCGCCCTGCAAGACCCGCGCTGGCGACAGGTAGTCGAGGAGACGGTCGGCTACGTGCTGCGCGACATGACATCACCCGAAGGCGCGTTCTACAGCGCAGAAGACGCCGACTCGCTCGACGAAACCGGTCATTCGCATGAAGGTCACTTCTACGTGTTCACCCCCGAGCAGGTTCGCCGCATCGTGCCGCCGCACCTCGTGGAGCTCGCCCTCGACTGGTACGAGATCACCGAAGCGGGAAACTTCGAGGGCAAGTCGATTCCCTGTCGGTTGCATCATCGCGGCCAGTTGTTGCGCAACGACGACGTCGAAACGATCCGCGCGTTGTTGTTCGAGGCCCGCAACACGCGGCACCGACCCGGCCTCGACGACAAGGTCATCACGGAATGGAACGCGTTGATGATCTCCTCGCTCGCCGAAGCCGCCGCGGCGTACGGAAACGACTCGTGGGCACTGGCGGCGCAACGCGCCGGCGATTTTCTTGCCGTCACGATGCGGCGCGCCGACGGACGATGGCTTCGCACGTGGCACCGCGACGCCACGCCCAAGCATCTGGCGATGGCGGCCGACTTGGCGAACCTCGTCGATGCCTTCGTTCGTCTCTACGAATTGTCGGGAGTTGCCCGGTGGGTCGGCCTGGCGCGCGAAGCCGCGGACCAACTGATCGCTCACCACTGGGATGCTGCCGAGGGTGGTCTCTTCACCACTCCCGATGACGGCGAACGACTCATCGTGCGCCAGAAAGACCTCATCGACAACGCGACCCCGTCGGCGAACTCCGTCGCTGCGTTCGCGTTGCAACGGTTGGCGGCGCTCACTGGTGACGAGCGGTACCGCGAGCACGCGGACGGCATCTTCAAGTTGCTCGCCCGCATCGTCGCGAGCGCGCCGACTGCGTTTCCTCATCTGCTGTGCGCCTTGCACCTGCGGCACGTGGGCCCCACCGAGATCGCCGTCACCGGCAAGCGGGGTGACCTCGTGCAGTTCCTGCAGGGTCAGTGGTTGCCGACCGTCGTGCTGGCCTGGGGCGAGAGCTTCGATTCGCCGTTGTTTGCCGACCGTCGCGACGGCCTTGCCTACGTGTGCCGCCAATACGCCTGCCAGGCGCCGGCCGCGACGCGCGACGAACTGGTGGCGTCGCTGCGGCTCGCTCTCTCGGGCGCGTGACTGCGACTGCCCGGCGCGGCAGTCACCACGCCCCGCATCACCACGCCCCGTAGTGGATGATCTCCTCGGCGGTCGCGCGGCGACGACCCGCGCTCAACCCGCGAGCAAAAGCGGGGTCGTCGGTTTCTGGTTCGGTCGGAGTGCGCTCGTAACCGAGCGCTATCGCACCGATCAACTGCAAGCGCGCGGGCACGCCGAGCGTGCGGCGCAGTTCGTCTTCGCCGCGAAACACCCCGAAGAACAACGCACCGAGACCGGCGTCGTGCGCCGCCAAGAGCAAGGTCATCGTGGCGAACGAAGCGTCGACGGTCCAGTACGGGGTCGGCCACGCGTCCAACGACTCGCCGAGCCCTGGTCTCGACGCGGCGCGCGACTCGTTCGGCGGCGCGACTGACGCGGCGCGCGA
>DAIPHP010000002.1:14435-75758 GCA_036771295.1 Ilumatobacteraceae bacterium
CTGGTCTCGACGCGGCGCGCGACTCGTTCGGCGGCGCGACTGACGCGGCGCGCGACTCGTTCGGCGGCGCGACTGACGCGGCGCGCGATTTGTCCGGCTCTGCGTAACGATCCAGGTACGCCTGCGGATCGGCGAACGACAACACGATCATCGGCGCGGCGAACAAGTGCTTCCAGCGAAACTCCGATCGCGTCTCGACCGACATCGTCGCCGACCAGAACGTCTCGGTGGCGGGCCCTTCGAGCGCGAGCAGGCTCCACCCTTGCGTCTTGCCGGCCGAGGGCGAGCGTGACGCCGTGTCGACGAGTCGTGCGAACAGTTCGCGGTCGATCGAGTCGCTGCGGAATGCGCGCACCATCTTGCGCGACGCGACGAGTTCGTGAAAGTCGCTCACGGCGACCCGTCGACTAGCGCTTCTTGCCGAGTTTGGCGAGCGACTCTGCCATCGTCCAACCGTGCACGATGATGACGCCGCCTTTGGCGATGTTCACGCCCTTGAACATCGCGGCGATGTCCGCCGGGATCTTCGGCTTTTTCACCGGCTCGTAGTCGATGAAACCGGTTTGCGCGTTCGACTTGGCGATGAACGTTGCGGCGTCGTACTGCGGTTCGATCGCGTAGCGGCGGGCAAGACGGCGACCCCACGCGCGCTCCTCGCCGACGGCGTTGTACTTCGGGCGAGGGATAATGCTCGTGAGCGGGGCGAACGCCTCCAGACCCTCGGGCTTGATGAATCGCGCACCCACGACGACGTCTTCGTCGGGGAACGCCATCAGCGCGCGGTGGAACGCCTCGGTCATGAGACCTTTCATCGCAGCCTCGCGCTTCGGCGTGCGCTTCACGCTGAGCAGGCCCATCACGACGCACGGGGTGCCGCCGAGGCGCTCGAGCGTGAGGAACATGAAGCCGACCAGGGTCTTGCCGTCGTACGCGGTGGTCGCCAGCACCCAGGAGTCTTTTGCCTTGGAGACCGCGCCGATTCCGAAAGCGCCGCCCATTGCGGCGAATTCGTCGAGGTCTGCGTCGGTCAGCGCGCTCGCGTCGCGAGTAGCAACTTTCACCCCTTCATTCTGCCAGCGAAAACGGTGATTCGCACCGAACGCCGAAGAACCAAAACACCGCTACCGAAAGCGCGGCAGCAAACGCGCGTGGCGTCGGCGAGGACGCTCGGTGTCAGCGAATCGAAACGCCGTTGCCGAACTTCGCGCGCAACAAGCCGATGACTTTGCCGATGTCCACCGCGTGCTCGGGCCCGAGCGCGACAGTCTTGTCTCCGAACGACAGGTAGACGGGTGAATCACCGGGGTGCTGCTCCAGCATCGCGCGCACCTCGTTGACTTCGTCGAGCGCAACCTTGCGGCGGGCGAAGTCGATGTACAGCGACTCGATACCGTTCTTGGGAACGTCGACGACGCTCACGTCGGACGCCATGAACACCGAACGCGACTCGTCGCGGCGATCGAGCCGGCCGCGCACGACGACGATTTGGTCGTCGACGACGAGATGTCCCTGCGTCGCGAACAGCCGCGGAAAGACCGTCACTTCGATCGAGCCCGCGAGGTCTTCCAACGTGAAGGTGGCCATCTGCTCGCCCTTGCGCGTGAACTTGCGGTCGACGCCGCTGATCACTCCCCCGAGCGTGAGGTTGTCCTCGGTGCGGTCGGGCACGTCGGCGATCGGGCAGGTCACGCGGCGCTGCAACACGGTCTCCAGCCCGCGCAACGGATGGTCGGAGACGTAGAAACCGAGCATCTCTTTCTCGAGTCGCAGCTGCTCCGACTTGTCAAAGACGAGCGCGGGGATCTCCGCACGATCGCTGAAACCGCCCTGTGTCTCTTCGATCTCGCCGAACAGGCTCATGACGCCTTGGTCGCGCTCGCGGCGGCGCACCAGAGCGGTGTCGACGAGCGACTCGTACACCGCGAGCAACCCACGGCGCGGATGCCCGAGCGAGTCGAACGCGCCGGCCTTGATCAACGACTCGAGGGTTCGCTTGTTGAGCACCGGCTCGGGAACGCGCTCGATGAAGTCATAGAAGGAGAGGAACTTGCCCTGCTTGTCGCGGTGCTCGACCAGCATGTTGGCCACGCCGTCGCCGACGTTGCGAATGCCGGAGAGCCCGAACGACACGGCGCTCTCCCCCGCGATCGGTTCGAAGTCGACGCCGGAGGTGTTGACGTCGGGCGTGCGCACCGCCACTTGGTTGGTTGCCGCGTCGGCGAGATACAACGCGGCGCGGTCGTTGTTGCCCTTCACCGACGTGAGCAAGCACGCGAAGTACTCCACCGGATGGTGCGCCTTCAGCCACGCGGTTTGGTACGTGATGAGTCCGTACCCGTACGCGTGGCTCTTGGTGAACGCGTAGTCGGCGAACTTCTCGATGATGCCGAACAACTCCCGACCGAGCGGCTCTCCGTAATTGTTCGCCGCGCATCCGCCGACGAACTTCGGACGCTGCTCGGCCATCGCCTTCGGGTCTTTTTTCGCGCACGCTTTGCGCAGCGAATCGGCCTCGGCGAGCGTGTACCCGGCGAACTTCTGCGCCACGCGCATGATGCTTTCTTGGTAGATCATGAGCCCGTAGGTGTCGCCGAGCACCTCGTTCGCGTCGGCGTGGAAGAAGCGCACCGGCTTGCGAGAGTTCTTGAAGTCGGCGTAATCGTTGTGCATGTTCTCGGCCATCGGGCCCGGTCGGTACAGCGCGATGACGGCGGCGACGTCGTCGAACCGCTTCGGCACGAGCGATCGCAGCAGCGCCCGCATCGGCGACGACTCGAGCTGGAACACGCCGATGGTGTTGGCGTTGGCCAGCAATTGGTACGTCTTCGGGTCGTCGAGCGGAATCGCAGAGATGTCGAAATCGGGTTGCTGGCGGCGCAGCAGTTTTTCGGCGTCGGTGATGACGTCCAAGTTGCGCAGGCCGAGGATGTCCATCTTGAGCAGGCCCAACGACTCGACGCCGTGCATTTCGTACTGGGTGACCGTGGGCGCTTCCTCGGGTTTCTGGCCTGACTCCACCTTGCGTTGGATGGGCAGGTACTCGGTGAGCGGGTCTTTGGTGATCACCACTGCCGCCGCGTGGATGCCGACCGAGCGCTTGAGCCCCTCCAGCCCGCGCGCGACGTCGACCACGCGCTTCACGTCGGCGTCGCGCTCGTACTCGGCGCGCAACTCGGCCGCGGCGCGGAAGCCGTCGGCGTGCTTGTCGTTCTGCTCGAAGCAATAACGAAGCGGCGTGTCGCGACCCATCACCACTGGCGGCATCAACTTGGCGACACGGTCACCGAGCGCGTACGGCTGGCCGAGCACGCGGGCGGCGTCGCGCACGGCGTTGCGCGCCTTGATGGTGCCGAACGTGATGATCTGCGCCACGCGGTCGCGCCCGTATTTCTCTGCCGCGTACCGGATCATCTCGTCGCGGTACCGGGAGTCGAAGTCCATGTCGATGTCGGGCATCGACACGCGGTCGGGGTTGAGGAAGCGCTCGAACAACAAGTCGTACTTCACGGGGTCGAGGTCGGTGATGCGCAACGCGTACGCCACGGCACAACCTGCGGCAGAGCCACGACCCGGCCCGACGCGGATGCCGTTCTCGCGGGCGTGGCGGATGAGATCCCACACGATGAGGAAGTACGACGCAAACCCCATGTCGCAGATGATCTTCAACTCGTAGGCGATTCGCTCGACCACGTCTTTGGGCACCTTCTCGCCCCAGCGTTCTTTGGCTCCCTCGCGCGCCAGGTGCTCGAGATACGCGCGGTCGTCTTTGAAGCCCTTCGGAATCGGGAAGTCAGGCAGGACGTACTTGCCGAACTCGATCTTCGTGCTCGCGCGCTCGGCGATCCACAGCGTGTTGTCGCAGGCATCGGGCGTCTCGGCGAACAGTTGACGCATCTCCGCTGCCGTCTTCAGGTAGTGCTCCTCGCCCTCGAAGCGGAAGCGGTTGGGGTCGTTGATCGTGCAACCGGTCTGCACGCACAGCAACGCGTCGTGGGCTTCGGCGTCATGGCGGTGCACGTAGTGCGAGTCGTTGGTGGCCAGCAACGGTGCGTCGATCTCGCGGGCGATCTTGATGAGGTCGGCCATGGTGCGACGCTGCTCCGTGAGTCCGTGGTCTTGCAGCTCGATGAACAAGTTGTCGCGCCCGAAGATCTCTTGCAGTCGCGCCGCCGTTTGCTTGGCTTCCGCGTAGTTGTCGCGCATCAGCGCCTGCAACACGTGGCCGCCGAGACATCCCGTGGTGGCGATCAACCCCTCGTGGTGGCGCTCGAGAATCTCCCAGTCCATGCGCGGCTGGTAGTAGTAGCCCTCCAGGAACGCCAAGCTCGACAACTTGATGAGGTTGCGGTACCCGGTGTTGTTCTCGCACAACAGGGTGAGGTGGTAGTAGAGCTTGCGGCCGGCTTCCGTGTCGCCGCCTGAGTCGTCGAGCTTGCCTCGACGTTGCGGGCGCTCGAACCGCGACTCGTACGCCATGTACGCCTCGGTGCCGATGATCGGGTTGATGCCGCCGCGACGGCACGCCTCGTAGAAATCGAGGACGCCGTACATGTTGCCGTGGTCGGTGATGCCGATTGCCGGCTGACCGTCGCTGACCGCTCGCTCGACGAGCTCGTCGATTCGCGCCGCGCCGTCGAGCATCGAGAACTCGGTGTGCACGTGGAGGTGGGTGAACGACGAACTCATCGGCAGGACTGCCGAGAGTACCAGCGGGCTGTTCCGCCGGGTCGTACCTCGCGCTCAGTCGCGGCGATGACGTCGCGCCGCTGCACCGCAAAACGGATGCTTGACGCGTCGTCAACCGGCCGCGAGCTGCGACCGTGCGTCAGATGTACGTGCCGGGACGCTCCGGTTGCGAGTTGCCTGACGGTGGCAGCTGACGCATCTGCTCCAACTGCTGGCGAGCCGCGAGCTGTTGCGCAAAGAGAGTGGCTTGGATGCCGTGGAAGAGTCCCTCGAGCCATCCGACGAGTTGGGCCTTCGCCACGCGCAGCTCTGCGTCGCTCGGCACTTCGCCTTCTTTGAACGGCAACGCGAGGGTCTGCAGTTCTTCGCGCAAGTCGGGCGAGATCGCGTCGGCGAGCTCCACGATCGACCGCTCGTAGATCTCAGCGAGGCGCTCGCGGCTCGGCAAATCAAGCTGCATCTGGCGAACTTCGTCGAGCAGGCCCTTGATCATCGAGCCGATGCGCATCACCTTGGCAGGTTCTTGCACGCTTTCGGTGTCGTCGTCGGCCTCGTCACCGTTGGTCTGGTCGCCGTTGCCCGTGACGCTGCCGGGCTGTAGGCCGTTCAATAACTCGCCGCGCTCAGGGGTGTTGTCGGACATCGCTCCCTAGTTCTACCAGCGCACGTCGCGTCGACGGACGGACGTACGGCGTGACGTTTGCCGTCGACGACTCAGTCGGCGGCGACTCAGGCGCCGACGACTCAGCCGGCCGCGAGCGCGATCAGCGGCACGTCGATTTCTTCCGACGTGAGCGACCCGTGACGACACTGCAGCTCGAAGTACGTCTTGTCGGCGGGGTCGTCGAAACTGATGTCGGTCTTGGCCATCACCGCCACTTCGCCGAGGCGGCGGCGCACCACGTCGGTGACACGCGGTCCGAAGAAACCGCCGTCGATCATCTCGTCGCGCGTCATCACCCAGGCGTGATGACCGTGGTGGCTGCGCGCAGCAGCGACGACTTCGTCGATGCGCTCGGTTTTGGTGTGCAACCAACGGAACCGCCCCTCTCCAGACTGGTGCGTCACCAGCCGCGTCACGTCCGGGTGCAACAGCGTGGTGTTGTCGCCCACCATCACTTGGCCGTGGTCGGCAGTCACCAACAATGCCGCGCCGCGCGGCAGCACCGACGCGATGTCGGCGACGAGGCGGTCGGCGGTGCGCAACTCGGAGTCGTAGTACTCGCCGAAACCTCGCTCGTGCGCGATCTTGTCGACGCAGTCGTAATAGCAGTAGACGAACTTCTCCCCCGCGGCCAGCAACCTCCGCACGTCGACCACCATGCTGGAGACCGCACGCCAACTGTGCGCGCGTTGGTCGCGCAGGTGCGACTCGGTGAAGGCCGTGCCGTCGAACTCCGCTTTTGACAACACCGGCACGCTGCTGCCCAGAAACGGCGGGCACGGTTGCACGTCGCGCGGCTCGAGCCGTCGACGTGCGTCACCGCGCGAGTCGGCCCATCGCAACATCTGCACGACATTGCCGGCGAAATCAATTCGATAGCCGACCAGTCCGTGCTCCCCGGGCGTGGCACCGGTGCTGATCGAGGTCAGCGCGGTCACGGTGGTGGTCGGCGCGATCGTCGTGATCGCCCCGCCTTGCATCGACGCCAACGTCGGTGCGATCATGCGGTCCGCGGCGACTCGTGCCTGCAGTTGGTGCCATCCGAGACCGTCGACGACGAGCAACACCACTTGGTCTGCGCCGCGCACGGCATCGGGGAAGAAACTCGGCAGGTCGCTCGTGCCGCGCGGCCCGAGCAACGACGGAATGATGCCCGTCACGCACCCCGCGCCGTACTGCGGCAGGCGTGGCTCGGCGTCGACGACACGGTTCACGGCGCTCGACATGTCACCTTGTGTCTAGCGGTCGGCGGCACCCCTGCGCTTACTATGGACTCGTGCGAGTATCGACACGCGGCGACTATGCATGTCGCGCGATGTTGTCGTTGGCCCTGCACAGCGACGAACCCGGTCCCATCTCGGTGCGCGACATCGCCACCCGCACCGCCTTGCCCCAGCCGTACCTCGAGCAGATTCTCCTCGCCTTGAAGGGCGCGGGGCTCGTGCTCTCCAAGCGGGGCGTCGGCGGTGGCTACACGCTGGCCCGGCACCCCGACAAGATCTTGTTGTCGGAGATCCTCTCGGCCGTCGACGGCCCGATCTCGCTCGGCGACTTCGGCGAGCCGCATCGCGACGGCGCCTGCGACCACGAAGGTCAGTGCGTGCTGCTCGCCATCTGGCACTCGGTCGGCGACCACATGCGCGACCATCTGGCGAAGTTCACGCTCGGGTCGGTGCTCGCGGCCGCCCGCGGTGAGTCGCCTTGGCCTGACCAGGACGGCGCCAAAAAAAGGCGCGCGCGACGCTGACCGCTACGACAGCGACGCGACGAGCGCGGCGAAGTCGGCCGGCAAGTCGCTCGTGAATTCGCACCGCTCGCCGGTGCGCGGATGATCGAAGCCGAGTTGCCGAGCGTGCAACATCGGGCGCCCGGCGCGCAGACCTGCGCGCACCCCGCCGTATTGCGCGTCGCCCACGACCGGGTGACCGATCGACGCGAGATGCACGCGAATCTGGTGCGTGCGCCCCGTCTCGAGCCGGCATTCGACGAGCGAAGCGTCCTTGGGCACGTGGAACGAACGCTCGACGGCGTAGTGCGTGCGCGAGGGTCGACCGTCGACCACCACGGCCATGCGCGTGGGGTCGCGCTGATCGCGCCCGATCGGCGCATCGATCACACCGTTGAGCGAGGTCGGAATCCCCCACACCACCACTGAATACACACGGGTGACGCTGCGCAGCGTGAGTTGCTCGACGAGCGACTCGTAGGCCTGTTGCGTGCGTGCGACGGCGATGAGTCCCGTCGTGCCGGCGTCAAGACGGTGCACGATGCCCGGGCGCATCGGGTCGCCGACCGCGGCGATTTCGGGAAACGCTGCCAGCAGATGGTTCACCATCGTGCCCGACTTGTTGCCGGCACCCGGATGCACCACGAGCCCGGCCGGTTTGTTCACCACGATGACGTCGTCGTCGCGGTACACCACGTCGAGCACGACGCTCGGATCACCGGTCGGAAGTTCGGGGCCGACCGCCTTGGAGATGTCGACGGTGATCGTCTGGCCTTCTCGCACCTTTTCTTTGCCAGCCGCCACCACCTCGCCGTCGAGCGTGACGGCACCGGTATCGATGAGCGTTGCCGCGGCGTTGCGACTGACGTCGGCGATCAGCGACACCACGCGGTCGATGCGCACCTCGGCGAGCGACGCCGGGATCGTCTCGGTCACTCGTCGCTCGATGCCGGAGGTGTCGTCGACGATGTCGTCGGTCATCGGCGGCTCACTGTCCCGCCGGCGGTGCCACCGGCTTGCTGCGCAGCGACGCCAGCACCATCAACACCGCCCCGACCGTGATGCACGAGTCGGCCACGTTGAACACCGGGAACCACTGCAAGTCGATGAAGTCGACGACGGCGCCACGCAACCACGCGTCGTTGCGAAAAATACGGTCGATCAAGTTGCCGAGCGCTCCACCGACGATGAGCCCGGCGGCGACTGCGGCGACCCCCGTCGCCGAACGACGCATCCACAACACGATCACGATGATGATGACGAACGCGAGCGCACCGATCACCGGCCCCGCACCGGTCGCCTGCGAGAACGCCATTCCCTTGTTGAACGCGAGGTTGAACCGCAGCGAACCGACGATGTCGATGGTGCGCCCGCCCGACAGCCGGTTCAGCGCCCAGTGCTTCGTGAGCTGGTCGACGACGACGATCGCCGCGATGAGCAGCCAGAGTCTGCGCGTGGCGGCTTGGCTCATCGACTGCCCAGACCGCCGGCGCGCTCGGTGACGAGCTCGGTGGTCCACGGCAGCACTTCGAGACGCTCGCGCGGAATCGGCAAGCCCGAGTACGACGAGTAGCCGTACTCGCCGATTTCCATGCGCTTCAGGGCGGCGTCGATTGCCTCGACTTCCGACCGGGCTTGCTCGGAGAGAATCAGGTCGCGCTCGCGCTCCACCACCATGGTGTCGCCCTCGCCGCCTTCTTCGCCGAAATCGACGTCACCCATCTCCTGGTTGTTCACGATTTCCATTGCGTCTTGTTCGAGGCGCTTGGCTTGTCCGAGCAGTTCGGCGCGCTTTTCCACGAGCAATTCGCGCTGCGACCTCAAGAAGGCGATGTCGAAATCCTTGGTCGGGGTGATGCCGTCGACCGGCTCGAACTTGATGATCGGCGGCTTGACCGGCTTGGCCATCGCCTTTTCTTGCTGCTCGCGGATGCGGCGCTCGTCTTCTTCGCGAATCGCGCGGATTCTGGCGCGCTCCGCCTCGCGTGCCTGGCGCTCGGCTTCCTTCGCCTTGGCGATCTTGTCTCGTTCGCGCTGCTTCTCGCGGCGTTCTTCTTCGATCGCAGCGCGCTTACGGGCCTGTTCGCGCTTGCGCTCTTCCAGCGCTACTTGGCGCTCGAGCTCGCGGCGCTTCTTTTCGGCCAGCTTCTCGCGCTGGATGCGCTTTCGTTCGGCGAGTTTTTCTTTCTGCAGGCGCTTGCGTTCGCGCTCGGCTTCGACTCGTGCTCGCTTACGCTCACGCTCGGCGACGATTCGCGCCGCCTTGCGCTCACGTTCTTCTTTCTTGCGCTGCTCGGCCTTCTTTCGGCGGACAGCCTCGGCTTTCGCCCTGGCCTTGCGACGTTCCATTTCCGCCTTTTTCTTCGCTGCTTTGCGACGTTGGTCTTCGGCTCGCTTGCGAGCCGCCTTGGCTTGTGCCTCTTTTTTGGCCTTGGCTGCCCGGCGCTTGGCTTCGAGTGCCATGCGGGCCTTGCGCTTGCGGGCGTCTTCGATTTTCTTGCGGGCGGCTTTACGGCGCTTTTCTTCCATCAGCCGCTTGGCCTTCTTGCGGCGGGCCTCGTCGAGCTTGCGGCGCTTGGCGGCGGCGAGGAGGGCGGCTTTCTTCCGGGCGGCCGCCTTCTTGGCTTGGGCCTTTTTGGCCTGGGCTTTCTTCTTGGCGGCGGCCTTCTTTTTTGCGGCTGCTTTGCGCTTCGCGGCTGCGTTCATGACCCCGTCAGGGTAGCCGCTCGACGCCCACGTGGAGCGGTATGTCGTCGAGCGTCGCGTTCGCCGCGACGCCGTTGCCCACGGTCGTGAGCGTCACTTCGCGCGAGAGCGTTTCTGACTTCACCATCGCCTCGTGCTCGCGCACCGCCGCCGCGACGTCGTCGGGCGCGCCGATCGTGAGGCGGATTCGATCGGACACGTGCAGACCCGCGTCGCGGCGCGCCTGCTGCACCAACCGGATCACGTCACGGGCCACGCCTTCTTGCTTCAAGTCGTCGGTGACCGCGAGATCCAGAACGACGATGCCCGACCCGTCGGCGAGGGCGGTGCTGCCCCGCTCGCCTTCGCCGGTCGCCACGAGCTTCAGCGAATACTCGCCCTCGCGCAGTTCGACGCCGCCCGCCACCACGCGCGAGCCGTCGATCGTCCAGTCGCCTTGCTTGACCGCACGAATCACCTTTTGCGTGTCGGCACCGAGCCGCGGCCCGAGTGCGGCCGGGGTGACGAGCAGTTCGCGACGCGCGTGTTCGTCGACGCTGGCGCTCAACGCAACTTCTCGCACGTTGACCTCGTCTTTGATCACGTCGGCGAAGTCGCGCAGCGCTTCGGCGCGCGGGCTGGCCACCACGAGCGAGGACAGCGGCTGACGAACGCGCAACTGGTGCGCCTTGCGCAACGACAGCGTGCTCGAGCACACGTCGCGGGCCAAGTCCATCGCCGCGACGAGTGGGTCGTCGGCGGCGAGCCCGTCGCTCGTCGGCCAACTCGTGAGGTGCACGCTTCGCTCACCGGTGAGACCCCGGTAGATCTCCTCGCTCGTGAGCGGCAAGAGCGGTGCGGCCACTCGGCACACGATGACGAGCACGCTGTGCAGCGTGTTGATCGCCGACTGGTCGCCTTCCCAGAATCGATCGCGACTGCGGCGGATGTACCAATTGGTGAGCACGTCGAGGAAGTCGCGCACTTGCGCGCAGGCGTCGAACAAGTCGTTTCGTTCGAACGCGGAGGTCGTCGAGTCCACCAACGCGCGGGTCTTGGCGATCACGTAACGGTCGAGCACGTTGGTGCTCGAGACGTCGAACGCGCCCTTCTTGCCTTCCGCGTTGGCGTACAACGAGAGGAAGTACCACGAGTTCCACAGCGGCAGGATCGTCTGGCGAACCGTGTCGCGGATGCCCGCTTCGGTGACGGAGAAGTCGGCCCCGCGCAAAATCGACGACGAGAGCAGGTACCAGCGCATCGCGTCGGCACCGTAGGTGTCGAACACCTTCATCGGGTCGGGATAGTTGCGCAGGCTCTTCGACATCTTCTGCCCGTCGTCGCCGAGCACGATGCCGTGGCTCACGCAACTCTTGAATGCCGGACGATCGAACAGCGCGGTCGCCAGCACGTGCAACGTGTAGAACCAGCCGCGCGTCTGGCCGATGTACTCGACGATGAAGTCGCCCGGGTAGTGGCTCTCGAACCACTCGCGGTTCTCGAACGGGTAGTGCACCTGCGCGAACGGCATCGAGCCGCTCTCGAACCAGCAATCGAGCACTTCGGGCACGCGGCGCATCATCGACTTGCCCGTCGGGTCGTCGGGGTTCGGTCGCACCAGATCGTCGACGAACGGACGATGCAGTTCCTTCACCTTCACGCCGAAGTCACGCTCCAGGTCGGCGATGCTGCCGTACACGTCGATGCGCGGGTATTCGGGGTTGTCGCTGCGCCACACCGGGATCGGCGAACCCCAGAAGCGGTTGCGGCTGATCGTCCAGTCACGCGCGTTCTCCAGCCATTTACCGAACGAACCGTCGCGGATGTGGTCGGGCACCCAGGTGATCTGCTGGTTCAGCGCCACCATGCGTTCTTTCACGGCCGTCACGTTGACGAACCACGAGCTCACCGCGCGGTAAATGAGCGGCGTGCCGGTGCGCCAACAGTGCGGGTACGAGTGGTCGTACGTCTCGTGGCGCAAGACGACGCCTTGTTCCTTCAATTTCTTGATGACGAGCGGGTTCGCTTCGAACACCTGCATGCCGGCGAAGTCGGAAACTTCTTGCGTGAACTTGCCGCGCGAGTCGACAGGAACCACCAAGTCGATGCCCGCGTCGGCGCACACGCGCTGGTCGTCTTCGCCGAACCCCGGCGCGATGTGCACCACACCGGTGCCGTCTTCGGTGGTGACGAAGTCGCCGGCGAGCACGCGGAACGCCCCGTGCGCCGCGCGGTCGGCGAAGTACGGCAGCAGCGGTTGATAACGACGACCGACGAGGTCGCTGCCGCGCATCGTGCCGACCTGCGTCGCTCCTGCGAGCTCGCGCTCGTACGCCTCGCGGCGCGCGGCGGCCATCACGTACGTGGTGCCGTTCAGTTCGTACACGCCGTAGTCGACGTCGGCCCCAACGGCGAGCGCCAAGTTGGACGGCAGCGTCCACGGCGTCGTCGTCCAGGCGAGCAGGCGCTCCCCTGTCTCCAGCAAGAAGCCCACGGTGAGCGCGGGATCCTGCACCATCTTGTAGGTGTCGTCCATGCGCGTCTCGGAGTTTGACAGCGGAGTCTCGAGCGCCCACGAGTACGGCAACACGCGGAAGCCCTCGTAGATGAGTCCTTTGTCCCACAGCGTCTTGAACGCCCACATCACGCTCTCCATGTACGGAAGATCGAGCGTCTTGTAGTCGTTGTCGAAGTCCACCCAGCGCGCTTGGCGCGTCACGTAGCGACGCCAGTCGCTCGTGTACTGCAGCACCGACGTGCGGCAGTGGTCGTTGAACTTGTCGATGCCGAAGTCGGTGATCGCTTGGCGACCGGAGATGCCGAGTTGGCGCTCGGCTTCCGCCTCTGCGGGCAGACCGTGGCAGTCCCAACCGAAGCGTCGTTCGACGCGCTTGCCGCTCATCGTGCGGTACCGCGGCACGGCGTCTTTGACGAACCCCGTCAACAAGTGTCCGTAGTGCGGCAGGCCGTTGGCGAACGGCGGGCCGTCATAGAAGACGAATTCTGCGGCGTCGTTCGCGCCCCCAGCCCCTCCGGCGCTCGTGCGCGGGTGCTGCTCTACCGATGCTTCGAAGGTTCGGTCGGCTTCCCAGAACGCGAGCACCCGTTCTTCGATCTGCGGCAGGTTGGGCTGCGCCGCCACGTCGGGATAGCGACCGTCGGACGCCGGACCACCTGTTTTCTTGCCGGCCATGTGGTGGCGATGCTCACAGACCCGCTGATGCCAGCAATCGCTGCACGAAGCCCAGCGCGAACACCACCACGATCGGCGAGATGTCGATCGGCCCGAGGCTCGGGATGATCCTGCGCGCCGGGCCGAGCACTGGCTCGGTCACCTGGAACAGCACGCGGTTGATCGATCCGAGCGCGCCGCCCGGGTTGACCGGGAACCAGCTCAGGATGATGCGCACGAAGATGACGAACGTGTACAACGAGATCAACTGGGAAATCATGGATGTGCCTCTCTTCCATTCAACATGGCGACGTGGTGATGGTGTCGCCGGTTAGTCGCGCGGAATTCGCACACCGTTGGGGGTGAGGCGAAACACGCCGCGCGAGATGCGCTCGAGCGAACCGTTCAGCGCGAACGTGAGACCCGACGCGAAGTCGATGATGCGACGACCCTCTTCGGGGTCGGTGGCGATCATGTTCATGATCACCGGCTGGCCGCTCTTGAATCGTTCGCCGATTTCTTTGCAGTGACCGAACGAGGTGGGCTTCAGCGTCACCGGCTCGACGCTCGCCGTCTCGAGCGGCTTCACCGTCTTTGCCGGCTGCTGGCCGGAAGCACCGCGCACCGTGACCCCCGAATCGTCTCTCACGCGCCCGCGACGCACCGGTTGCGGCTCGTCGTCGTAGACGTCTGCGTCGTCGTCGATCTCGTCTTCGTAGTCGTCGTCAATGTCGTCGACTTCGTGTTGGCGTCCGCGCGACGGACGACGGGCGCGCACCGACTGGTCGCTGTCGTCGTAGACGTCGTCCGAACCGAGACCCAGGTAATCCATCGCTCGACGGAACATTGACATGGCGCCCAGATTACCCGAGAATTCCGCGCGAATCAGGGACGTTCGCCGAACAGTGCCGTTCCGACGCGCACGAGAGTGCTGCCCTCGGCAAGTGCGATGTCGACGTCGCCCGACATGCCCATCGAGCACCCGGCGAGGCCCGACTCGTCGGCCAAGCGCCGCACCGTGGCGAACGCCTCGCGGGTGCGCTGCGGGTCGGGCGTGGTCGGCCCCACGGTCATGAGCCCGAGCACGTCCAAGCCGGCCGCGCGGGCCCGCTCGACCAGTGCCGCGACGTCGGTCAACGGGCATCCGCCTTTGTCGGGTTCGCCGGTGGCATTGACCTGAATGAACACCTTCGCGCCTGGCGCTCGCTTGGCGATCTCGTCGACGAGGGCTGCGCGGTCGACGCTTTGCCACACGTCGACGACGGCGGCGAGCGCCTTCACCTTGTTGGTCTGCAGACGGCCGATGAAGTGCACGGGCGGATGCGCGGCTCCCGACTCGGCGATCTTGGCGACGGTCTCTTGCGCGTAGTTCTCGCCCACCGCGTCGCACCCGAGGCGGTGCGCCAGTCGGACGGCGTCGGCACCGAAGCCCTTGGTGACCGCGCAGATCGTGACGGGCCCGCGGCGTGCGCCGGCCTCGACGGTGGCGCGCAGCTGCGCCAAGCGCTGTGCGACGGCTGCTTCGTTCACGGGGATACCGTCGCGATCGTCAACGTGCGACCGGCGCTTCGCGCGACTGGCCGCGACTACTTGAGAAAGTCGGGCACGTCGAGGTCGTCATCGCCCTCGTCCGAGCCGAAGATCTCGCGCAGGCGCGAACTGCCCTTGCCGCCCGCATCCGGTCGCGGCTCGCCGCGCGACGCAGTGCCGTCACCGCGCGTCGCGATGCGACCGGCGCCGGAGTCCCAGCGTTCGAAGCCCGAGGCGATCACCGTGACGCGCACTTCGTCGCCGAGGTCGTCGTCGATGACGGTACCGAGGATGATGTTGGCGTCCTGGTGCGCCACGCGCTGCACCGTCTCGGCTGCTTCGTTGAGCTCGAACAGGCTCATGTCGCTCGGGCCCGCCACGTTGAGCAGGATGCCGCGCGCGCCTTCGATCGCCGACTCGAGCATCGGCGACGTGATCGCCGCGAGCGCCGCGTTGGAAGCGCGCTTGTCGCCGCTCGCCACGCCGATGCCCATGAGCGACGAACCCGCGTTGGCGAGAATCGTCTTCACGTCGGCGAAGTCGGTGTTGATGAGACCCGGCGTCGTGATGATGCCGGTGATGCCCGACACGCCTTGCATGAGCACCTCATCGGCCTTCTTGAACGCATCGAGCAGTGTCGTCTTGTCGGTGGCGATCGACAACAGCTTCTCGTTGGGGATCACGATGAGCGTGTCGACTTTTTCCTTCAGCTTCGCGATACCCGCGTCGGCCTGCACTGCGCGACGACGGCCCTCGAACGAGAACGGTCGCGTGACGATGCCGATGGTGAGCGCACCTTCGCTCTTGGCGATCTCCGCGACGATCGGCGCAGCGCCGGTGCCCGTGCCGCCGCCTTCGCCCGCGGTGATGAACACCATGTCCGCACCGGCGAGATGCTCTTGGATCTCGTCGCGATGTGCTTCTGCCGCCTGACGACCGACCTCAGGGTCGCTGCCGGCGCCGAGTCCGCGCGTGAGTTCGCGACCGATGTCGATCTTGAAACTCGCGTCGCTCATGATCAAGGCCTGCGCGTCGGTGTTGATCGCGACGAAGTCGACGCCGCGCAATCCGGCGTCGATCATGCGGTTGACGGCGTTGACGCCGCCGCCGCCGATTCCGACGACTTTGATGACGGCAATCGGCGAGTTTTGCGAGTTGCTTGGCATGTTGTGTCTGACCCCCAAGTTGAGCCTGAGCCTCAACCTCTACTGAAGGAACACTAGCCGTTGCTGATGATCGGCTGTCCACTCGACACGTCGATGCCGACGATGAACTCCGGGTCTTGTCGGGTGAGCACCGCCACCACGACGGTCAGTTTGTTGCGAATGTCCACCGGTGCTCCGAGAGTGATGACGGTGCCCGAGTCCAAGACGAATCCAAGCGCGTTCGGCCCGCTCACGGTGACGTGCTTCAGCTGTTTGCGCAGGTCGTCGGGCAGCGAGATGGCGAGCTGCGCGGCCGCCTGATACACGGGTGTCGGCACCGTTCCGGCCGGAAGGTTGGGGCCGACGCCTTCGATCTTCGTGAACTGCGTCGGCTGGCCGTCGAGCACGTCCAGCACGCGACCGTCGGAGTCCAGCACGCGCGCCCGGTTGTCGACGCCGACGAACCATGCGACGGGCACCCGCTCGTCGATCTCGATCACGACGCGGTCAGGCAGATACCAGTTGAGCCGCGCGCGTTGCACCCACGGGTCGCCCTCCAGGCGGCGCTTGGCTCCGTCGAGGTCGGCGGTGAAGACGCTCGCCCCGCGCAGCGAATCGCGCACCTTGTCGAGCAGCACCGGGTCGGCGTACGTCGCGCCCGTCACTTGGATGTCGCGCACGGCGAAGATCGGCGAAGCCAACACCACCAGCACGAGCGACACGACGCCGATCAAGATCGCGAACCCGACGAGCGGTGACACTCGCTTTGGCACGAGCCGCTTCCACCACGCACCACGCGCGATGCGACGGTCGACGATGACGTCGGCGAGGCCGCCGGCGCCGGCCACCGCGGTGCTCGCGTCGGCAAACGGGCTTGTCGGGTCGAGCGTGAGCGACGCCGAGCCCTCGGTGCGCTCGTGCGGCAGCAAGTGGTCGGAGTCGTCGATCACCACCTTCTGGGGCGTGGCATCGATTGCGCCGCTGGCGCGAGTGGTGGACGCAGTCGAGATGTCGACGACGTCGGCGACCGGCGTGTCGCCGGTGGCGGGAGTGTCGCTGCTCGCGGACGTGTCGCGGTTCGGCTCGGTTCCGCTCGGCGTGGCTTCCTCTGGTCGCGCGATCGCGCCGGTGTCGGCGAAGAGTTCGCGCAATTCGCTGACTGCGTCGTCCGGCAACGGCGGGGCGATCGTCGCGGTGCCGAGCGTGTCGTCGACGACGAGCGGGCCGAACACCTTGTCGAGCGCGGTGAGCGTGCGCGTCGTGCCGACGGTGGCTTCGAACCCGCCGGTGGTTTGCGCGCCAGCGTCGGCAGCAGTGTCTTCGTCGAATCCGACGAGCCTCACCTCGCTGCGCAGGTCGACGTTCAGCTCGTTCAGCACGCGCTCGCGCACCTCGGCCATCAAGTCGGCGACGTCGGCAGCCGAACCTCCTTCGTCGCACTGGATGAAGTTGGCGTGCTTGGTCGACACTTCGGCGGTGCCGATGCGCAGACCGCGCAGGCCGAGGCGGTCGATGATCGCGCCGGCCGAACCGCCGCCCGGTTCGGGATTCACGAACACCGAACCGGCGTTCTGGCCGCCGGGCTGGTGCTCGCGACGCCACTTCACGATTTCCGACATTTCCGATTCGCTCGCCGCCTGGTCGCCCCACGACAGTGCGAACGTGGCGGAGAGCACCACGTGGTAGGGCTGCAGGTCACTGCCGCGGAATCGCAACCCGAGGTCCTCAGCTTTCACGTTGGCGACGATTCCCTTGCCGAGATGGAAGACCTTGGCCGACTCGATGCTCGACGCGATGTCACTGCCGTGACCGCCGGCGTTCATACGTACCGCGCCACCTACCGAGCCCGGCACGCCGACACCCCACTCGAATCCGGTCAGCCCGTGCGACGCGCATTGCCTGGCCAGCACCGGCAACGGCACTGCCCCGCCGGCGGTCACCCGCGACGGCGCGGGACGCTTGGGCCACACGATGTCTTCGGCGAAGTCGCCGAGCATGATCGCAAGACCTTCGAAGCCTTCGTCGGACACCAGCAAGTTGCTGCCGCGACCGATCACGAGCACCGGCACTTTTTGTTCGCGCAAGGCGTTGCTCACCGCGTGGAGGTCGTCGATCGACTGCGCGGTCATGAAGAGACTCGCCGGACCCCCGACTTTGTACGTGGTGTACGGGGCGAGGTCGACGTCGCGGCGCACTCGCGGCCCGAGCAACACCCCGATTCGATCGATCGCGCGCGTTCGTCGCGCGTAATCGTCGGTGTCGTCAGCTGCCACGTGACAATTCTCGCCGACGGGCCACTACTTCATCAGGGAATGTCTCGATGTCGCCGCAGCCCATGGAGATGCAGAGATCGCCGTCAGCGCATTCGCGAGCCACGAAATCGACGAGGTCGCCGCGTTCAGCGCACCACTCCACGCGCGCGGAGGGGTGTGCGGCGCGAATCGCGTCGACGACGAGACGCCCCGAGACGCCCTCGATGCGGTCCGTCCCCGATGCGTAGATGTCGGTGACGACGACGAGGTCGGCGTCCACGAACGCGTCGCGGTACGCGTCGGACATCACCGCCATGCGGTTGAAACGGTTCGGTTGGAAGACCGCGATGACTCGCTTCCAACCCGCCGCTTCGGCTTTCACGGCGGCGAGCACCGCCGAGATTTCCGCGGGCAGGTGGGCGTAGTCGTCGACGAAGGTCGCACCGCCGTCGCGCGCGCGCACTTCGAAGCGTCGGTTCACTCCCGTGAAGTCGCGCACCGCGCCGATCGCGACCTGCGGCTCGACGCCGAGGTGCCGCGCCATGGCGTAGGCACCGAGAAAGTTGCGCACGTTGTGCTCGCCGCGCAGCGGCAACGCCACGTCGTGGGTCGAACCCGAGTCGGTGACCGCGAAGCGAACCCCGCCTGGCACGAACCGCAGCCCTGAAGCGCGGACGTCCGCTTCTCCCAGCCCGTACGTCAATGTGGAGTGTTTTTTGGCCAGACCTGCCGTCGTCGTGTCGTCGGCGCACAGCACCTTGGCGCCGGGCACCTCGCCGAGGTAATCATCGAACGACGCGACGATTCCGTCGAAGCTGCCGTGCTCGTCGAGATGGTCGACGTCGACGTTCGTGAGAATCGTGGCCTGCGGTTTGATCGCGCGATGGCTCGAGTCGCTCTCGTCTGCCTCGATGACGAAGAGGTCGCCGCCCCAGTGCGCGCTGCGCGGCAACTGCGGAACGTCGGCCCCGATCAAGTACCCGGCGTCGACACCGCCCGCACGCAACATGAGCGTGAGCAACGTGGTCGTTGTCGTCTTGCCGTGCGTGCCCGCCACCGCGATGGTGCGCGTCTGCGCGCAGATCCACCCGAGCATCTCGGCGCGACTGAACACTCGTGTCGCGCTTTCTCGCGCCGCGACGAGCTCGACGTTCGTCGCGCGAACTGCCGCCGAGTGCGTCACGATGTCGCAGCCCGACACGGCTCGCGCGTCGTGCGGAACGTTGACCTGCACCCCGAGTTCTCGCAATCGGTCGAGCACCGGCGACTCTCGCACGTCGCTGCCCGACACGGCGTGCCCCATCTCGCGCAGGATGATGGCGATCGCGCTGGTGCCCGGGCCGCCCACGCCGACGATGTGGACTCGGCGCGCGACGCTCATGTCAGCGGGCGGCGGCTTCGATGAGTGACCCGATGGCCGACGAACGATTCAACGCTCCCAACGCGTACGACTTCGCCGCGAGACGCTCGCGCACGACGGCATCGTCGAGCACGCGCGACACTTCGCCGGCGAATCGCGACTCGAGTTCGCTCTCTTCCACCACGATCGCCGCGCCGGCCTGGCTCAACCAGCGGGCATTGCTGCGCTGGTGGTCGTCGGCCGAGCCGGCCCACGGCACCACCACGGCGGCCGAGCCGACCGTCACGAGCTCCGCGATCGTGCTCGCGCCCGCGCGGCAAACCACCACGTCGGCGAGCAGCCACACGTCGACCATTCGCGCGTGACTCGCGCGGCGAACGTACTGGAGTCCCGCAGATCCGTTCGCGCGCAACGCCGTCGCGTCCGGGTGCGGGGCCTCGTCGATGAACCGATCCCCCACCAGATGCAACAACGCGACGTCGCTTCGTCGCGCGTTCGCCGCCGCCCAGCGCTCGACCGCGGTGTTGATGGTCTGCGAGCCGAGCGAGCCGCCCATCGCCACCACGATTCGCCGCGCCGGATCGATGCCGAACACCTCGGCCGCGCGCCCGCGCGCGTCGCCGTCGGCCGCAGTATTGCGCACCAGGCGACGCACGTCGTTGCGCACCGGGGCGCCGGTGTGCTTGGCGCCTGGCAACTTCGAGTCGGCGAACGCCACGGCCACGGCTGCGGCGCGCTTGGCCTGTCGGCGAGTGGCGAGCCCCGGGCGCTGGTCGTAACTCACGACGACGACCGGGATTCGAAGCGCGCGGGCCGCTCGCACGGCAGGCTCGCTGGCAAAACCTCCGACGCTCACCACCACGCGCGGCCGCCACAGACGAAGTTGTCGCGTCGCGATAGCGGTGGCGACGACCAGTTTCGGCAGGGCGGCGAGGCTCCGCACCACCGATTTCGGGGCGAGGCTGCGCTGCAGTCCGTCGACGTTCAGCAGCAGCCGCGGGTGGTCAGTGCCTTCGAGCAACCGTGCGTCGATCGGCCGCCGCGATGCAACGAACGCCACCGAGCGAGGCGAGCGACCGCGGTCGACCAACTGTTCGGCGATGGCCAAGGCAGGAATCATGTGTCCGGCGGTGCCGCCGCCGGCGATGACGGCGAAGACACGCGGCGATGACGGTGCGTTGTTGGACGTCACAAGACTTCGCCGAACGCTACCTCGGGCTCACTGAATCTTTCTCGCGACGTTGAGCAGCAGACCAGCAGCGCTCAACGTGATGAGCAACGAGCTTCCGCCGTACGAGATGAGCGGCAAGGTGAGCCCGGTCACCGGCATCGCGCCGACGACGCCGCCGATGTTGATCATCGCCTGCACCGCGAACCACACGGTGATACCGGCGGCGAGCAACGCACCGGAGTAGTCGGGTGCGCGCATCGCGACGATGAAACCGAAGAACGTCAGCGCGAAGAATCCGCCGATCACGATCGTCGAGCCGACGAACCCGAACTCTTCGGCGATCACGGTGAAGATGAAGTCGCTGTACGCGAGCGGCACGTATCCCCACTTGCTGGTGCCGGCCCCTGGTCCGACACCGAACAGACCGCCGTTGGAGATGCTGAGCATCGATTGCCACACCTGGTATCCCGTGTGTTCGCGGTTTCCTTCGATGTCGAGGAACGCCGTCCAGCGACTGATGCGCGACGCCGACGTGAGGATGTAGAAGATCCCGGCCAAAGAGGCGAAGACCGCTGACACCGCGATCCACTTCACCGGGCTGCCTGCCATGTACAGCACGGTGAACGCGATTCCCGAGAGCACGACCGCGGCACCGAGGTCACGCTGCGCCATCGCGACGCCTGCCGCGACTCCCCAGGCCAGCAACGCCGGTCGGAACGTGCGAACGAAGTTCGTGAGCTCGGCCTGACGGCGCCCGAGGTTGTTGGTGAGATAGATGATGAGCGCGAACTTGAGCAACTCCGAGGGCTGGAAGCGAATCGGCCCCATCTCCACCCACGCGCGGGCGCCGTTCACCGAGATGCCGAGCGGCGTGAAGGGCAGCACGTTGAGACCGAGCACCACGATGAGGATCGGCTTGTTGAGTTTCTGCCACGAGCGGTACGGCATTCGGTACGTGCCGACGGCCGCGACGATGCCCACGGAGGCCCACATCAGCTGCTTGAAGAACATCGTGAATGCGGAGCCGCCGTTGTTGACCGATGCGATCGACGACGCCGACAACACCATCACCAGACCGATGGCGACGAACACGCTGACGATGAGCAGGATGCCGAAGAACACCATGTGCGGCTCGGACTTCTGCTCGACCTGCGTGCTGCTGAGCCGGCGACCCGCGAGCGCGGCCTCGCGCCGTTCGCGCAGCGATGGGATCGCAAAGGCCCCGCTGTTGTCTACGTTCACTGCCGTCATGTCTGATTCTCCTTTGTCATTGCCCGAACACAGCGCGCGAAGTCGTCGCCCCGCTCGCCGTAGTTCGAATACCAGTCGTAACTCGTGCAGCCGGGCGACAAGAGCACGACGTCGCCGGCGTCGGCGAGTTGTCGTGCGGTCTTCACCGCGGTCTCCATCGAGTCGGCCCGCTCGATCCGACAGACACCTTTGAACGCCGCCTCGATCAGCGACGACGAGTGCCCGATGGCCACCACCGCGCGCATGCGGTGCGGCTGGCTCGCCATCGACGACAAGTCGAGGCCTTTGTTCTTGCCGCCGGCGATCAGCACGATTCGTTCGAACGAGGTGAGTGCAGCCTGGGCCGCGTGCGGGCTGGTCGCCTTGCTGTCGTTGTAGTACGACACCCCGTCGATCTCTGCGACGAACTGGATGCGGTGCGGAGCGTGGTGGTATCGCGACAGCGCGTTCGCCACGCCCTCGACGGTGCCCAACTTCGACTCGAGCACCAAGGCGCTCGCCGTGAGCGCGTTGGTGATGTCGTGCGGCAACGCGCGACTGAGTTGACCGACGTCGACGATGCGGCCCTGAGGCCCGACGAGCGCGCCGCCTTCGACGCGATAATCACCGGAGTCGAGACCGAACGTCACCACTCGCGCCGGCGTGGAGCGCGCGCTTCGTTGGATCGACTCGTCGCGCACCGGTGCGACGGCGACGTCGCCCGCGCGGGCAGCCGCCCAGATGCGAGCCTTGGCCGTTCGGTACGACTCGAGGTCGCGGTGCCAGTCGAGATGGTCCGGCGCAAGGTTCAGCCATGCGGCGGCCTCGGCACGAAAGTCTCGCGTGTAATGGAGACGAAAACTCGAGCATTCGACGGCGTAGCAGTCGTGCGACTCGTCCAGCGCCTCGACCCACGGGGTCTCGGTGTTGCCGACCGCCGCCGCCTTTCGGCCCGATGCCGACAGCATCGCGGCGGCCATCAGCGTCGTGGTGGTCTTGCCGTCTGTTCCGGTGACCGCGACGATCGGCCGTGGCGAGTTGCTCGACTGTTCGTGACGGTACGCGAGTTCGATCTCCGACACCACTTCGATGCCCGCACGCAACGCGCTGACGATCACCGGGTGCGACTCCGGCACGCCCGGACTCGGGGCCAGCCGCTCGAACTCCCCCATGCGGCGCGCGCACGCCATCGCGGCGTCGGGCCCTTCGAGCAGCTCCGCACCGAGCGACGCAGCGAACGCGGCGTTGTCGACCGACGGTCGGTCGTCGGCGAGCACCAACGACTCGCCGCGCGACGACAAGAATCGCGCCACGCTCTTGCCGGCGACGGCGAGGCCGTAGACGAGCGTCGTCACGACTTGGCTCCGCGCGGGCACGTCATGGCAGCGAGTCGCCGATCAGACGGATCTCGTTGGTGAAGTCGGCGATGAAGAGCGCCACCCCCGCCGCCACGCACAACGCGGCGAGCAACCAGAAGCGGATGATCACGGTCGTCTCGGGCCAGCCGGACAACTCGAAGTGGTGGTGGATCGGGGACATCTTGAACAGGCGCTTCTTGCGACCGCTGGCCTTGAACACACCCATCTGGATGGCGACCGAGCCTGCCTCCATCACGTTGATGCCGCAGATGATCGGCAACAAGAAGTGCGTGTTCGTGGTGACCGCGAGCAGCCCGAGTGCGGCACCGATGCCCAGCGCGCCGACGTCGCCCATGATGATGCGCGCCGGTGCGGCGTTCCACCACAAGAAGCCGCCGCACGCGCCGGCCATCGCGGCGGCGAGCACGGCCAAGTCGAGCGGGTTCACGATCGAGGAATAGATGTCGGAGTTGCGGAAGGCGAAGTAGGCGATCAAGCCGAACGCACCGAACCCGAACATCGCCGAGCCGGCAGCCAGGCCGTCGAGCCCGTCGGTGACGTTGACGGCGTTCGTGGTCGCCCACACCATGAGCGCGGTCCACACCACCCACACCGGGGTGCTGACATCCCAGCCGGGCACTTCTGCGCGGGTGAACGAGATCGTCTCGCTCACACCCGTCTGCGCCGCGAGCAGCCACATCAAGAGCACGACGACACCGAAGGTGATCCAGCCCTTCTTCTTCCAGAAGATGCCGCGGTTGTGCTGGCGACGCACCTTCAAGAAGTCGTCGAGAAAGCCGATCGCGGCGAGCACCACGATGGCCAGCCACATAATGAGCGCCTGGTCGGAGAACACGAGGCCCTCGCGCACGTGCGGGATCAACCAGCCGATGAACGCCGACACGAGAATCGCGAGACCACCCATCGTGGGCGTTCCCTGCTTGTGCATGTGGTGAGTCGGGCCGCGGTCTTCGGCGCCGAGAATCGGCTGGCCCTTCCCGAGCCGGGCGAAAAAACCGATCAGCAACCGCGTGAGTGCGATCGAAGCGACGATCGAGATGCCGGCGGCCATCAGAATCGCGATCATCGAGCCGCTCCGAGCACGCTGCGCGCAACCTCAGCGTCGTTGAACGGCACGTCGGTTCCCGCGATGGACTGCACCGTCTCATGCCCGCGACCGGCGATGACGACCACGTCACCGCGTGCGGCGTTCGCGCACGCGAGTTCGATGGCGCGTCGACGGTCCACTTCGACGGTCAGCTTGTGCCGTTCGTCGGCGGGCACTCCGGCGACGATGGCGTCGACGATCCCCTGCGGGTTCTCGTGCCGCGGGTTGTCGCTGGTCACGAACACCGCGTCGGCCAGGCACGAGGCCGCACCCATCTCGGCGCGCTTGCTCGGGTCGCGATCTCCGCCGCATCCGAACACGACGAACACTCGTCGCCCTACCGCCACCTCGCGCGCTGCGGCAATCACGGTGCGCAGGGCCTCCGGTGTGTGCGCGTAGTCGACGAGCACCACGAATTCGCCGCCACGATTCACGTGCTCGAAACGCCCCGGTACTCGCGGTAGCGCGGCGAGGCCAGCGGCGATGTTCAAAGTTGAGACACCGAGTTCGGCCGCCGTCGTGGCGGCGGCGACCGCGTTCATCACGTTGAATTCGCCGCCTACCGTGCACGTCATGCGCGCGCCCCTCCAGCTGAATTCGCTGCCCGCGGCGGTCACACGCACGTCGGTGGCGTCGTTGCGGCCGTAGGTGACGATCGAGAGGTCGCTCGCCTCGGCGATCTTGCGGCCGTAGGCGTCGTCGCGGTTCACGATGCCGCGGTCGGCGTAGTGACGAGCAAAGAGGCTCGCCTTGGCCGCGAAGTACGCGTCGTACGTCTTGTGAAAGTCGAGATGGTCGTGTCCGAGGTTGGTGAAGGTCGCTGCGGCGAATCGCATGCCGGCGACCCGCTTCAACGCCAACGCGTGCGAGGAGACCTCCATCACCACTGCCTTGGTGCCTTTGGCGTGCTCTGCCGCCAGCGTGCGCTGCAGCTCGGGTGCTTCAGGGGTGGTGCGTGCGCCAGAGAGCGTGCCGAGCACGGTGGTGCGCTTGCCGGATTGCTCGAGAATCGCGCCGAGCATGTGCGCAGTCGTGGTCTTGCCGTTGGTGCCGGTGACACCCACCACGGTGAGCGCGGTGCTCGGGTGACCGAAGAACGCAGACGCGAGGTGCCCCATCGCTTCGCGAACGTCGCCCGCGACGATTTGCACGACGCCGACCGTCGAGAGTTCGCGCTCCACCAACAGTGCGGTGGCACCGCGTCGCACTGCGTCGGCAGCAAAGTCGTGGCCGTCGTGTCGCTCGCCGCGCACGCAGCAATACAGCGAGCCCTGGCGCACGTCGCGGCTGTCGTTGGTGATGTCGACGATCGCCGTTCGCGCGTCGCCCACGACGCGCAGCGTGTTGCGCACTGCCGGGGTGTTCGCGAGGCGGGTCAGGAGTTCGTCGATGGTGACGGTTCCGCTCGCGACCATGGCGTTAGTGCGAGGGTCCGAGTTCGGCCGGACGCTTGCCGACGCATCCGGTGTCGCCCGCTGCCGGTCGCAGGTCGAGCTCGTTCACGATCACTTGCCCGATGCGCGAGAACACGGGCGCTGCCGCGGTGCCACCGAATCGGTCACGCGAGCCCGGGTCGGGCTCGTCGACCGACACCAGCACGGTGAACTCGGGGTTGCTCGCCGGGAGGAACCCGACGAACGACGCGAAGTAGGCGCGCGAACCGTCGTCCTTCAAGTAGGTGCCGTTGTCTTGACGGATGTAGCCGGTGCCGGTCTTGCCGCCGACGGAGAGTCCCTGCATCTTGGCCAACTGCGCGGTGCCGTAACACACGACGTCGGTCATGAGCGATCGCATCGTTGCCGCCGTCGCGCTCGACAACACCCGACGGGTTGGCGCCGCAGGTGTCGGAGTGCTGAGACCGCGCTCGTCGACGGTGCTCGTCACGAGTTTGGGCCCGATGTACACACCGTCGTTGGCGATCACGTTCACCGCCGCCGCAAGCTGCACCGGTGTCGCGCCGTATCCGTATCCGTAGGCGAACGTGAACTTCTCGGTGCCTTGCCAGTTGCGCGCCAGCTTGAGCAGACCCTTGGTTTCACCCGGGAACTGCAACGAGGTTTTCTCTCCGAACCCGAACGCCGACAACCATTGGCGGTTGCGCTCGGTCGAAAGCGACTGCGACACCTGGATCGTGCCGAGGTTCGACGAGTCGACGAGAATCTTGCGGACGCTCATCGGCTCGGTCGGGTGCGGGTAGGCGTCTTTGATTTCCTGTTCCCACTGCGTGCCTTGGTTGAACACCTGCTTGCCGGGCACCACGAACTTGGTCTCCGGCGTCACCTTGCCTTCTTCGATCGCTGCTGCGACGCTGAACACCTTCGCCACCGAGCCGGGCTCGTGCGCTTCGACTGCCGCGAGGTTGCCTGCGTTGTTCGAGTACGTGCCGTCCTCGTTGCGGCGTACCGACGACATCGCGTAGATCTCGCCGGTCTTGGTGTGCATCACCACCGCGATTCCGCTGCGGGCCATCAAGCGCTCCACCTGCTGCTGCAGGATGCCGTCGACTTGGAACTGCAGCGTGCGATGAATGGTGGTCACCAGGTTGCTGCCGCGAATCGGCGCCACGTAGTCGGAGTCGGCCGACGCGATGCTCTGGCCGCGACTGTTCACTTCGCGGGCGATCTTGCCGTCAGTGCCGGTGAGCAGGTCGTTGAACTGCAGCTCCAGCCCGCCGATGCCGGCGCCATCGACGTCGACTCGCCCGACGATCGGACGCAGGCCCTCGCTGGTGAGCGCGCGGCCTTCTTCGCGGTAAGAGCTGATGCCCGCCAAGTCGAGATCGGCGATGGTCTTGGCCAGCGCCGTGTCGGCCTGGCGCACCACGTAGGTGAAGCTCGAGTTCTTGTTTTGCAAGCGACTCGCCAGGTTCATCTCTTCTTCGGGTGTCAGCTGCAGGACGAGCGCCAGCGAGCGAGCCGTCGTGACCGGGTCGGTCACCTCGCGCGGGTCGGCGAAGATCGTGCGAGTCGGCACCGGGATAGCCAACTCTTGCCCGTCGCGATCGAGAATCGTGCCGCGCTCGGCGCGAATGACTTCCGATCGAACGCGTTGGGCGATGCTCTCTTCCTTGTATTTCGTCGCGCGGAAGGTCTGCAGCGACAACACGTGGAAATACACCAGAGCCACCACGAGCAGGATGGCCATGAACATCGCCGAGATGCGCTTACGCATGTCACCGGCGTGGATGTTGGTGGTCATCTTCGTCATGCCGTAGCTCGAGATCGCACCGAAGAAGCCGCCGACGCTCGATGCCGCACCCCTGTCGGCGGCGTCGTCGTAGATCTCTCGGCCGGGGCGGGTCGAGGCCGTTCGGCCACCGCCGCGGGGCGACCGGCTGGCGCGCTCGCGCGCGGCGCGGCGTCGTGGCTCGACGGTCAGTCGCGGGCGTCGAATCGGTGCGGTGTCGCTCACGGCTGGCCTGCCTGCAGCGGTGCCATCTGCGCGATCGCGCCTGCCGACGCGACTGCCGCCGACGGGTCGGCAAAGAGCGGGTTCATCTTCGATGTGCTGGCCATGACTTCAGCGACGACGTCGGCCGGCACCTCCATGAACTTGGTGCTCATGCCTTGGTACATGCCCATCATCACGGCTTCTTCGCGCAAGCGGGTGGGCATCAACAACTCGGCGCGCTGCTGACGCAGGTTGTCGTAGTGCGTCTCGGCAAGTCGCAGGTCGGTCGTCAACGAGTCGAGGCGCAACTGCTGTTCGGCGATCGTCGCCTGGAACACGATCACCGCGATGATGAACGTGCTGATGGAAAGCACCATCACGGTGGCGCGCGACATTGCGCGGCTGCGGCGGTTGACCGGCTGGGCGACCACGCGCAGGTGCGAACCAGACTCGCTCTCGGGCGCGCGCCGCGGCGCGGTCGCACCGCTCGTCGCCTGCTCGAACTCCGCCTCGTCGACGTCGAAGGCTCGCACCGCCGAACCGTCGCGGCGTCGCGAGATGCTCGGCACCGCCGCCGAACCAGAGTTGCGCATCTGGCGTCGTGCGCGAGCGCGAGCGGTAGCTGACGACGTCATGCGGCCACCTCGCAGCGCTCCATCACGCGCAGTCGTGCCGACGTCGCGCGCGGGTTGCGGGCGGCCTCGTCGGCACCGGGCTTCTTGGCCACCCTCACTTTGCGCCACGCACGGGGGGCCGTGCGCGACGGGTGAGCGAACGGAGTCGCGATGTTCGGACGCGAGGCGTCGGTCTCGGTCTCGCGCATGACTTCTTTGACGATGCGGTCTTCGCCGCTGTGGTACGAGAGCACGGCGATACGCCCGCCCGGCACGATCATCGACATCACGTCGCGCAGCGCCTGCGGAAGGATGTCGAGTTCGGCATTCACCTCGATGCGAATCGCTTGGAACGTGCGCTTGGCCGGATGACCGCCGGTGCGGCGGGTCGCGGCAGGGATCGCGGCGGTCACAACGTCGGCGAGGTGCTTGGTGGTGTTGATCGGTCGGGCGGCGACGATCGCGTCGGCGATGCGCTTGGCGAAACGCTCGTCGGCGTTGCGACGGAGAATTTCGGCGATGGCCTCGGCGTCGTATTCGTTGACCACGTTCCACGCCGAGAGACCTTCGCTGCGGTCCATGCGCATGTCGAGCGGCGCGTCGTTGCGGTAGGAGAACCCGCGGTCGGCCATGTCGAGCTGCGGCGACGAGACACCGAGGTCAAAGAGCGCACCCGAGAGCCGTTCGATGCCCAGCCCGCCCAACGCGTCGGCGGCACGATCGAACCTGGCGTGCACGGCGGTGAAGCGAGCGGCGTCGGCGCCGAGCTCTTGTTTCACCTTGTTCGCGTGTGCAATTGCCATGTCGTCCCGGTCGATTCCCACTACTCGCAGACCTTGGTGCCGCCGGAGAATCGCCGTTGCGTGTCCCGCCATCCCGAGTGTCGCGTCGAGCAACACACCGTCGGGAATCTGCGCAAATACGTCGACGATTTCGGCGAGCATCACCGGTTCGTGTGCTCCGCTCATCAGCAGCCCCCCGGCCAGCGATTGCCTCCGGGATTTCTCCCCGGATAGCGAAGACGGAAGCGGGCGGAGTTGGGGCTGTCCATCTTTGCTGACCGGGAGACTGCTGATGAGCGAAACATCAACGTGACCAGTGGTCGCGTCGAAGCGTTCCTCGGTTCTCCTTTCTTTCGTGGTGTTGGATCTCGTTGCTCGGGCGGCGAATCTCGTGACGCTCGTGGCGAATCATTCGGGCGGTCATGAAGCGCCGCCTGCCATCTGTGCGGCACCTGACTGGCTCATGCGCTCGTAGCGGGTGGGGTCCCAGATTTCGCAGCGGTCGAACGAGCCGCTGATGACCACCTTCGAGTCGAGGCTGAGCCCGGCGTACTCGCGGAGTTTTTCGTCGATGTTGATGCGGCCCTGCGCGTCGATGGTGACTTCCACGGCGTTCGCCGCGATCGCGCGCTGCTGACTGCGGCTCATTTCGCCGCGACGAACTTTTTCGATCGCGTCGTTCGCGACGTTTTCAAAGGCTTCTGCAGTGAGCACGTCGACGCATTTGTCGGCACCGAGGGTGAGATAGCAACGCGGTTCAAGACGCGGGCGAAACGGCGCAGGAAGTGCGACGCGACCTTTGGGATCGAGCTGACGCTCGTGTACTCCGACGAACACTTCCTTCTCCTCCTCCCTCCTGGATCTCCCAGGCCCCTGGTGGGTTTCCCCACCGCTCCGAACCCTAGCCCCCACTTTCCCCCACTGTCAACCATTTACCCCCACCCAACCCTCTCCACCCCCACTTGGCTGGTTCGGGATGCTCCAGGCGCCTGGCTCCTGGCGACCTCACGACCGGCCGATCTCACGGCTGTTCCCTGCTGCACACCCCCGCGGTCGGTATCGTCGCGGGGTCATGCAGATGCACCCGCACGCGCTGATTCCGCGCGATGCCAAGGCGGTGGAAGGCCACAATCTCGAGCGAGAAACCCTGCGGAGGGTGTGGGTGTTCGCCCAGCCGTACCGAGCGACCATCACGGTCTTTCTCGGGGCGATCCTCGCGTCGGCCCTGGTGGCGCTCGTCCCCCCGTTCGTCTTTCGCGCGATCATCGACGACGCCATCCCCGCCGGCGACCGCGGGCAGGTGTGGTGGCTCGCCCTCGTGGCCGTCGGGGCGGCGCTCGCCGAGGCGGCCTTGGCGATCGTGCAGCGATGGGGCTCGGCCCGTGTCGGTGAAGGCCTTATCTATGACCTGCGGGTGGCGTTGTTCAACAAGGTGCAGCAGATGCCGGTGGCCTTCTTCACCCGCACCCAAACCGGGGCGCTTATCAGCCGGCTCAACAACGACGTCATCGGCGCGCAGAGCGCGGTGACGTCCACGCTCGGCACCGCGGTGAGCAACGCCGTGATCCTGCTCACGACGGTGATCGCGATGGTCGCCCTCGAATGGCGGCTGACTGCGCTGGCGCTGGTCGTGTTGCCGGCGTTCATCATCCCGGCTCGTCGCGTCGGCAAGCGACTGCAAGCCATCGCCGCGAGACAGATGGACCTCAACGCGCAGATGAACACCCAGATGCAGGAGCGATTCAACGTCGCGGGGGCGCTGCTCGTGAAGCTGTTCGGCCGTCACCGAGACGAAGTCGACGCCTTCGCCGGTCGGGCCGCGGGCGTGCGCGACTCCGGCGTCTTGGCCGCGATGTACGGGCGTGTCTTTTTCGTCGCGCTCGGGTTGGTGGGCGCCCTCGGTGCGGTCGCGGTGTACGGCGTCGGCGCTCAGCTCGTCGTGTCTGGCGACGTCACGTCGGGCACCCTGGTAGCGCTCGCTGCGCTCGTCACGCGGGTCTACATGCCGCTCACCGCGCTGAGCAACGCCCGAGTCGAGTTGCTCACGTCGTTCGTCAGTTTCGATCGCGTCTTTGAAGTGCTCGACGCCCCGCTGGCCATCACCGACCGCAACGGGGCGTTCGACCTGCGCGACCCGCGGGGTGCGGTCGAGTTCGCCGACGTGTCGTTCCGCTACCCCGCCGCGGCGACCGTGTCGATCGCGTCGCTCGAGGCACCTGGCGCCCCGACCGGAGACCCCGACCGCGACGTGCTGCACGACGTTTCGCTGTCGATCGCCCCTGGCGAAACGGTGGCGATCGTCGGCCCGTCAGGCTCGGGCAAATCGACTCTCGCTTCTCTGGTGCCTCGCCTGTACGACGCCACACGCGGTACGGTGCGCGTCGACGGCCACGACGTGCGCGACCTCACCGGTGACTCGCTGCGAGCCGCAATCGGCGTGGTCTCGCAAGACCCGCACTTGTTTCACGAGAGCATCGAGTCGAACCTGCGGTACGCCAAACCCGGCGCCACCGAGGCTGACCTCGTGCAGGCCTGCCAGCGGGCCCGCATCCACGACACGATCGCTGCTCTTCCCGACGGATATCGCACCGTCGTGGGAGAACGCGGCTACCGACTTTCGGGCGGCGAGAAGCAACGACTTGCCATCGCCCGGCTGCTGCTGAAGAACCCCGCCGTCATGATCCTCGACGAAGCCACGAGTCATCTCGACAACGAGAACGAGGCCCTCGTGCAGGCCGCCCTCGACGACGCGCTCGAAGGAAGGACGGCGATCATCATCGCCCACCGTTTGTCGACGATCGCCTCCGCCGACCGCATCGTGGTGCTCGAAGACGGTCGGGTCGCCGAACAGGGCAAGCACGACGAGTTGATGGCCCGCGACGGCGCCTACGCCCGGCAAGTGCGCGCCGGCGGACTCTTCGCCGCGACCAGCTGATCCCGGCCGGCCATCGTCGCGTTCGTCGCGGCACTGAGTCGAGCGCCGCAGTCCGGGCGTGGTTCAGCCGAGCTCAGCGGTAAGTCGCTGCACGGCAGCACGCGCCACGTCGTCGAGCGCGTCGCCCACGCCGGCTGCGTTCGCCAGCGAGGCCGGCACCTCGTCGCGCAGCAGTTGCCGATGCAGCGCGAGGTCGATCACACGAAACACCGTGCACTGAAACCGTGCGGCGTCTTTCGTGCGCCGTTGCGAGACGCCCACCACTTTTCGCAGGACCTGTCCCGCTGCCTCGCCGGCGCGCTGCTCGTCACCCGATGGCGGCACGCGCTCGTGGCGCACTACTTCTCCGGGCCCGACCGAGGCGAAACACACGACACGCTCCGGTGCGCTGGCCGTCAGTTTTCCCTGATGCACCGTCCAATGACTGCGTGCATCCGCGCCGCGCAACGCGTCGCACCATGCTTCGCCCAACCACCATGTCGCTCGCTCGACATCGTCGTTCCACAATCGGTGGCCGCGCGGCACCGTCACGTCGATCCACGCGTGGTCGCCGGGCTGCAGCACCACCACACCACCGCCGCTGCGGCGTCGCACCACGTGAAACCCCAGTTCGGCTGCCCGGGCCGAGTTCACCACGTCGAACGACTGCGTGCTGCCGAGCACCACGGCGGGCCGGTCGATCTCGAGCACCTCCACTTTGGCGACCGGCTCGATCGGTCGGTCGTGCAACGTCCCGGCGTCGCCCTTCACGAGGCGACGGACAAGTACTGCTTCCACGCCTCCGGCACGCGCCCGACCGCCGCGGTGATCCATGCCTGGTCGCGCGGCGAATGCGGAACCTTGGCGAGGATCATCCCCGCTTCCTTCGGCGTGCGATCACGCTTGGTCAGGTTGCAGGTGCGGCAGGCGGCCGCGACGTTCTCCCAGATGTGTTCGCCGCCCCGCGAACGCGGCACGACGTGGTCGATCGAGTCGGCAGGACGTCCGCAGTACTGGCACTTGTAGCCGTCGCGGGCGAACACGGCCCTGCGCGACAGCGCCGTACGTCGGCGGAACGGCGCCCGCACCAGGTAGTTGAGACGAATCACCAGCGGCGCTTTCATCACCAGCGACGCGGCCCGCACCTCGGTGCCGTCGGACTCGACGATCTCGGCCTTCTCGGCGAGCACCAGGCAGATGGCGCGGCGCGCCGAGACCACGCTCAGCGGCTCGAACGTCGCATTGAGGACGAGCGCGCTGCGCATGTCGCTATGCCCCGGCTCTGCGTCTTCGCAGGTCGCGTTGGTACGAGCGGCACCACGCCAGATACGTCACCAAATCACGCGGCTCGGTCGAGTGCATGGCATCACCGTACTGCGTCTCCAGACGAAACCGCAGGTAGCGCTCGTCCGGCAACGGAAGAAACGGCGCGCGACGCCACCAGCCGTTCGGCGCGAGTCGAAACATCTGTCTCGCGGCGACGAACCACAGTGACGGACGCCGCAGCACCGCGACGATCGCGGGTGCGCCAAGTTTCGGTCTTCCACCCTCCATGTCGCGACTCAGTTCGGCTTGGGTTCCTTCGGCAGACCGAGCACCATCTCGCCGATGATGTTGCGCTGAATCTGCGACGAACCGGCGTAGATGGTTCCGGCACGAGCGTTGAGGAAGGTCATGGCCCAACTCATCGTCGAGTTCGGCGCACCGGCGTCGTCGGTTTGGAACGCGGTGCTCGGCTTGCGGCCGACGGGCACCATCGCGTCCATCCCGAGAATGTCGAGCGCGAGCTCGGTGGACTTCTTGTGGTACTCGCTCCAGTACAACTTGCTGATTGCACCGTCGGGGCCCGGGTGGTGACCGGCCAAGAACTTGGTCAACGTTCGGCGACCGAGGTACTTCATCACTTGCACTTTGCCGTAGCACCAGGCGAGCCGTTGGCGAATGCGCGGGTCGTCGGCGACGCCGCGCTCGTTGGCGAGTGCGACGAGACGCTCGAATTCCGCCTCGTAACGAATCGGGCCCGTCGCCGCCGCTTCGCCGCGCTCGAAACCGAGCAGCGCCATCGCCACCGCCCAGCCGTTGTTGACTCCGCCGACGACGTTTTCTTTCGGAACGCGCACGTCGGTGTAGAACACTTCGTTGAACTCGCTCTCGCCGGAGATCATCTTGATCGGGCGCACTTCGATGCCCGGCTGGCGCATGTCGACCAGCATGAACGAGATGCCCTTGTGCTTGGGCTTGTCGGGGTCGGTGCGCGCAAGCGTGAAGATGTGGTCGGCAAGGTGGCCGGCCGACGTCCAGATTTTCTGGCCGTTCAACACCCACTCGTCGCCGTCGAGCACGGCCTTGAGACCCAGGTTCGAGAGGTCGCTGCCGGCGTTCGGCTCGCTGTACCCCTGGCACCAGATGTCTTGGCCGGAGATGATGCGCGGCAAGTAGTGGCGCTTCTGCTCTTCTGTGCCGAACAAGAGCAACGTGTTGCCGAGCATCTGGATGCCAAAGACGTCATTCATTGCTCCGGTCGGCACGCCGGCCCGGGTGAACTCTTCGGCGACGATCACTTGCTCGAGGGCCGCCAGGCCTCCGCCGCCGTATTCCACCGGCCAGCCGGGCGCCAGGTAGCCGCTCTGGGCGAGCGTGACGCGCCACTCGGCGATGAAGGTCTCGAGCTCTTTGCCGTCGAGCGCGCCGATGCCCTTCCAGTTGGACGGAAGTTTTTCGGCGAGGAACGCCTGCACCTTCTCGCGGTAGGCCTCGGCTTCAGCGGTGTACGTCGGACGCATGGCTGTGACGCTAGTTCAGGCGAGGGAGTGGCGCGCCACCGCGGCGGCCCCGACGAGCGGCGCGTCGGCACCGAGCCCGGTCGGGCGAACCTGGATTCCGCGCGCGAACTTGATTCGCGCGTAGCGATCGACCTCGGCTTGCGCGGCGGCATAGAACGGAGCACCGAAGCCCAGCGCGACGGAGCCGCCGATCACCGCCAATCGCAAGTCGAGCAACGTGGCGACCGACGCAACGGCACGCCCCACGTACGCGCCCGTCTGGGCGACGACCTCCGGTGTCGCGTCAGCGGCCGGCCGGCCGGTCATCGCCGCGATCGCGGTACCCGACGCGACCGCCTCGAGGCACCCGCGCGCGCCGCACTTGCATTCGCGACCGTTGGGCACGACGTTGACGTGCCCGATGTGACCGGCGTTGCCCGTGTCGCCGTCGAGCAACGTGCCGTCGCAGATGATCCCACCGCCGACTCCCGTCGACACGACCATTCCGATCACGTTGCGGTGGCCTACGGCAGCGCCGCACCACGTCTCGCCAAGCACGACCGCTTTGGCGTCGTTGTCGACGAACGTCGGCAAGCCGGTCAGCGATGCCAGCGACGATCGCAACGGGAAGTCACTCCATTCCTTTATGTGCAAGTTGGAGACCTTCTCGCCCTCGTCTGACATCGGGCCGCCGCAGCCCACGCCGCACGCGACGAGTTCGGTCGACCCGGCAGAGGCCTGCACCCGGGTGACGAGTGCAGCGAGCGCGTCCCACACGCCGGACGTCGGAGTGTCGCAGCGATCTTGCGCGAGGACGTTTCCGTCGATGTCGACGACGCCGCTCAGCAGCTTGGTGCCGCCAATGTCGACGGCGAGGTACGCCCGAGTTATTGCTCGCGGCCCATCTTGTCGCGCAGCTGCTTGGCCTGCTCGCGAGTGGTGCGCAACATGCTGCTCAGGTCTCGCACGCCGACCTTGCCCATCGTGCGAAGTTCACGCTCGATCACCAGCACGCACACGAGCATCAACGCGAACCCGGCGAACCCGGCAGCGAAGTGAATCTGCAACCCGACGAAGACCGCTGCGAGGGAGACGACGGCACCGAGCGCGGCCCAGCGCACTTTCTTGACGGCCGGTCGGTACAGGCCCGACGGCGACACCGCTTGCACGAAGCGCTCGTCGCTCTCGAGCTGCGCCTCGATCTCGCGCAGCTTCTGCACTTCTTCGTCAGACAGCGGCACGGCGGTGACTCCTGCGATCGGCGGCGTACTTCATTGCCTGCGAGCGTAGTAGGGAGACGCGGCCCGCCACACCCCGAGCACGAATGTCACTCACGACGTGGCCCCCACGGTGTGCTTTGCGTCTCGTCGACTGCGCCCGTGCTGATCGCGGTATCTCCGAACTTTTCTCGGATGCGGTCGACCGCGCGCGACGCCTCGCGCCAGTCGGTGTCTGCGCGCGTTGACGGTTCGTCAAACAGGCTGAGTTGCGGGTCGGGTTCGGCGAAGTTGCGCGCGCTCACCCCGGCCAGTCGCACACCGGCGGCGACGTCGACTTCTGGCAGCAGCTCGTCGACCACCGCCATGATCGCCTGGGCGGTGTCGACGGGCTCGTCGAGCGTCTTGGCGCGAGTCATGTTGCTGAAATCGCCGTAGCGCACCTTCAGCGTGATCGTTCGCGCGGTCAGAGAGTTCTCGCGGCAGCGACGGGCGACGGTGTCGGCCATGCGCAACAGGTTGCGTCGCACTTCTCGCACGTCGGTGAGATCGTCGCCGAAGGTTTCTTCGCTGCCGATCGACTTGGTTTCGCGGTCGGGCTCGACGTCTCGGTCGTCGATCGCGTGACTCAGCTCGAAGAGATGCTGGGCATGGCCCTCCCCCAACGCCAATTGCAAGACGCGCAGCTCGCACGCCGCGATGTCCCCGACTTTCTTCAGACCGATGCGATGCAGTTTCTCCAGCGTCACCGGGCCAACGCCCCAGAGCATCCCGACGTCGAGCGGGTGCAAGAACGCGAGCTCCCCTCCCGGCGGAACCTCGAACACGCCCGGGCCGGGGTCGATGCGCTCGCGCGATGCGCGCGGCTTGGCGAATTCCGTGGCGAGTTTGGCGACGAACTTCGACGTTGCGATTCCGACGCTGCACGGCAGTCCCACGTGCTCTCGCACGGCTTCGCGCACTTGCAGCGCGATCGCCCGCGCGTCGCCGAACACCCGTTGCGCGCCGCTCACGTCGAGAAACGCCTCGTCGAGCGACAACCCTTCGACCAGCGGGGTGAACTCGCGGAAGACGCCGAAGACCTTGCCGCTCACTTCGCCGTAGAAGTCGTGGTCACCGTCGAGGAAGATCGCGTGCGGGCACAGCCGGCTGGCCATCGCCGACGCCATGGCCGACTTCACGCCGAACTGTCGCGCTTCGTAGGAGGCTGCGGCGACCACACCGCGCTTGGCGGAGCCGCCGACGACCACGGCTTTGCCCGCGAGTTCGGGGCGTCTCAACACCTCGCACGCCACGAAGAACGCGTTCATGTCGACGTGCAAGATTCGCCTCGGCGGTCGCGTGACGCCTGACCGCGACATCATCGCCGACATGCGGGCAACCCTAGTAATACCGTGTTGAGGCGATGAACGAGCGTCCGCTCTCTGCCTTGCCCTCTCGCGTCGCTCGCGTCGTGGCGTTCGCTTCGGTGCTCGTCGCGGGTCTCGCCGGCGGCACCATCGGTTTTGCGCTCGTCGACGTGCAGTGCACCGGCGAGTGCGCGGTGCCGTCAGGCGTCGGCATGTTGATCGGGTCGGTCTCGTTCGCGGCCGGCATGAGCGTGGTCGCCGTGCTCGGGCTGCGCGCGATGGGCGAATGGCGTGAGCGTGGCGACAAGTAACTCGGCGGCGGGCGAACTGCTCGCTTTGGCACAAGATCTCGCGCGACGCGCCGGCGTGCACGCACGAAGCGGCCGGGCGCAAGGCATGCACGTGGTGGGCACGAAGCTCACCGACACCGACATGGTCACCAAGTTCGACCGGGAGTCGGAGGCGATGATCATCGCCGGTCTCCGGTCGCAGCGGCCCGACGACTCGATCGTCGGAGAAGAAGGCGGCGGACACCGCGGCACTTCGGGCATCGAGTGGCACGTCGACCCGATCGACGGCACCACGAGCTTCATGTACGGCCTGCCCACGTGGTGCGTGTCGATCGGCGCGCAGGATCGTGACGGATCGCTCGTCGGAGCGGTGTACATGCCCGACCTCGACGAGATGTTTGCTGCCTATCGCGGGGGCGGCGCGACGCTCAATGGCGAGCCGATCTCGTGCTCTTCGCTCACCGACATGAGCAAGGCGCTCGTCGCGACGGGATTCAGTTACACCCCGTCGCACCGCACGGTGCAGTCTCGGCGAGTCACCGAGTTCATCCACCAGATTCGCGACGTGCGGCGCATGGGTGCCGCCGCGGTCGACATCTGCTTCGTCGCCTGCGGCCGCCTCGACGCCTACTTCGAAGAGAACCTGCACAGCTGGGACGTGCTCGCCGCCGAGCTCATCGCCCGCGAAGCCGGGGCCCGCAGTGGCGACTTCAGCGGCGGCCCGTTGCGACCGGCCGAGGTGCTCGTGTCGGGGCCCGGGGTGTTCGACGCGCTGTCGAACGTGCTCGTCGCTGCCTCGCGAAAACATCCGCACGTCTGACGCCGACCGCGCACGATTCGGGTCGGCGCCCAGCACTACCTTGGAGCGTCGTGGGAACTCGCATCCTCACTGTCGAGGACGACGAACGCATTCGAACCTCGGTTCGTCTCGCGCTCGAAGACGAGGGCTGGACGGTCGACGAGGCTTCCACCGGCGAAGACGCGGCGGCGTTGTTCGCCGCACATCCCGCCGACGTCGTGCTGATCGACATCATGCTTCCTGGCATCGACGGCTTCGAGCTCTGTCGTCAGATTCGCGGCAAGAGCAGCGTGCCGATCGTGATGGTCACGGCGCGCAGCGACACTCACGACGTGGTGGCCGGGCTCGAGGCCGGCGCTGACGACTACATGACCAAGCCATTCGCGCCGAAGGAGTTGTCGGCGCGAATTCGCGCGCTGCTGCGGCGCGCGCGACCGGCCGAGCAGCACGACCACGCGGTGCTCGAGTTCGGGGACCTGCACATCATCCCGGCCGAGGGTCGAGTCACGCTGCGCGGCGCCGACGTGCCGGTCACCAAGACCGAGTTCAAGTTGTTGTGCGTGCTCGCCGAAGACCCGAGCGGCGTCTTCAGCCGCGAGACGCTGCTGAAAAAGGTGTGGGACTACGACTACTTCGGTGATGGTCGCCTCGTCGACGTGCACGTGCGGCGACTGCGCATGAAGATCGAGCTCGACCCCGCGAATCCGCGTCACGTGGTCACCGTGCGCGGCCTCGGCTACCGCCTGCAGTCGTGACGAGCCCGATTCGCCCGACGCGGCCGCGTCGACGGTCGCGCGTCGCGGCGTTCGTGCGGCGCTGGGCGCCACGACGCGTGGGCGTGCGAACCCGAATCTTGCTCACCTTCGTGGTCGGCTCGATGGTGCTCTCGGGGGTGCTCTTCTTTCTCACCTACACCCTGACGAGATCCAACCTGCGTGCTCGCGAAGGCGAGCTCGGTCTCAGCAACCAACTGATCGACGAGACCCTCGGCAGTGTTCGCGCCTCCTTGATTCTCGCCACCATCATCACCGTGCTCGTCGGGCTGATGCTGGGCATCGTGTCGAGCGAGCGCGTCGTGCGCCCGCTCGCCGGCGCCGCCGACGCCGCGCGCGCCATCGCCGACGGACGCCTCGACACACGCCTCGAACCGACCGACGACCCCGATCTCAACGCACTGACCGAGTCGTTCAACGACATGGTGGCGAGGCTGCAAGACCGCGTCGAGCGCGACGCGCGGTTCGCAAGCGACGTGAGCCACGAGTTGCGTTCGCCGCTCATGACGTTGGCGGCTTCCGTCGAGGTGATGATGTCGAGACGCGAAGAGCTCACCGAGCGCAGCCAGGCCGCGCTCGACCTGCTCGTCGCCGACGTCGCGCGATTCAGCGGTCTGGTCGAGGACCTGCTCGAGATCTCCCGTTACGACGCCGGCGCCGTTCGGCTCAATCGTGACGTGTTACAGGTGGGCGAACTCGTCGAGCAGTCGGTGCGTGCGAGCAGCCTCGCCAAGTCGCCGATTCACGTCGACCAGCGCTGCGCCACGGCCACCTTGAACGGTGATCGCCGACGTTTGGCGCGCGTCGTGGCGAACCTGCTCGACAACGCCCGTTTGCACGGTGGCGGCAGCGCGAGCGTTCATGTGTCGCTCGCCGACGACTCTGGTTCGCACGCGTGGATCGTCGTCGAAGACGCCGGAGAAGGCGTGCCCGAGGCCGACCGCGACCGAATCTTCGAACGGTTCTCCCGCGGTGCCGGCGCCAGCAAACGCGGCAGCTCCGAGGGCGCGGGGCTCGGGCTGGCGCTGGTGCGCGAGCACGTGCGCCTCCATGGCGGACGAGTCTGGGTCGAGGCACGCCGCGACGGAGCGAACGGCGCGCGGTTCGTCGTCGAACTTCCCTGCGAACTGCTCAACTAATCTCTCGCCATGGCAGCGTCTGCTTCGCGCGGCGGCGTGGTGCTCGCCATCGACGCCGGTACCACTGGTGTTCGAACGCGCGCGGTGTTCGCCGACGGTCGCGCGTCTATTGCCGACTACCGCGAGTTCTCGCAGCACTACCCGCAGCCCGGTTGGGTCGAGCACGACGCCGAGGAGATCTGGCAGGCCGTGCGCGCCACGCTGCAAGCGGTGTGCTCGAGGATCGACGAGCCGATCGCCGCCATCGGCATCACCAACCAACGCGAGACCGTGGTGGCGATCGACCGCGCGACGGGATCACCGCTGCACCGCGCGATCGTGTGGCAAGACCGTCGCACGGCCCAGCGTTGCGACGCACTCGAGTCGAACCTTCCCGCGGTGCGTGCGACCACCGGCCTGGTGCTCGACCCGTACTTCTCGGGCTCGAAGGTGGAGTGGTTGTTGCGCAACACCGACGTGGCGAGCAACAAGAACCTGGCGTTCGCCACGATCGACGCGTTCCTCGTCCACCGTCTCACGGGCGGCGCATCGTTCGCCACTGACGTCACGAACGCGTCACGCACGATGCTGTTCGACATCCGCTCGCTGAGTTGGAGCAGCGAGATGTGCGCGATGTTCGGTGTCGACACGTCGACACTGCCCCAGGTCGCGCCGTCGAGCGGTCGCATCGGCGTCACCGTTCGTGACGGGGCGATCCCGGCGGGCGTGCCGATCAGCGGCATCGCCGGCGACCAACAGGCCGCGCTCTTCGGCCAAGCGTGCTTTGCCGTCGGCAGCGCCAAGAACACTTACGGCACCGGCAGCTTCGTTTTGTTGAATGTCGGCGAGCGCTGCCCCGCCCCGACCACCGGCATGCTCACCACGGTGGCGTGGCAGCTCGGCGCGCAACCCGCGGTCTACGCGCTCGAGGGTGCGATCTTCGTGACCGGCGCGGCGATTCAGTGGCTGCGCGACGGCCTCAACATCATCGACGCTTCCAGCGAAGTGGGCCCGCTCGCCGAGAGCGTCGCCGACTCGGGCGGAGTCGTCGTGGTCCCGGCGTTCGCCGGTCTCGGCAGCCCCTGGTGGGATGCGTACGCGCGCGGCGCCATCTTCGGCATCACGCGCGGCACCACGAAGGCCCACATTGCGCGCGCCGTGGTGGAGTCGATGGTGTTCCAGACTCGCGACGTGGTGGACGCCATGACTCGCGCCTCGGGTGTCGCCATCCGCGACTTGCGGGTTGACGGCGGTGCGGCAGTGATGAACCTGATGCTGCAACTGCAGGCCGACCAGCTCGGTGTCGACGTGCTTCGTCCGACCGAGCTCGAGACCACGGCGATCGGCGCGGCGTATCTCGCCGGCCTCGCTGAAGGCGTGTGGGGCTCCACCGACGACATCGCCGAGCGCTGGGCGTTGGAGCGACGATTCTCGCCGAGCGGTGCTGACCGCGACACTCCGCACGCGCACTGGCTGCGCGCGGTCGAACGCTCGCGCGGCTGGATTCAAGCCTGATTCATCGCCCGACGGGCGATCACTCGACAGCCAACTGCAGGAAGGCGACCATGATGCCGCCGACGCCGAAGATGATCGAACCCGTCATCGTCACGGCAGTGACCACGAGCGTTCGCTTCATGCTTCGCACGTCGGCCCGAAGGTCGGCGATGTCGGCATTGATTCGTGCGAACTTCTCGTTCACTTCCACAATGAACGCATCAAGTCGTGCCTCGAGCGCGTCGATCTTCTCCAGAAGTCGTGCCTCTACCGCGTCGATTTTCTGCGCGAGTCGAGCCTCAACTGCGTCAATCTTCTGATCGAGCCGTGCCTCGACCGAGTCGATCTTCTGGTCGAGCCGTGCCTCGACCGAGTTGATCTTCTGGTCGAGCCGTTGGTGGACGAACTCGACGTCCGATCGCCGAGCGAGCTCGCCCCAACCCGCGGGCGGGAGAAACTCCATGAGTTCGTCAGCCAACGCGGCCCCGATTTGCTGCTGCAACGAGCGATGTAGTCGCAGTCGTTTCGTGTCCGGCATGGGTGCTTGGTCGAACGTCTCTGAAGTGCTCACACTCTCGTGTGTGCGCGACCCGAGGCCGGTGATCGCTCAATCTTCTCGCCCGCATAGCGGGCACCATAGACCGCGGGTGCCGCTTGTCAAGTCACCGGCTCTTGAACGCGGCTACAGCTTGGGCAGGCCGTGGTCGAGATTGCGCACCGCTTGGTGGATGCGCTGCTCGTTCTCGATCAGTGCGAAGCGCACGAACCCCTCGCCGCCTGGACCGAAACCCGAACCCGGCGAAAGCGCCACGTTGCACTCCGTCACGAGGTGCGAGCAGAACTCGACCGAGTTCATCTCGCGATACGGCTCGGGAATCGGCGCCCACACGAACATCGAACCGCGCGGCGAAGGAATCGACCAACCGATTCGGTCGAGACCCTCGATCAACGCGTCGCGCCGCGACTGGTAGGTCTTGCACACCTCGACCGGAAAGTCGTGGGCCTCGTTCAACGTCACCGTCGCTGCGATCTGAATCGGCTGGAAGGTGCCGTAGTCGAGGTACGACTTCAGCTTCACCAACGCCTGCACCACCTGGGTGTTGCCGACGAGAAACGCGCAGCGCCAACCCGCCATCGAGAAGCCCTTGGTCATCGAGTAGAGCTCGACGGCGCAGTCCATCGCGCCTTCTGCCTGAAGGATCGACGGCGGTTCGTAGCCGTTGAATCCCATGTCGGCGTAAGCGAAGTCGTGCACGACGATCATCTCTCGCTCGCGACAGAAGTCGACTACTCGCTGCATGAACGACAAGTCGACGGTGGCGCCAGTCGGATTGTGCGGGAACGAAATCACCAGCACCCGCGGCTTGGGCCAGCCGACTTCCCACGCCTTGTGCAGCGAGTCGAAGAACTCGTCTTGGTATTCGACGTCCACGTCGGTGGCAGACAGCAGGCGTCGCTGGCTGCGCATCGGGATTTGCCGCAGGTCGGCGCCGGCGAACAACGGCCCGAAGATGTGGATCGGGTAACTCGGGCTCGGCACGATTGCGGCGTCGCCCGACTCGAGCAGCACCCACATGAGGTGGCTGAACCCTTCTTTGGATCCGATCGTGTTGGTGATCTGCAGCTCGGGGTCGAGCGTCACGCCGAACTTGCGCTCGTACATGCCGGCCACTGCCTCGCGCAGCTTCGGCAGACCGCGCGACAACGAGTAGCGGTGGTTCCTCGGGTTGTGGGCGGCTTCAGAGAGTTTGTCGACGGCGATCTGAGGCGATGGAATGTCGGGGTTGCCGAATCCGAGATCGATCACGTCGTCGCCGTCGCGACGCGCCGTGATCTTCAGGTTGTTGATGATCGTGAAGACGTACGGCGGCAGATTGCTGATGCGGCGAAAATCCACCTCACAAGCCTAAGTGGCGTGATGCGCAAGAAGTGCGGCACCGATCGCACCGGCATGCTCCCCGAGTTGTGCCACCCGCAAGTCAGGGTGGGTTCGCTGCTCGGGCGAGTACAACAATTCGACGAACCAGCGGCGCACGATCGGCATCATCACGTCGGCGTTCTCCGATACGCCTCCCCCGATGACGATCACGTCCGGGTCGGAGATGTTGGTGAGATTCGACAGTCCGAGCGCCACCCAGCGGGCGAACGCCTCCAGCACCGTGACCGCGTCGGCGTCGCCCCGCCTGGCCCGTTCGATGACGCTCTCACCAGGCTCGCCGGCGGCGAGCATCTTGAGGCCGCGGCCCGAGGCGTACACCTCCCAGCATCCCTTGCGACCGCAGGTGCAGCGCGGCCCGTCGGGATTCACCACCATGTGCCCGATCTCGCCGGCGAAGCCGTTGACCCCGCGTTGTACTTTGCCGTCGAGTACATGGCCGCCGCCGATGCCTGTGCCCAGCGTGACCATCCACATGTTGCGCGCGCCGCGACCGGCGCCGTACCGCCATTCGGCGAATGCGGCGAGGTTGCCGTCGTTGTCCACGTGCACGCGGCGACCGAGTCGCTCGGAGAGTTCCGACCCGACCGAGACGTCCACCGAGCCGGGAATGTTCGGCGACGCGCGCATCACCCCGTCGAGCGTGATGAGCCCCGGCACGCCCACGCCGATCGTGTCGACTTCGCCGAGCTCGCCTGCCAGCACCGTGAGCGTGTCGACGAGCTTCGAGGCGTGCGGCGTCGGGTGCCGCACCTCGCGAATCACGTCGTGCTCGCTGGTGATGCTGTTGTCGGCATTGATGACGACGCCGAGGCACTTGGTACCGCCGACGTCGATCCCTGCCGCGCGACTCATGGTTCGCTGCGCAGGTTGCTCACGTGCATGCGGTGACGCGCGCGCATGCGCGAGTCACGACTCGGCGCGTGACTTCAGTTCTTTCAGGGTGTGGAGAATGCGCACTTCGGCGCGTCGCTTCACAAAACCGGGCAACGGCACGATGAGTTCGATTTTCAACGAGTAGGTGATGTCCGTGCCGTTTCCTTCGGGCACGAACGTGTACGCCCCGTCGATCACGCGCATGATGTCGCCTTCCACGAGCGACCACGAAATGCGCTCCGGTGCCTGCGTGTAGTCGTACGCCAAGGTGTAGTGCGTGCTGCGGCCCAATGCGCTGGCCCGGTACTCGACCTTGACGGCGCGGCCCTGCGCGTCGCGCTCGAGCACGTTCGCTTCCTTTACGTCGCGCGCCCACTCGGGATACCGCTCGAAGTCGACCGCGATCTCGTAACAGCGCGCCGGACTGGCGGCGACGTGCTCGGTCTCGGTCGCTTGGTCGATCACGACGGCAAGGCTAGTTCACGGTCGTCGCGTCGCGCGAGGCTTACGTCGCGCGAAGTGCCGTCGCGAGCCTCTTCACCAAGACTCCGTAGTCGAATTCGCTGACGGCTCGGGTTCGCGAAGCCATCGCCATCGCGTTGCGCATCGATGAATCACCCAACAGCTGTCGCAACCGGTCGGAAACATCGTTCACGTTGCGGGGGTCGCGAATCACGAATCCGGTACGCCCGTCCTCCACCGCCTCGGCGGCTCCCCCGCTGTCGCCCGCGACCTGCGGCACGGCGCACGCTGCGGCTTCGGCAAAGACGATGCCGAATCCCTCCTGCTCGAGGCCAGCCCATCGGTTGCGGCACAGCATCATGAACGCATCGGCGCAGCCGTACAGTGCCGGAAGGTCGGCGTCGCTCACTCGTCCCAGCAGACGCACCGGCGCGCGAACTTCGTCAATAAGGCGCTGCAGACGGTCGTGGTCTCGACCCGTGCCCCCGATCAGCATGGTGACGCCGTCGATCGACGAGTCCGGTCGGCTGCCGCCTGCCGTGCGCGACTCGGCCGCGAGCTTGGCAACTGCTCGAATTGCCACGTCGAAGCCCTTGCGCGGCACCAAGCGGCTCACACCAACCACGAGCGGTGCGTGCGGCGAAACCCCGAACCGTTCGCGTGCGGCTCGCCGGGCGGCGTCGTCGAGCGGCACGAAGCGGTTCGTGTCGACACCAGGCGGCACTTGTACCACGCGCAACTCGCGCCCCGCCGCGCGAACCGACTCCGCAGCCGGGTACCTTCCCGATGCGATGACCTGTTCGGCGCCGCGCAACACGTGAGCCAGCGCTTGGCGCGAGGCCGGCAGCCGGCCCGGCACGGTGATCTCTGCGCCGTGCACCATCACGCTGTACGGCAGCGAGAGCGATCGACCGACGAGCCCGAGCGGCAGCGCCGGGTCGAGCACCACGTGCTCGGCGCCGAAGTCTCGCGCGAGTCGCTCGATGCGTCGCACCATCACCGGATGCGGCAACAACACCGGCTCGGGGATGCGCTCCACTCGGTACGGCTGCGTGGCGTCCCATTCGGCTGCACCGTCGTAGGGGCTCGTCAACACCGCGAACGTCGCAGAGTCGAGTCGACGCCAAAGTTCCCACAACATGTTCTGGATCCCGCCGACTTTCGGCGGAAAGTCGTTGGTGACGAGCAGGTGCTTCATGCGACCTCGCTGCTCATGGCAACAAGTCTTCCGTTACGCCCGCGGCAATTCCCAGTCGCCGTGCTGCCCACTGCGCGTGCTCGCGCAACAACGGGTCATCGCCGTGCAGGTACCTGGCCAGCACAGAGACCACGTCGTCGTTGACGACCCCCGAGTTGCCCAGCACGATCAATGCGTTTCGTCGCACCCATCGCGGGTTCCGATCGGCGACGTACCAGCTGCCGACGAGCCCGAGCACGGCGTCGTCGCGCACGGTGAGCAACTCGAGCGCATCAACCGTCGCACGCTCGTCTGCGTGCGAACGATTAATCGCACCGCGACGACTCGGTGGGCACACTTCTTGGCAGTCGTCGCAGCCATATATACGAGTGCCGAGCGCCGCACGGTGGGTGGGGTCGAAGGTGCCGGGCTTCTGAATCAGCCACGCGAGGCACTTGCGCGCGTCGACCACGCCAGGTGCGACGATCGCCCCGGTCGGGCAGGCGTCGATGCAGCGTCGGCACGACCCGCATCCGTCGGGCACTTCGCGTTCGGTGACCTCGAGCTCGGCCGTCGTCACCACGCAGCCCAGCACGAACCAGCTCCCGAGGCCCTCGAGCAACAAGTTGGCGTTCTTGCCGTACCACCCCAGTCCGGCACGCCACGCCACCTCGCGGTCGACGACGGAGTTGTCGTCGGCGAACACCGTTGCGCGGTGTCCGTCGCGCTTCAACCGTCGTGCGGCGACGCGCAAGGCGTCGCGCAGCGGTTCGTAGTGGTCGCGCCAGGCGTAGCGAGCCACTCGTGCGTCGATGCGGTCACCCGTCGCCGCGTCATGCTGCCCGTCCGACCAGTACGACCTCGCGGCCACGATGATGCTGCGGGCTCCGGGTACCGACATGGTCGGGGTGGTCGACCGGTCGGGATTGCGAAACGTGAATTGCATGTCGTCGGCGAATCCGGCGGCGACTCTCGCCTCGAGCGCTGCCTTTGCCCGCGTAAGTGGCGCGGCCGATGTGACGCCGACGCGGTCCGCACCTGCGTCGCGAACAGAGCGCAGCAATAAGTCGGTGTACGAAGGCGAGTCCGAGACGTCTCGACGGGGCGTCGCAGGCCCCGTCACCACCCCGCCGAGGCTATGCGCTTCGTTGGTGTCGAAGTCGCGGCACGAGACCGCTTTTTGCCAGCACTGCCAGCGTGCGCAGCTCTTCGTAGTCGAAGATCACCGCGTCGTGCTGCGGCTCACCGCACAGCATGGGCACGATGCAGTCGTCGCACGCCGACGTGTCTCGGGCGACGCACGTGTCGCATGAGATGAGAATTCGGCCGGGCTGCTCGACGGCGGGTCGGGTTGTGCTGCTGTGTGTCGGCTGCTGAACTCGCATGTGTACACCGTGACGAGGGGGTGTCGCGCGGTTCAGTCGTGACACACCCCGCGGTCATACTGGCTTCGTGAGCATCGACATCATCGAAGACGGCACTCCGTGCGATTACTGCGGCACGCTCATCCAGTTTTTCGACGACGACTTTGTCGTCTGCCCGGAGTGCGGCAACGAGTTCTGGAATATGGACTACACGGGCGAATTCCCCGGCGATCGCCCAGATGGCATCGTCTGACGTCTCTCGTCGACGTCACTTAGTCTCGTGCGCATGACGTCGGGCCCGGTTCGCGTGCGCGCGTGGCTGGTCGTCACCGCGTTGCTGGCGATCGCGAGCATCGTCGCCTACTCGAGCGACACGCCGACTGCACTGTGGCTCGCGCTGATACCGCTCGTCTACACCGTGCCGATCTTCATGTGGCTCGATCACCTCGAGCCCGAGCCGTTGGCGATGCGCTGGAACGCGTTCCTCTGGGGAGCCGGTGTTTCGGTGCTGGTGGCGTCGTTCGTCAACGAGGTGTTCGCAGCCGGGTTCGGCATCGCGGCCGCCGCGGTGCTCAGCGCACCGCTCGTCGAAGAAATCATGAAGATGCGCGGCGTGACCTACGCAGCCAAGCGCAACCAGATCGACTCGCCGCTCGACGGCGCCGTCTACGCCGGCTACGTGGGGCTCGGTTTTGCCGCGGTGGAGAACGTCATCTATTTCTCCGACGCGATCAACGAAGACTCGCTCGGCGCCACGTTCGTGGCACGCGGCTTGTTCTCGCCGCTCGCCCACCCGTACTTCCTCATCTGGGGCGGCCTGATGGTCGGGCGCGCAGTGGCCCGCGGCCGGTCGCGGCGGTTCGCAGCGTTGCGTGGCTTGCTGATCGGCATCCCGCTGCATGCATCGTGGAACCTGGCGGCCGTGCACCCGATCTTCTCGGTGCTTCTGCTGGGGCACATCGTGTTGTTCTTCGTGTTGATGCGTCGACTGCGACGCCTGCGACGCGAAGAGGTCGCCGTGGTGCGTTCACGGCTGCGTCAGCTTGCGTTCTCCCACAATCTTTCGCCGCTCGAGCTCGAGGTGTACGGTGACGCTCGCGCGACGCGACAGTTGCGACGCGACATGAGCCGCGAGCAACGCCGCGCGTTCGACGAGCGTCGCGCGATGGTGACGAAGCTCGCCATGCGCCTCGGCGACTGACGCTTCACCCGACGTCACATTTCCGCCACGCGTGTGCGTAGTGGTGGTACCCCATCACCAGAGAAAGGCACACCATGACCACCTCCACCTCCATCAGCTCCGATTTGCTTCCCACGGTGCGCAACCTCGAAGAAGCGCGCGTGATGTGCGCTGACTTCGCGAGCGTGCTGACCGTCGGACCCGACGCTCACGAGGTCGACGACTTCGGGCACCCCGACCACAAAGTGGTGTCGTTCGAAGACATCACTTTCAGCGTGCGCGGCTACGTGGCTCCGACGTTCGAGCTCGTACGCGAGGCGGTCGAGTGGGGCGCTGGTCGCGCGAACCTGCTCGTGCACTGTCACGCAGGCATGTCGCGCTCCACCAGCACGGCATGGGGCATCGCGATCGCGAACGGCTTCGACCCGCAAGATGCGTACGACCTGCTCAAGCAGAACCACCCGGTCGAACAAGGTCGGGGATTCGTGCGCGGCGGTTCGGTGCGCGCTCGGCACTCGCGTCGCGCGTTCATCCCGAACGAGCTGGTGCTCTCGCACCTCGAGCGCTACTTGGGTCTCGGTGACGGCACGTTGCGCGACATCGCGATCGTCGGCGCGACTCGCGACGATGTTTCGCGCTAGCTCGCGACCGGCCCGTTGAGATCGATCGCCAGACGGTGTGCGGTGCCCCCGCGCGGAAGCGCTTTCATCACTGCTTCGCTGCGCGAAGGGTCGACGATGCAGGCCATGGTCGGCCCCGACCCGCTCAGCCACGACGCCCACGCCCCGGCGTCGATTGCCGCGCGCATGGCGCGCTTGGTGTCGGGCACGATCGCGAGCCGCACGTCCTGGTGAATACGGTCGTGCGTGGCGTCGACGAGCGCCCCGAAGTCGCCCGTCACCATCGCCGCCACGAACAGCGCCGAGCGCGAGATGTTCGACACCGCGTCGTCCAGGCTGATCGTCGGCGACAGTTTCGTTCGAGATTCTTTCGTCGAGGTCGTATTTTCCGGCACCCATACGACGATGTCGGCGACGGTCGCGATCGGCACGCGTATCGCGCGTTCCGCCGCGGCGACGGTGAGGCCGCCGAGCGCCGAGGCGGCGGCATTGTCGGGGTGGCCTTCGAGCTCCGCGGCCACGCGAAACGCTGAGAGTCGAGCTTCCAAAGAGTTCGCTGCGACTACACCCTCGCGCTGGGCGATGGCCAGCAGTGCGCCGCCGACTCGGGCGGCGCCGCTGAAGCCAAGTCCGCGTCCCATCGGGATTCGATCGTGCGACCAAATCGCGCCGGTTCCCCCTGCTGCGGCGAAGGCGACGCTGGCAGGGTGCCGCTCGTCGCACGTGCGCGCGTTGTTCGGAGTGTTCGCATCGGCGAGCCCCGCCTCGAATCGCATCGACAGCGCTAGACCCAGGGTGTCGAAACCGGCCCCGAGATTCGCCGTGCTTGCGGGCACCGAAACGCGCGTCACGAATTCAGCGTAGTTTCGGCGACGAACGACTCGAGCACGGCGAGTGCCGAACCACTTTCGATTGACTCGCGGGCGCGCCGCACCGCAGCATCGAGCGATGTCGCGGCACCCGCCACCACCAGTGCCGCCGCCGAGTTCAACACCACGACGTCACGAATGGCGCCACTCACGGTGCCGTTCAGCACGCCGCGCACGACGTGTGCGTTGTGGGCAGCGTCACCCCCGCGCAACTGGTCGTTGTCGGCACGAGACAGACCAAGCGTCACCGGGTCGACGAGCGATTCTTCGCTCAACGTGCCGCTCTGTGCGACGACGACGCGATTCGGGCCGGCGAGCGACAGTTCGTCGAGCCCGCCGTGACCGTGCACGACCCAAGCGCTCGACACCCGCGTGGCGAGTACCTTCGCCATCGTCGACAAGCGTCGCGGGTCGGCAACGCCGACGAGCATCGCGGCCACCGGTGCTGGGTTCGCCATCGGTCCGAGCAGATTGAACACCGTCGGTACTCCCAATTCACGCCGCACTGGCCCGACGTGGCGAAACGCCGGGTGGAACGCCGGGGCAAAGACGAAGCCGAATCCGGTCCGCTCCACGCAACGCGCAACGTGCTGCGGAGCGAGTTCGAGTCGGGCACCGAGGGCTTCGAGCACGTCTGCGGTGCCGCACTTGCTGCTCGCCGAACGGTTGCCGTGCTTGCACACCGGCACACCCGCGCCGGCGACGACGAGCGCCGCCATCGTCGACACGTTCACCGACCCGCTGTTGTCGCCGCCGGTACCGACGATGTCGATCGCCCGCGAAGCGAGCGAGGCTGCGAGTTCGATCGGAGTCGCGGCTTCGCGAACGGCGGAAAGAAAACCGGAGAGTTCGTCGGTGGTTGCTTCGTGCGCGTTGTAGGCCAGCAGGAACTCGCGAACTTGGTCGTGGTTCAGCTCTCCGCGCAAGATTTGGCGCATCAGCGCAGCGGCATCGTCGCGCGACAGCGTCTCGCGATGTGCCACCTCTCCCCGCGATACCCGCTCTTCACGGTGGTCGCCGGCGGCCGTCACCGGGTGAAGGCTATGCGGCGGCGATAACTACGACCAGAAAACACAAACGCCGGTGGACCCGCTTTCGCGAGCCCACCGGCGCTGTGGAATTGCGTCAGTGATTAGAGGCTGTTGACGTCAACCGTCGGCGGCACGATGACCGCGTCAATCACGTGGATCACGCCATTGCTGGCGGCTACGTCCACGGCAACGACGTTCGCGCCGTTGACCTTCACGCCACCGTCAGTGGTGATCGCGATGGTCGAACCCTCGACGCTCGCGACGTCACCGGCGGTCACGTCAGTCGACATGACCTGGCCCGCGACCACGTGGTAGGTGAGGATCGCCTTCAGCGCCTCGACGTTCTCCGGGAGCAACAGCTTCTCCAGCAAGCCCGCAGGCAGAGCGTCGAAGGCTGCGTTCGTCGGAGCGAACACGGTGAACGGACCGGCGCCCTGGAGCGTCTCGACCAGGCCGGCGGCCTGGATCGCTGCTACCAGCGTCGAGAAGTCGGGGTTGCCGCTCGCGACTGCGACGATGTCGCCGGCTTCGGCGGGCATCGCTTCTTCGGCCATGGTGTCTTCGGTGACTTCGGCTGCGGTGTCCTCCGTGGCCTCGTCGTCCGAACCGCAGGCGCCGAGCACGAGGGCCGACGCTGCAGCGATTGCAATGAGTTTCTTCTTCATGATGTTTCCTTTTGTGAGGGGTGAATGTGGTGCAAGCACCACGATTTAACGCTAAACCACGGAGGCGTCGACCGTCGCTCGATCAGACGAGACATGTGGCATAGCTGCATCGTGACGTTTGTGCCTTGCACAAACGCGCGCGACTAGGCGTCGTCGCGCAGGTCAGTGAGCAGTTCGGCGATCGTGAAGTCGGGCAGCTCGATTGCTTCGAGATAGTTCGAGAGGTCGCAACGCAGCTGCGCTCCGCCCTTCGCGAACTGCTCGATCTGCCCCGGCGCGAACTCGAATCGCAGGTAGTGCACCGCTGCCGTCACCGTCTCGCGGGTGAGGCCTTCGGCGTGCTGTTCGTCGACCGTGCCGCGCACTTCGCTGCCGTCGGCGAGTCGCAACACGATGGAGTTCTCGATGCCGACCAGCTTCGGCAGCCACTCTCGCATCTGGTCGTCGCTCGTCAGTTCGATGAACAGCGTCGCGCACAGCTGACCCGGCTCGGGGATCATCGGGTTGAACGCCTTCAGCTCTTCCATCACGCCCTCGTCGGTGACGACTCGCTCGACGCGCAGCATTTCTTGAATCTGACTCTGCATGGTGAGGCGGTTCTCGAACGACACGGTCACGATGGTGCCGAGGTGCATGCGTCGACGACGCTTGACTTCGATCACCTGAGCGCGCATGCTCTCGCGCACTCGCTCGTACGCGCGGTGGTCGAGAATGTCGTCGAGGGTGAGCTTTCTCTTGCTGGTCATGGTGGACATGGGGGGATGTCTCCTTGTGGTCGGGGTTGTTGGTATTCGAATCGTTATTCGGTGTCGAGGCCGTAGGCCTTGGCCACCACCTGCAGCGGGTGCACCGGTGCGGCGCCCGTCTGTTCGGTGATCGCCGTATTGGCGAGGTGGCAGTCGCCGGCGACGACGTCGCCGTTGGCGTCTTTCACCATCTCGCCGAGTTTCTTGCCGATCGGAATGCTGAGCTCGGCGTTTTCGGCGCGCAAACCCCACATGCCGTCGATGCCCGAGCACTGCTGCACGAGCTTGATCTTCGCGCCGGTCAACTTCATGAGGTCGCGGCTCTTCAGCCCGATGTTCTGCGCGCGCAGGTGGCACGGCGTGTGGTACGTGATCGTCTCGGGAACCTCACCGTCGAATTTCGTGTCGAGTGACGAGCCCTCAGTCTTGTGAACCTTCATGAGGTACTCCGCTGCGTCGTACGTGTGCTCCGAGACGAGCTTGGCGTCGGGGCCGCCCACGTAGTCGAGGTAGTCCTTTTTCAGCACGTAGCTGCACGTGGGTTGCGGCACGACGATGTCGTTGCCCTTGCGCACTTCGGCGGCCAACGTCGCCACGTTGTCGACGGCGACCTTGGTGAACTTGGCCATGTCGCCGGAGTGCAAGTACGGGGCGCCGCAGCAACCGGCGTCGGTGAGCGAGCACTCGATGCCGTTGTGTTCGTACACCTTGACGAGCGCCTTGCCGATTGCGGGCTCCTGGTACTCCACCAGGCAGGTCGGGAAGACCGTGACGCTCCCCTGCTTTTTGCCCACTCGCACCTTCGGGCGCTGCTTGAACCACGACGAGAAGCGCGTTCGCGCGAACTTCGGCAGCAGTCGCACGCTCGAGATGCCCGCGGTCTTTTCCACGGCCTTGCGAATGAGCGAGCCGGGCTTTGCGCCCATCACCTTGTTGGTCAGTTTCACCGTCGCCACCGACACTTTGCCGATCGCGTCGGTGTTGCCCATGATCGCGGTCGTCGCCTTGTCGCGCATCGTCACCTGGCCGTTGGCGCGGCGCATCGCGTCGGCGCGCAGCATGAGGCGCGGGAAGTCGAGCGCCCACTCGTGCTGGCCGGGGATGTACGGGCAGTTGATGTAACACAACTTGCACTGGAAGCACTCGTCGATGACATGGTCTTGCTGGGCCGGCGTCATCTTGCCGGCGTCTTGGTCGTCGTGCTGGTCGATGTAGTCGAACAACGTCGGGAACGACGGACAGAACTTGAAGCACAAGCGACAGCCGTGGCACAGGTCGTACACCCGGGTCAACTCGGCGCGCGTATCGGCCTCGTCGAGGTACATCGGGTGGTGCGGATCGTAGGTAATCGTCATGTCGGTGCTGTCACTTCTTTGTGCTTGAGGTTGTTGCGGTCGCGCCCGGCGCGACGGGTATGCGACTCATGTTTCGGTGGTCGACTCGGGCGGCAGCTGGGGGGGGATGCTGCGCGCCCGAGTCGACGAACCGTATTTCTGCTGCCGTCGGCGCGACGAGCGCGTCGACGCAGGTCAGAAATCAGCCGAGCGACTTGAGTCCCTCGCCGAAGCGGCCAGCGTGGCTCTTCTCGGCGCGGGCCAGGGTCTCGAACCAGTCTGCGATTTCGGCGAAGCCTTCCTCGCGGGCGGTCTTGGCGAAGCCCGGGTACATCTGGGTGTACTCGTAGGTCTCGCCGGCGATCGACGCCTTCAGGTTCTGCTCGGTGTCACCGATCGGCTCGCCGCTGGCGGGGTCACCGACTTCGGCGAGGTAATCGAGGTGGCCGTGTGCGTGTCCGGTTTCGCCCTCGGCGACCGAACGGAACAGGGCGGCTGCGTCGGGGTATCCCTCGACGTCGGCCTTCTGGGCGAACCACAAGTAGCGGCGGTTTGCCTGGCTCTCGCCAGCGAACGCTTCCTTGAGGTTCTCATGTGTCTTGGTGCCGTGCAACTTGGCCATGAGTGTTCTCCTTGTTTGGGGTTATTTGGTGGATCCGCGACTCGTGCGCCGAGGCGTGCGGGTCGTGGATTTCGCCCGCGCGGTTTGCTGCCGTGCGGGAGACTTGGATGTGTTGGTGCGCGTGGCGCGCGACGTGGAGGTGCTGGCCGGCTTTCCGGCGACGCGACCGTGGAACACGATGGTCACGTTCTCGACTTCGAATCCGGCGGGCAACTTGGCGCGCAGCGAGTCGATGTTGTCGACGTACACGTCGTAGAGCTCGCCGGTGTCGGCGTCGATCGCGTGGTGGTGCTCGTCGACGTTGGGGTCGAAACGCACCGCACCACCGTCGCAGTGCATGAGCTGCACTTCGCCCATTTCTTCGAGCTCGTCGAGGGTTTGGTACACGGTCCGCAGGGAGATGCCGGGCATCCGCTTGCTGGCCTCTTCGTACAAGGCTTCTGCGGTCGGGTGCGTCACGTTGTCGTGCATCAGGCCGAACAGCAGCTGGCGTTGCGGGGTGAGGCGACGGCCTTGCTCGCGGTACTTGGCGGCGACGATGTCTGGTGCGTGCACGACGAACAAGGTATTCGCACTCAGTGCTTGTTTGCAAGTCGTGCGAAGTAGGTTTGTGCGGTCAAACGTCACATCCGGCCCTCGTGACGTCGACGACGCCGGCCAGGTTGATCCTGCACGCGCCAAGACGGACTTCTAGGCTCTGCGCGATGAACGCGCCGTCGGCTTCGCCTCGCGCGGGCGAGCCGACCACCACGGCCGCATCAACACGCCACACCGCCATTCAACGACTGCGTACCGAAGCATTCGACGTGCTCGTCGTGGGTGGCGGCATCACGGGGGCTGGCGTCGCGCTTGATGCCGCCGCACGCGGCCTGCGCGTGGCCCTGGTCGAACGTGCCGACTTCGCCTCTGGCACGTCGTCCAAGAGCAGCAAGCTCATCCACGGCGGTCTGCGCTACCTGCAGCAGGGCGACGTTGCGCTCGTGTACGAGGCGCTCTACGAACGCCAGCGCTTGTTGCGCAACGCACCGCACTTGGTTCGCACGCTGCCATTCATGATCCCGGTCATGACCCGCGACGGCGTGGTGTCGCGCAAGATCGCCCGCGCACTCGGCTCGGCGCTGTGGATGTACGACCTCACCGGTGGTTGGCGCGTCGGAAAACTGCACCGTCGTCTCCGTGCCAAGACGGCGCTCGCCCACATGCCCACCATGAACGCCGAGAAGTTGTCGTCGGCGTACCTCTATTTCGACGCCGAAGCCGACGACGCGCGTCTCACACTCACGATCATCCGCTCCGCGATCGAGCGCGGCGCGGCGGTGGCCAACTACTGCGGTGTCACGGCGCTGAAAAAGAACGACGCCGGCAAGGTGGTCGGTGCCAGTGTCACCACCTACGAAGGCGAGTCGTTCGACGTGAACGCCCGAGTGGTGGTCAACGCCACCGGCGTGTGGGGTGACTCGATGCGCCGCATGGACATCGGCGGTGACTCCACCACCATCCGCCCGGCCAAGGGCATTCACATCACCGTGCCGTGGGAGCTGGTTCGTAACGACATCGCGGTGGTCATCCCCGTGCCTGGCGACAAGCGATCGCTCTTCGTGGTGCCGCACATGCCCAACGGTGACGGCACGTTCCGCTTCACGTTCGTCGGCACCACCGACACCGACTATCAGGGCAGCATCGACGACCCGCAGTGCACGCCCGAAGACATCGACTACTGCTTGCGCGCGCTCAACAAGGCGGCGCCCGGCACCGGTCGTGCGCTCACCCGCGACGATGTGATCGGCACGTGGGCGGGCCTGCGACCGCTCGTCGCGCCGCAAGAGGGCGAGAAGGCGTCGGGCCGTACCGCCGACTTGTCGCGACGACACAAAGTGATCGTCAGCGACTCCGGCATGATCACCATCACCGGCGGCAAGCTGACCACCTACCGAAAAATGGCCGAGCACACGGTGGACGCCGTGCTCGACCAGCTCAACGTGCGCGCCAAGCGCTGCGGCACCAAACGGATGGATCTCTTCGGCGCGACGTCGCGCGACCGCGAAGACCATCTCGTCTCCCGGTTCGGCACCGAGGCGGCCGCGGTGCGTGAGTTGATCGCCGGTGACGCCTCGCTCGGCCAGCCTCTGGTGAAAGGACTTCCCTATCTACGTGCCGAAGCGGTCTACGGCGCGCGGCACGAAATGGTGGTCACGCTCGACGACGTGCTGTCGCGCCGCGTGCGCGGCCTGTTGTACGACCGTCATGCGACCGCCGCGGCAGCGCGCGAAGTGGCGCGGCTCGTGGCGCCCGAGCTCGGTTGGGACGACTCGCGCATCGACGGCGAAGTGAAGCGTTTTCTCGACATCTGCGCCCGCGAAGACGAAGCCGCCAAATCGTGACGCGTCCGACGCCTCCGATCGAATTCGGCGGCGATTCAGGAGATTCCTCTAAGGGCACGATCACCGCGCGTTGGCAGTACGCACCGGCACCACGCGATGCCAAAGCGTTGCTCGGCGATCTCGCCGCCATCTGCCCCACCAGCACCGCGCATCTCGAGCTTGCCGAACACGCACGCGACTGGTGGCCGCTCGCCATGCGATGGGCGTTGCAATCACAGGTACCGCAGCTTCCCGTCGCAGTCGTCTCGCCGCGCGACACCGCCGAAGTGCAGCGCGTAGTGCGGGCGTGTGCCGCACACGACGTGCCGGTCACCGTGACTGCCGGTCGCAGCGGTGTGAGCGGAGCGTCGGTACCGATGTTCGGCGGCGTGGTGCTCGACATGACGGCGATGGCCGGCGTGGTGTCCGTCGACCGAGCGTCGGGTGTCGTCGAAGTCTTGGCCGGCACGTTCGGCCCGGATCTCGAGCATGAGCTCGAACGCCACCGACTGACCGTCGGCCACTTTCCGCAATCGTTCGACATCTCCACCGTCGGCGGTTGGATCGCCTGCCTCGGCGCCGGGCAGTTCTCGACTCGTTACGGGAAGATCGACGAGATGGTCGTCGGCCTCGAAGTCGTGCTCGCCGATGGCTCGGTGATCCGCACCGGCGGCGCTCCTGCCGCAGCGCACGGGCCCGACGTCTCGTCGATGTTCATCGGTAGTGAAGGCACGCTCGGCGTGGTGACACGCGCGTGGCTGCGCGCCCACGACGTGGCACCCGTGCGACGCAAGGCCGCGTACTTCTTTCCTTCCTTCGCCGACGGCGTCAAGGCGATGCGCGAGGCGATTCGCGCGCACGCCACGCCGGCCGTGCTGCGTCTGTACGACGCGGTCGAGGCCCAGCGCAGCCACGGCGGTGACGGCACCAACAGCACGTTGATCGTGCTCGACGACGGCGAACACGAGATCGTCGACGCGACGCTCGCCGTGGTCGATCGTTGTGCCCGCGCACACGGCGCGGTGACCGCACCCGAGGAGCGAGTCGACCACTGGTTGGCCCATCGCAACGACACGAGCGGCCTGCAGGCACTGACGAAGAAGGGGTTCGTCATCGACACGATGGAGGTCGCTGCCCCGTGGTCGAAACTCGGCGACGTTTACACGGCCGTGCTCGCTGCGACTCGTGCGGTCGAAGGCGCGCGCAACGTGAGCGCGCACGTGTCGCACAGCTACCTCGACGGGGCCTGCATCTACTTCACCTTCGTGGGGCAGATCTCGTCGCGCGAGATCAACGACTCGACGACTGCCGAGCACCATGCGCTCTACGTCGCGATGTGGAACGCCGCACAACGCGCCGCGATGAGCGCCGGCGGCAACCTCGCGCACCACCACGGTGTGGGTCTGAACCGTGGCCGTTTCATGCGTGAGGCCATGGGTGAGTCGTTCAACGTGCTCGTGGCGCTGAAGCACGCGCTCGACCCGAACGATCTCTTCAACCCGGGCAAGCTGGGCCTGCCGACCGCTCGCGGCGAGGTGGCGTTTCCGTGATCGTGCGTCGTGGCAGCGAGGTCGCCGCGTCGTGAGCGTGCTCGTCGTCGACGTCGGCACCACGGGCTTGCGCGCCGCGGTGGTGCGCGACGATGCGAGCATCACCGGCTTCACGTACGAGCCGTTGCCGCCGTCGAGCCCGTTCGCCGGGCTGGTGGAGTTCGACGGCGTCGCCATGCGCGACGCCGTGTTGCGCGTGGCGAACGCGGCATTGAAAGGTGGTGGAAACGTGCGCGCCGTCGGCATCACCGCTCAGCGCGCCTCGACCATCGTGTGGGACTCGCGCACCGGCACGCCGGTGGCACCCGGACTCGGCTGGCAAGACCTGCGCACCGTGGGCGACTGCATTCGTCTTCGTGCCGAGAAGAACTTGGTGTTCGCACCCAACCAGACGGCAACGAAATTGATGTGGCTCACGGCGAACGTCGAGGCTGCGCGCTCGCCACACGCCCGCGCCGGCACCGTCGACACGTGGGTGGCCGCGGTACTCAGCAACTTTTCCGTGCACGCCACCGACTCGTCGAACGCGGCAGTCACCGGGCTGGCCGATCATGCGTCGCTCACGAAGCACGAGTGGTCGCGCAGCGTGCTTGACGCGCTGAACGTCGACCCTGCGCTCTTGCCGCGCATCGTGCCGACAATGGGCCGGATCGGAGAAGCGTCCGCGTTGCCCGGTAGTCCCCCGATCTTCGCGATGGTCGGCGATCAGCAGTCGTCGCTCATCGGCCAGGGTGGCATCGTCTCCGGTGCGGCGAAAGCAACGTTCGGTACCGGCGGCATGCTCGACGTCTACGCGGGTACGGCGACACCCAAGCATCTCGCGCGCACGCCGAACGGCACGTTTCCCATCGTCGTGTTCAGCGAAGGCGACACGCTGCACTGGGGGTCGGAGGCGATCATGCTCACCGCGGGCAGCAACGTGGAGTGGCTGGTCAACGACATGGGTCTCATACCCGACGCAAAGTCGAGCGATGCGATTGCCGCCTCGGTCGACTCGAGCGACGGCGTCGTCTATGTTCCCGCGCTCATCGGCATGGGCACCCCGCAGTGGGACTACGGCGCTCGAGGCACGCTGCTCGGCCTCACCCGCGGCTCGACGAAGGCCCACGTGGTGCGCGCAGTGTTGGAAGGCATCGCGCACCGAGGTGCCGATTTGCTCGAGGCCAGCGAGGCCGACACCGGGCTGCGCGCCGAGCGCCTGCGCATCGACGGCGGCATGAGTCGCAACGGCGTGTTCGTGCAGGCGTTGGCAGATTCGATCGGTCGCCCGGTCGAGGTGTGCCGTGACACCGAGGCGACCACCCTCGGTGCGGCATTCTTGGCCGGCGTTGCCGCCGGCGTGTGGCGCGATCTTGCCGAGGCAACGTCGCTCGTGCGGCCGCTTCGCACCGTGCAGCCGCGCGATGACGCATCACAGAAAGCCGTCACCTCGGACACGACCTCTCCACGGGCACAATGGCACGAAGCGGTGCGGCGTGCTCGAGGCTGGATTCCCGAACTCTCGGCACTCGATTTCTAGCGACTATTCTTTTCACGGCGCTTGCGCCGTAGTTCTCGTATGACGCTCCCCGCCGCATCCCCCACACCGCCGACCGCCGCCGACCGTGCTCTCTTGGCGTTCGCCAACTCAGCGGAGTTCGCAGCTCGAGACCTCTACGCCGTCGCCGCCGGGCTTTCTGCGTTCAGCGACGAAGAGAAGTCGATGCTCGTCGGCTTTCACGACCACCACCTCGCTGCTGGCCAGGCTCTTGCCGGGTTGATCGGTAGCGAGGCCACCAACGTTCGCGAAGACGCCGTGTACAACGCGTTCCGCGGCAAGGTGATGGGCGGCGACAAGTCGGCGATCTTCGGCGCTCTGCGCGAACTTGAGAACACCCTGGTGTCGACGCACCTCTCGCTGGTCGGCACGCTCGAAGGAACGGTGGGTTCGGCGCTCGTCGCGTCGATCCTCACCATTCAGGCACGTCACGCCGCAGCCCTCGCGCTGCTCGGCGGAGGCGCGCTCGCTGATGCTCTCGTCAACGAGGCCGCGCCGCTCGCGCCGGAGGCTGCGTCATGAACCGCTACTCCCGCCGACAGATGTTGCGTTTCGGCGGCGTCGGTGCTGCGGGGCTCGTGCTCGCCGCGTGCGGCAAACAAGCAGGCGTCGAAGAAAGCAAGAACATCACCGCGGTCGGCGTGGTGCCCGACGCTGAAGGCCTGCCGAACGCCGAAGTCAACGACATCGTGCTGCTGCGCACGGCGGCGTCGCTCGAATACAACGCAATCGACACCTACGAAGCCGCGCTCGGCCTCGGCGTGTTCACCGGAGCGTTTGCCGCTGCCGGTGACATCGCCAAGCGGATGCGCGACGACCATCGCGGCCATGCTGACGCGATCAACGGACTCGTCACCGAACTCGGCGGCAAGCCCTTCACGTGCGGCAACCCGCGGCTTTCGGAGATCTACATCTCCCCCGCCCTCGGGCTGATCACCGACGAGAAGAACGAGAACCCGGCGCTCGACGTGGTGGTGCTCGCGCACGCGCTGGAGAACCTCGCCGCCCAGACCTATCAGTCGGTCGTGACGATGCTTTCCGACAAGGGGCTCCGCCAAGCCGCGATGACCATCGGCCAAGAAGAAGCACGTCACGCCGCGATCCTCGCCCAAGCGTTGAACCCCGGTCTCGCCGGTGTGTTGCCGAGCGTCGACGAGGCCACCGGCAAGCCGAACATTGCCACGGTGCCCGGCGCATTCGGGCCGTTGACGCCGATCCCGGTGACGCTCGGCCCCGTGAACGCCGACGGCTCACGCACGTCGTTGAACCTCGAGACGCCGAGCCTCAACTCGCTCGTCTACGACTACGTGACCTGCGCCTAAGCGCAGTCTCTCGCCCGATCGCGTCGGTTCACCCCGAACAGCGACGTAGTTCGGGCGCCCTGGGGGCCTTGTCAAGAATCCTT
>DAIPHP010000003.1:0-2509 GCA_036771295.1 Ilumatobacteraceae bacterium
TTTCTCGTCAGGGGGGTTTAAGCCCCCCGCGTCTACCATTCCGCCACCCGGGCGAAGCAGACGTCAGGCTACGTGCGAGTCGGTGGACGAAATGCCGCTGGCGGCGGTGCCGTGCGCGGAAGACTCGAGCGACAGCCAGAGCGACGCGCGCACTCGAGCGGCGTCACCCGCCGCGAGTCCGTTGAGCACGACTACGCCTTCGATCATGTCGGCGACCACCGCGGCGAGAGGGCGGCCCCTCACTGCGACGGCGACGACACCCGCGACGTCGTCCCCTTCGAACCTGCGCAACGTGCGGTCGACGCCGACGATTCGCGGCGGACACCGAAAACCCGGGGCGACCACGCCGAGTCGCCGCGATTCGGCCGCGATCATGCGCGCGACGGCGGCGAACTCTGCGGTGTTGAGGGCGGGAAGATTCGTCTGCATGGAACCGGTCATCATCACACGGGGGTGCGACGAGGTTGCGGCGCGCATCCTTCGCGCGCCCCCTCGCTACAGTTGCCCAACCGTGACCGCACCAGTCGAAGCACCGCTCAACCCGATGCAACAGGCGGTGGTCGACGCGCTCGGCAAGTCACCCGACTGGGTGCCGCTGCCCCGCGACGTGGTCGAACACGTCCGCACTTATCTGAACGAGCAACTCGCCGACGTCGCCGGTCGATTCGACCGAGAGAATCCGCTGTGGATCAGCAAACGACGGCTCAGCACCATCCACGGTTGCGAGACGCACCACGTTGCTTCCAAAGACTCCTTCGAGTGGAGCCCCGACACTGCTCGCGGCACCGTGCTGCACAAGGCGGTCGAGCTCGGCGTGCACTGGAAGGGCGAGAGCACCCCGGCCGACATCGTCGACGAGGCGATCGCCCGGCTCACCGACTCGGGCAACAACGTCGCCGACTTTCTGGTGGACATGACTGCCGGCGACCGAGCGCAGCTGCGCAGTTACGTGGTCGACCTCTACACGCGGTTCGAAGAGTGCTTTCCGAAGTTGAAGCCGGCATGGCGACCGGTGAGCGAGTCGTCGGCGCGGTACGAACTGTTCGGCGGCGCGATCGTGCTGGGCACGAAAGCCGACCTCACCCTCGGGTTGGCCGACCAGAAGGTGATCATCGACGTGAAGAGCGGCGGGCTGCACCTGTCCCACCGCGAGGACCTGCGTTTCTACGCCCTCGTCGAATCGTTGCGCAGCGGCATGGCGCCGCGCCGCTTGGCGACCTACTCATTGGCCGCCGCGCGCGCCGACGTCGAAGACGTGTCAGAAGGCGTGCTGCAAGCCGCAGTACGCCGGGTGGTGGCCGGTGTTCGCGCGATCATCGCGGTCGAACTCGACGGTCGCGCCCCCACCAAGCGCCCCGCCGTGCATTGCCGCTGGTGCCCGCTCAACGAGACGTGCACCGAAGGCGTGTCGTTCTTGTCGCGCGACCCAGGCGACGATTAGCGCGACATCAATGCGAGCGGTACACCGAGCCCCGCACTCGAACGCACCGTCGCGATTCGTCGCCCTGGCTGCACGGCGGGTTTCGCAGCACCGAGCACGTCTGGCCCGAGGTGTGCGACTGCCGCGTCGAGATCGTCCACCGTCACGACGAAGCCCCAGTACGCGGCGTTCGCCGAGTTCTGCCCGGGGTCGACAAGCCGCCGCTCGACCACCTCAAGAATCACGCTGCCGAACCGGTGAAAGCCCTGCACACCGCGGTCGCTTTCTTTCACGCGCTTGAGCGGCGAGCCCGAGACTCGTTCGATCTCCGCGCACGTCGCACGAACGTCGTCGGCGAGAACCACGACGTGATCGACGCCCGTCACCGCCAACCGAAAGTCGTTCGCTGTCTCACCAGTCGCGATCGAGGGCGAATCATGTGTTTGCTGATCGTCGACGTGCACGACCGGCAAACCTGCGATGTCAGAAATCCGATTCGGACACCCTGACACCTCGAGGTGTCGCAACCCTGCTGGCAGCGACGGGTCGATGACGAGCCGAACGTCGCCGAGCGAGCAGAAAGCACGTCCGTCGACGGTCGACGCGGCGAACCCGAGGTCGCTCCACGGCGCGACCGCACCGCCTACGACGATGCCGGCGACGCGAGTCAGAGAACGAGGACTAGCGAATCAGCTAGCGGCGACCCATGTTGGGACGCTTGCCGTGATTTGCTTTCGAACGGCGCATACGCGCCTTGCGCTTCTTGGTCTTTTTTGACATGCGCTTTCAGAGTACTGGTCGCCGTGCGAATACCCGCGTCACGCGCGATGTCGGCGGCGTCAGACCTGTCGACGCCAGCGGGCGCGATTGCCCGAGTACGCAGCACCCGATGCGTCGGTCTTCGAGCACACGTACACCAGACCGTTGTACAAACCCAGCGCACCTTCGGGTGCGCAGAACGAGCCGGGCCGACCGGAGATCTGCGAGAGCGACGAGCCACCAGAGGTGGTGCCCGACGACGCAACCGTCGTTGCCGTCACGGCTCGCGTGGTGGTCGGGGCCAGCGTCGTCGTGGCGGCGACCGTCGTC
>DAIPHP010000003.1:2609-50754 GCA_036771295.1 Ilumatobacteraceae bacterium
CGTCACGGCTCGCGTGGTGGTCGGGGCCAGCGTCGTCGTGGCGGCGACCGTCGTCACGGTCGGCACAACGGCGACCGGTGGCGCGTTCCATCCGCGCATCGTGGTGCCCGCGCACTGCCCCGTCAACAGATTGTTGAGACGTCCCCACTCGCTTTGGTCCATCGAGAGGTTCCAGCGGGCCTTCACCGACACCCAGTTCGACACGTAGGTGCACCAGTACCCGCGCAAGGGTGGCAGCCAGTTGCTGGGGTCTTTGTCGCTCTTGGATCGGTTGCTCGAACCCGACACCGCGATCAGGGTGCGGGCGTCGGACGTGTCGTTGGCGAACGCAGTTCGTTGGGCCTCGTTCCACGCCCATGCGCCGGAGTCCCACGCCTCTTTCAGCGCGACCATGTGGTCGATGTCCACTTCGGTGCGGTCGCTCGTCTTCCTGCCGTCGTACGGCGACAACCAGTCAGCTTCCACCACGTAGCACCTGAAGGGGTCGACCTGGGCGAACCCGACGGCATCGCGCTTCAGCACTTGCTCGCGGGCGTCGCAACCGTCACCGTCAGTGTCAAGCCAGTGCTTGAAGAGCGAACGGCTGTAGCCGCGCGGGTTCTCTCGTTCGATACGAATCGACTGCAGCACGTCGACGGCATTCAACGTGTCTGAGGGTCCCGCAACGACGACGTCGGGGCGTTCGGCGTCAGCGACGGCGACAACACCGGCGAAAGCAACGGCTGTCGCCGCACTGGCGACGGCTACGCGCCATTTCACGAGGCGCTTGTGGCACCACCGATGAAGGTGAGTCGCTCTTCTTCGTCGCGCATGTCGATGAAGATGCACTCGCCGGGGCACACGTCAGCAGCCATCACGACCGCTCCTTGGTGTTTCGGGTCCACTTCGGCGAGGCTACCCGCGCTGCCCGGGTCGTTGAGGATGACTCCGTTCTCCACGACGTACGCGATGCCGTCTTCGAGTTGAGTGAAGACGTCGGGACAATGATCGACGCAGAGACCGTCACCCGTGCAGAGGTCTTGGTCGATCCACACGCGCACTCCGTCAGGCTACGAAACGAACGCGACCATCACCAAGACGAGCAACGAGACGTTTCGCACAATGTCGCGCGAACCGATGGGGCGCTGCTTGGTGGCGCCGAAGCACGCGCACGGCGGTCGCTCGGTGTCGCGCATGCGCACGGCGAGCAACAGCGTGAACGCCAGGAGCATCACGGCCGCGGCCGCCAAGAACCCTCGCTGCCACGTGCCGCCCAGCACTACTCCGAGGCCGACGACGACTTCGGCGACCATCACGGCGTACGCGACGGCGGGCGGAACACCGAGCTGCCGCGCAGCCTGCGGCCACCGCTTTCCTGACAGCACTTTGGAGACACCGGCATACACGAACACCGCGCCGACGATCGCCCCGGACAACAGCGTCACGTCGAGATTCACGGCGATTCTGTCTTCGACGTCACGCGCCGATATGCGCGTCGCCCGTTTTGCCCTTGAAAAACACCATCGCCGGTTGCGACGCATCGAGCACGCGCAAGTCGGTGACTTTGCCGACGATCAGGTCGTGGTCTCCCACGCGGTGCGTGTCATTGACGCTGCAGTCCACCGTCGCGATCACCCCAGGCAGTACGGGCGAACCGTTCGCCGACTTCGTGGTCTTCAGGTCGGAAAAACGCGAACCTTCGAACTGGTCTTTCGCGAATCGCCAGCACAGATCGCTCTGCGTCGCGGCGAGCACGTTCGCGCAAAACGTGCCGCCAGCAGCAATGAGCGGCCACGATCGCGACGAGCGACCGATGAAGAACCCGGCGAGCGGCGGGTCGAGCGAGATCGACGTGAACGATCCGATGGTGATGCCGAGCGGCTCGTTACCCGGGCCGATGCCGGTGACGACGACGACGCCGGTCGGCAAGTGCCCGAAGACGCTGCGGAAGTTCTTGGAATCAGCCGTGTTCGCGCCGTCGGTCACGCAGTACACGTTACGACGTTGACCGTTTCACCTTCGCGAGCGGCGAACACCCGCATGCGCGCGGTGGCGGCGACGTCTTTCGTGAGGCGCGTCAGATCGGCATCGGTTCGCGAGGGGTCGTGGTGGAACAGTGCGAGTTGCTTTGCACGGCACGTCTCGGCAACCCAGCGCGCGTAGGCGTAGGTGGAGTGCCCCCACGAGCACTTGCACAAGAACTCTTCGTCGGTGAACTGTGCGTCGTGAATGAGCAGGTCGACGTCGTCGCAGAGCTCTCGCGCACCGTCGGCGAGCGTGAACTCGTCTCCTTGCGGTTGCTGATGGTCGGACAAGTACGTGACGCTCGCGCCGTCGTACGAAACGCGGAATCCGAGCGTCGGCCCGACGTGCGGCACGTAACGACTGCGAACGGCGTACTTGCCGATCGAGAAGTCGTCGTCGCCGATTTCGTGAAACACGATTCGTGCCGCGAACTGCTCGAGCGGCACCGGGAACATCGGCGGCTTGATCTTCTCCAAGAACAACTCTTTGACGCTTCGTCCGTCGGGCTGCTTCGGCGCGTAGATCTCGAGCACGGTGTCGCCGCGCAACAGCGGCTCGAAGAACGGCAGTCCGAGCGTGTGGTCGTAATGCAAGTGCGTGAGCAGGCAGACGACGCGAAGCGGCGACGCGCCGTTGCACTGCTTGCCGAAATAGCGCACGCCGGTGCCCAGGTCGAACACGATCGGCACGTCGTCGATGGTTCGCAGCGAAACGCACGAGGTGTTTCCGCCGAACTCCTGCGTGTCGTGGCCGTGGCACGGTGTCGACCCGCGCACCCCGTGAAACGTCACGTTCAGTCCGGGCTGCAACGACAACATGGTCTGGGGTGACGCTAAAGCGGGTCGGTATCGACCTCCCGATCGAGTCGCGGTGACGTTCGTCGCAATAGCGGCGTGCCGTCTAGCGTCGCTCGCGTGGCAGCCCAGCGAGTGACATCACTTCGAGAAATCCCGCACATGAAACAGTCGACGATTCGTGCCGGGGAGCTCGACGTCGCGTACTTCGAGTGCGGTGACGGGCCGCTGGCGTTGTGCCTGCACGGGTTCCCCGACTCTCCGCACACGTGGCGACACCTGATGCCCGCGCTCGCCGTCGCCGGCTACCGGGCGGTGGCGCCGTACATGCGCGGCTACGCACCGACGAGCGTCGCGTCGTCTGGCGTCTACCAAACCGCGGCGTTGTCCCGCGATGCCAACGCGCTGCACGAGGCCCTCGGCGGCGACCGACGTGCGGTGATCATCGGCCACGACTGGGGTGCGCCGTCGGTGTGCGGCGCGGCGATCGACGCGCCCGATCGTTGGAGCAAAGTAGTGAGCATGGCGGTGCCGCCCGGGCCCGCCCTGGGTGCCGCGTTCTTGTCGAACCTCGCGCAGATCCAGCGCAGTTGGTACATGTTCTTCTTCCAGCACGGTTTGTCGAACCACGTGGTTGCCGCCGCCGATCTCGCGTTCATCGACATGCTCTGGGCGCAGTGGTCGCCCGGGTTCGATGCTCGCGACGACTTGCAGCACGTGAAGGCCTCGTTGCGGAACCCCGAGAACCTGCAGGCTGCGCTCGGCTACTACCGCGCCACGCTCGGTGAGGGAAAACGCGATCCAGAACTCGCCGCGTTGCAACAACGCATGGGTGGCGAATACCCGAGCCAGCCGCTGCTCTACCTGCACGGCGAGAACGACGGTTGCATCGGGCGCGAAGTCGCCGAGGCGGCGCGTGCGATGTCGCCGGCGAACGTAAGTTACGCGTTCGTCGCCGACGCCGGCCACTTCATGCAATTGGAGCAACCCGAGCGAGTGAACGAACTCATCGTCAATTTCGTCGCACGCTGAACGTCGCACTGCGGCGCGACGAGTGCCGACCAGGTGCGGCGCGACGGCCGTTACGGCAGACGGCACCAACCGCCGTCGACCACCACGAGTCCGTCACGCACGAGGTCGTCGAGAAGTCGATCTGCGCGAGCGGAATCTTCCAGCTGCATCGCTGACGCGACGTCGTGTCGCCGCACGCCGCGCTCAGCCAGCACGCGCATGAGGCGACCGCGTGCTTGGCGGTCAGAACCGTCGAATCGCCCTTGCGGCTTGCTGGTGAGAGCGCTCGATCGCGCAGGGTCGGCGTCGCTCTGCCACTCGTCGCCGAACGCCGCGCGAGTCGAGCACAGCGACGACACCGCGCACTCGCCGCACTTCGGCTGCCGGGCCGTGCACACCTGGGCGCCGAAGTCCATCACGACTTGGTTCCACTCCCACGCGCGACCCCGCGGAAGCAACTGGTCGGCCAGCACCTGTGACTCGCGCGCCGACAACGGCGAGCCGCCGACGCGGGCCAGCACTCGTGCCACGTTGGTGTCGACCACCGCGACGTCGGCTGAGTCAGCGAACGCGAGCACCGCACGAGCGGTGTAGCCGCCGACTCCGGGGAGCGACTGCAACGCGGCGAGGTCGCCGGGCACGACGCCGTCGTGGCGTTCGACGATGAGTCGTGCGGCGTCGTGCAGGTTCTTGCACCGGCGCGGATACCCGAGGCCGCTCCACAGGCGCAGCAGGTCGGCCAGCGGCGCCCCGGCGCAAGCCCGCGGCGTCGGGTACTCGCGCATGAACGACTGCCACTTCGGGATCACTCTCGCCACCTGCGTCTGCTGGGCCATCACCTCGCTCACGAGCACCGCCCAACGATCGCGCGTGTTGCGCCACGGCAGGTCGCGCAGTTGCGGCACGCCCCAGGCGAGCAGACGATCGACGACCATCGGTTCGATCGCGTTGCTCGGCGGCACTGCCGCCGCGTGAGTGACTTGCGGGTTCACTCCGCCCAGACGTCGCGGCCGTCGTGGGGCCGCTCACGCTTGGGCGCTGCCGCCCGCTTCCACACCATCACGCGACGTCGGAAGTAGCACACTTCTTTGCCGTCTTGGTTGAAGCCCTTCGTCTCGACGGTCACGACACCGCGGTCCGGCTTCGACTTCGATTCGGCCACGTCAAGCACACGGGTCTCGGCGTGGATCGTGTCGCCGTGGAACGTCGGGTGCTTGTGCTGCAACGTCTCGACCTCCAGGTTCGCGATCGCCGCACCGCTCACGTCGGGCACGCTCATGCCGAGCACCAGCGAGTAGACGAGGTTTCCGACGACGACATTGCGTCCTTGCACGCTGCGCGACGCGAACCAGTCGTTCGTATGCAGCGGGTGGTGGTTCATCGTGATCATGCAGAAGAGATGGTCGTCGGCTTCGGTGATCGTCTTGCCGGGCCAGTGCTTGTACACGTCGCCGACGACGAAGTCCTCGAGGTGCCGGCCGAACGGTCGCTCGTGGGTGGTCATGCTGTCTCCGATCGGTGCGCGGTCATTGCTTCAAGAGTAGGAGCGCTCGCACGAACGCGATGCGACGAGACGATCACGAAGCTTCGCGGCTCAGTCACGCGACGAGTCCGGTCGCTCGGGTGGCGCCTGCTTGGGTTGCTCCCCCGTCGTTTCGTACGTGGGCGTCGGGAACATGCCGGTGCGGTCGCGCGGCGCGTTGCGCTCGATCCAGCTGGCCTTCGATTCGCGCACCTGCGTGCCTGCTTGCGTCGCTGATTGCAGTCGACCCAGCCGCGTCTGCGGCGTCGGCACCGGCGCCACCGCGCCGATTCGCAACGACACGTAGCTGACACCGCCGACGAGAATCGGCAACCAGAACTGCGCGATGCGGTACGTCAGCACCGTCACCGTCGCGGTCGCCGCCGGCACGCCGAAGCCGACCAACGTCGGAATGTAGATGCCCTCGACGATGCCGAGTCCACCCGGCGTGATCGGGATCGACGCCAACACGTTCGCCAAACCGAACGCCACCAACAATCCGTCTGGCGCCACCGACCCTCCGAACGCCCGCAAGAACAACCACAGCGCGAGCAAGTCGAGCAACCAGTTCGCCGTGCCCCACATGATCACCCGCTTCATCACGTCTCGCTCGGCGACGAGACCGCGAATGCGGTCGCGCAAGTGATCGAGCAGCGTCGCCGCCGAGTCGCCGTCGCGCCCGAGCCGGTCGAACACCCACTTGACCAGACGATGCAATCGGCCCTTGTCATCGACCAGACCGAAGACGATCGCACCCACGATGGCCATGAGCACCGCACCGGCGACCGCAGCGGTGCCGTACACCGGGCTCGACCCGCGCAACGGGATGGACACGATCAGACCGATCCACAACAACACGTTGAGGATCACCGCAGAGCCGATTCCGGCGGTGGCGAGCGCGAACCCCGCGTCTGCTTTGGCGATTCCCGAGCTGGTGATGAGGCGGAAGCCGAGGGCGTTGCTGGCGGCGCTTCCCGCCGGCAGCACACTGCCCAGCGCACGGGTGCTGAGCTGGATGCGGAACAGGTCGAAGCGTGTGAGCCGGCTGGCGTCTTTGCCCAGCGCGGCATGGGTCATGAGCGTGTAGCAGTAGAGCGCCACGAACTCCAGCCCGATGGCGGCAAACAGCAGCACCGGGTCGATCTGGCGCAGGTCGGACACCGCGTTGCGAAACGCGGGCACCAGCGGCAGCACGAAGAAATAGACGACGACGGCAAAAAGCACCCACCGCAGGGCTTTCAGCATTGTCCCAGCGTAAGTGAACCCCGTGCCGCATGCCACCGCAGGCACGGGCGCAACTTGTTGCTGGGGCAGGCGTTGACGAAAGACACCTCACTACCGTTGAGATTCGTGCCCGAAGCCGTCAAAGATCTCACCGTTGCAGCGGGCGTCATCGAAGGCGTCGCGGCGTTGTTGCGTCGCTCGACCAAGCAACTCGCAGAGAGCGGCGGGCCCGAGCGGCAACAAGTACTCGCATACGACCTCGCGCACGCGAGTGCCGCGCTCGAAACCGCCCGGTCGCTGCTCGATTACGGCGCAAAGGGAGAAATCGAAGCCACCATCACGTGCGCGTTCGTCGCCGACATGGTGCACGACTTCTCCACTCGGCTGCTCGGACGCGAGTCGATGTGGGGCGTGAAGTTGTCGGAGTTGTCGAACTTCGACTCGTTCGTCGCCGCCTACCGCGCACCCGAGGTGCTCGCGTCGCTCGCGACGAGCACCGGGCCTCGGCACCTCGACGACGACTACGAGATGGTGCAAGACACTTTCCGTAGTTTCGGCAAGAAGGTCGTCGCCAAGCACGCGGAGCACGTGCACCGCGAGAACGCCGACGTACCCGAAGAAGTCATCGGTGGCCTCGCGGAGATCGGCGCGTTCGGCCTGTCGATTCCCTCCGAGTACGGCGGCTTCAGCGAAGGCGGCGAGGGCGAGTACATGGCGAGCTGCGTCGCCACCGAAGAACTCTCGCGTGCGTCGCTCGGTATCGGCGGCTCGCTCATCACGCGGCCCGAGATTCTCGCCCGCGCGCTGGTGAAGGGCGGCACCGAGGCGCAGAAACACGAGTGGCTGCCGAAGCTGGCGACCGCCGAGGTGATGGCCGCCGTCGCAGTGACCGAACCCGACTACGGCAGCGACGTGGCGTCACTCAAGACCACCGCCACTGCCGCGAAGCGTGACGGCGTCGATGGCTACGTCATCAACGGCGTGAAGACATGGTGCACGTTCGCCGCGCGCGCCAACGTGCTCATGTTGCTCGCGCGCACCGACCCCGACCGTTCGAAGTCGCACCGCGGCCTGAGCCTCTTCATCGTCCCCAAGCCGCTCGGCGAGGCGCACGGTTTCGTGTTCGAGCAACCCGGCGGCGGAAAGATGGAAGGTCGACCGATCGACACCATCGGATATCGCGGCATGCACTCCTACGAGATCGCGATCGAGAACTGGTTCGTGCCGGCCAACCACTTGATCGGCGAGAACGACGGGCTCGGCAAAGGCTTCTACTTCCAGATGGAAGGTTTCGAGAACGGCCGGCTGCAAACCGCGGCACGAGCGGTGGGTCTCATGCAGGCGGCGTACGAAGCCGCGCTCGACTACGCGAACAACCGCAGCGTGTTCGGCAAGAACGTCGCCGACTACCAACTCACGCAGGTCAAGCTCGGTCGCATGGCGATGGTCATCCAGGCGGCACGACAGTTCAGTTACGCGGTGGCAAAAATGATGGGCAAGGGCGAAGGCGCCATGGAAGCCAGCATGGTGAAGGCGTACGTGTGCAAGGCCGCCGAGTGGGTCACTCGCGAGGCGATGCAGATTCACGGCGGGTACGGCTACGCCGAGGAATACCCCGTCAGCCGAATGTACGTGGATGCCCGCGTGCTGTCGATCTTCGAAGGCGCGGACGAAACGTTGTGCCTCAAGGTGATCGCGCGACGCTTGGTCGAATCAGTACAAGGCTGAGCTCGGCGCGACCAAAGACTGAGTTCGGCGCGAGCGAGCGCGCCGTCGCCGGCAGCGACACGAGCGCTAGCCGACGAAATCCACCAGTTGGTGCAGCGAGTGCAGGCGCTCGCAGTCGTAACCGGCGTGGTCGTCGAACGGGTCGTACAACAGCGGCACGAGACCGGCCGCCTGTGCCCCGCCGACATCGTTGACGTACGAGTCGCCGACGTACGCGACGCGCTCGGGTGACAGCCCGAGTGTCGCGATGGCGTCCGCGAAGATGCGCGGGTCGGGCTTTGCGTAACCGATGACGTGCGAGTCGGTGACGATGCTGACCGGCACGCCCGCACCCGGCCCCACTTGGCAGATGCACAAGTTGGCCAGCGTCTGTTCGATCTGGCCGCTGGCGTTCGACACCACGCCGATGGGAACCTTTCGGTAGTGCAACTGGCCGAGCGCGGCCACCGACTCGAGCATCGGAAAGCGCCAGTAGTACGGCGAGAACAGTTTTCGCATCGCATCCGCCGCGTGCTCGACCTGCTCTTCTCCGACACCGGCGGTCTTCACGTAGGCGCGTCGGTAGATGTCCCACGTGATCTTGTCGATCGAGCGGTCGGTGCGCTTGCTGGCCACTGCGTCGAGGGCCTCCATGCCTGCGTAGTGGCAACGTACGAGCACGTTGTGGTCCATCGACCCGCCGAACGGCGAGATCGCCATACCGGTCGCGACCGGGTCGGGAATGACGAAGATGCCGCCGGCATCGAACAGCACCGCGTCGAAACGTTTCGCCATCGTGAGCCGCCTACTTCTTCGTCGTCACTCTTCGAGCACTACTTCGAGCGCGAAAGTCCGGCGCGCTTGCCGCGCGAGATGAACTTGAGCGCCATCTTGCGGCTCGCCTCGTCGATCATCTCGTCACCGAACATCACGGCACCTTTGCCCTCTCCTTCGGTGGCCTTCTCGTAGGCATCGAGGATCGCGCAGGCGCGGTCGAACTGTTCCTGCGTCGGCGAGAACACCTCGTTGAGAATCGTCACTTGGTCGGGGTGCAACGCCCACTTGCCGTCGTAACCCAGCGTGCGAGTGCGCTTGCAGTAGTCGCGGAAGCCGTCGGCGTCACGGATATAGAGGTACGGGCCGTCGATGACCTGCAGGCCGTTGGCGCGGCCCGCCATCAAGATCTTGTTGAACACGTAATGAAAATGGTCGCCCGGGTAGTCGGCGATCTGCACTCCGCCGGTGAGCACCGGCATCTCCATGCTTGCCGCGAAATCTGCCGGACCGAAGATGATCGTCTCGAGTCGCGGGCTCGCCGCGCAGATTTCTTCGACGTTGATCAGGCCCCGCGCGGTTTCGATCTGTGCCTCGATGCCGATGTGGCCCACTGGCAGGCCGCTGGCGATCTCCACTTGGCGAAGCAACATGTCGGTCGCCACGATCTGCGCCGCAGATTCCACCTTCGGCAGCATGATCTCGTCGAGGCGCGGGCCGGCACCACCGACGACTTCGATGATGTCGTAGGCGGTCCACTTCGTGCTCCAGTCGTTGACGCGCACGCACAGCACCTTGTCGCCCCACTCTTGTGACTTGATCGCGTTGGCCACGCGGGCACGCGATGACTCCTTCTCTTTCGGAGCGACGGCGTCTTCGAGGTCGAGGAACACCATGTCGGCGGGGATGCCGGGACCCTTGCCCAGCATCTTCTCCGACGAGCCGGGAATCGAGAGACAAGAACGTCGGGGAAGATCGCGTGAGCGCGGAGACATGTCTTGCAGGCTAGATGGCGCTGCGTCGCAACAGTTCGGTCGAGGACGGGCACTCGGGCACGAGCGCCGTCCGCGTGTCGTCGTTCGCGCCGTCAGGGCCGATCACGCGGTCGAAGCGCGCGACGTCGATCACGTCGAGACCTGCGTGCCAGTCGGTGTCGAGTTGCAGGGTCGTTCGCATTCCGTCGAACAACGCCGCCGGCAGGCGGGTTCCTGCGCCGGCCACGAGCCACGCGGGCTTGCCGAGCGCGCGGGCGGTCTCGAGCACTCCTCGTGCGCCGCCGACGGCGAGCGCGGCATCCGGGCCGGCAGCGAGCGCCTCGATAATGACGACGTCGCACTGCGCGACGGCGGAAGCCAGGCACTCGAACGGCACCAGTTCGGCCGCGATCTCGGCGTCGTGCAGCCGGTCGACGAGGGCCTCGCCCTCGCCGTGGCTGTCGACCACCAGCATGAGCGCGTCGCCGCGCTGGGCAAGACACTTCACCGTGGTGAACGGCCAGCCGACGATCACCACCTGCGCGTCGTCGGGCAGCACGTCGTCGAGGTGTCCGGGCGTCTCGTCACGCTCCACCACGAGCGCGAGCTCGCGGGCGCGAGCGAACGGCTCGGGCGACGCCAGCACGTTGGCGCACAGCCACCACAGTTGCGCCATCGTCGGATGACGCTCGACGATGCGGCGGCACGCGAGTATCAGCGACTGCGGATCGAACTCCATCTCGCACAACGCGAGCGCGGTTTCGCGCACGAGCAACGCCGGCCCGGCACCGTCGGCGCGTGCCACATATCGCAGCCTCTCGATCGGGTGCATTACGAAGAGAGTACTTGCGACTTGCTACCGTTTCTCTCGTGATTACGCCGTCTCCCGACACGGTGTTGCAGCCGCTGCAGGGCGAGAAGCGCGCGCTGCACGAGTGGCTCACGACCTTCCACCTGCTCTCGGTCGTGATCGACCCGTACACCAACGAAAGCGCCTGGGTGCTGAAGACCGCGCGACGCGTGCTGGCGCAGTTCGCCGGCTCGAGCGTGCGCACCAACTACGTCGTCACCGCCGGGCCTGACGAGGCACGAATGTTTCTCGGCCCGCTCGCCGACGAGGCGATGGTGTTCTGCGACGCCGACCGCTCCTTCGTGAAGCAACTCGGCGTGAAGCAGCTGCCGGCCTTCGTCTTCCTGCGCATCGACGGCAACGTCGTGGCGAGCGCCGAAGGGTGGAACCCGGCCGAGTGGCGGGCAGTCGCCGACGAAGTCGCACGCACGGTGTCGTGGAGCAAGCCGCTCATCCCGGCGCCCGGCGACCCGGGTGCGTTCGCCGGAACCCCCGCACTCGTCTGATGCGGGACGTGCAGTGATGCCGACTCCCGAACCCTTCGCGCACGTCGACCTGCTGCCGCTCGGCAAAGACGACACCGAGTACCGGCTCGTCACGCGCGACGGCGTGTCGACCACGAAGACCGAGCTCGGCGAATTCCTGCGCGTCGACGCGAGCGCGATCACCCGCCTCACCGCCGAAGCCATGCGCGACATCGCGCACTTCTTGCGCCCCGGGCACCTGCGACAGTTGGCCGACATCCTGCGCGACCCCGAGGCGAGCGAGAACGATCGTTTCGTCGCCCTCGACCTGCTGAAGAACGCCTCGATCGCCGCCGGCGGCGTGTTGCCGATGTGCCAAGACACAGGCACGGCGATCGTGAAGGCGAAAAAGGGCCAGTTCGTCATGACGGGCGGCGGCGACGAGGCCGCGATCTCCCGCGGTGTGTACGACACGTATCTCACCAGCAACCTGCGCTACAGCCAGCTGGCGCCGCTGTCGATGTACGAAGAGTCGAACACCAACACCAACCTGCCGGCCGAGATCAAGATTTCGGCGGTCGACGGCGACGAATACAAGTTCCTGTTCATCGCCAAGGGCGGCGGCTCGGCGAACAAGAGCTACCTTTTCCAAGAAACCAAGGCGTTGCTCAACGAAAAGACGCTGCTGCCCTGGCTGTTCGAGAAGATGAAGACGCTCGGCACCGCCGCGTGCCCGCCGTACCACCTCGCCGTCGTGATCGGCGGAACGTCGGCCGAGTACGCGGTAGAAGTCGCGAAGCTGGCGAGCACGCGATACCTCGACTCGTTGCCGACGCACGGCAGCAAGTCCGGCCATGGCTTCCGCGACCTCGACCTCGAAGCCAAAGTCTTGAAGCTCGCCCAACAAACGGGCATCGGCGCCCAGTTCGGCGGCAAGTACTTCTGCCACGACGTGCGGGTGATTCGTCTGCCGCGTCACGGCGCGAGTTGCCCCGTGGCCATGGCGGTGTCGTGCAGCGCCGACCGTCAGGCGCTCGGCAAGATCACGCGCGACGGAGTGTTTCTCGAGCAACTCGAGACCGACCCCGCGCGCTTCTTGCCCGACGTCGACTTCAACGACCTCGGTGGCGACGTCGTACGCATCGACTTGAACCGCCCGATGGCCGAGATTCGCAAGGAACTTTCGAAGCACCCGGTGAAGACGCGCGTGATGCTGACCGGCCCGATGGTGGTGGCGCGCGACATCGCGCACGCCAAGTTGCGCGAACGCCTCGAACGCGACGGAACGCTGCCCGACTACTTCAAGGATCATTGCGTGTACTACGCCGGCCCGGCGAAGACTCCGGCGGGCTTCGCTTCCGGCGCGTTCGGCCCGACCACCGCCGGTCGCATGGATTCGTACGTCGCCGATTTTCAACGTGCCGGCGGCAGCTTCGTCATGCTGGCCAAGGGCAACCGTTCGCGTCTGGTCACCGACGCGTGCAAGCAGTTCGGCGGCTTCTATCTCGGCTCGATCGGCGGCCCGGCCGCCCGACTTGCGCAAGATTGCATCACCAAAGTCGAAGTGCTCGAGTACGCCGAACTCGGCATGGAAGCCGTGTGGAAGATCGAGGTGCGCGACTTCCCCGCCTTCATCGTGATCGACGACAAAGGCAACGACTTCTTCGACATGGTCGATGCGACGCGCGCGACGCCGGTCAACCTCCGCTCGTAGGCGTCGCCGATCGTCGGCGCGCCTCGTGGTGCGACGCACGCGACGCGGCACGAAACGAAGCTCCTCGACGCGCCGAACGCGAGCGGTCACGCCGCCCGGCGAGATGAGCGCGCTCGAGCGCGAACGCATCACTTGCGCTCTCTCGGCGTGGCGCGGCGAGCCGGGCCGCTGCCAGTGGTGCGACGCGATGATCGAGTCCCCGCGTCGCCGCACGTGGTGCACCAACACGTGCGCTCGCGCGTGGCAACGCAACCACATTTGGCGTTTCGCCCGAGCGGCCGCCAAGCGCCGCGCGAAGTACTACTGCCAGCGCACCGGCTGCTCGGCGCAACGTCGCGACTGCGAGGTCAACCATCGTGCCGCGCGAAACGGCGGCGGATACGGGCCGGGCTGTCATCATCATCTTGATCCTGATCAGAACGGTCTCGGCGGGCTCGAGGTGTTGTGCCGCGCCCACCATCGCGAGATAACAACGGCGCAGGCCAAGGAGCGCGCCGCCATGCGCCGTGCCGCGAAGGCGGCTGCCGCCGCGATTGCGGACGGTCTGACGGACGAGACCGCTACGGGTTCGTCGTCGTCGACTGCGACCTGATACCCGAGTCGTCGCGGAATCTCGGGTCGAGGCACTCCGGCTCGCGGTACGGCGCGTAATCGAGCGCTCGCGCGATCGTCTGGGCGAGAATCGCACGACCCGTGTCGGAGAGGTGGATCTTGTCGCTGCTCGTCACGCCCTTCAACTTGGCGACGCTCGACCAGTCGAGCACGTGCACGTGGTCGTGCTCGGCGGCCGACTCTTTGATCACCTTGTTGACCGTCTTTTGCGCGTCACGAAACACGCCGGTGGTGAGTACGACGGTTTCGACACCGCGCGTGATCTCGAACATCTTGTCGAACTGCTTGCGCAGCGACGATTCGTTGCCGTCGAAGTTGGTGCCGAGATAGATGATGACGGCGTCCCACACCGCGCCGATGCGCCGGTCGAGCACCTCGACGCCGAACGACGCGAAACGGCCGGGCTCCGCCTCCACCGCGACCTGCCAACCAAGCGGCTTCAGCGCGTCGCACATCTCGCCGCCGTAGCGCTTGGCGGTCGACGCGAAGATCGAGTCGCCGACCAACAACACCCGGTTGCCCTCGACGCGCGGGCCGACCGGGCCACCTTCGGGCATCGGCAATTCGAGCTCGACACCGTCGGGCAACGTGACCGGGGCCCAGAAGTCGTAGCCGGGCAGCCGTCCAACACCGTCGAGAACACCCGACTCGGTGGTGGTCGGTTGTTCGGCGCAACCGGCGACCGTGGCCGCGACCAACACCATCGCGAGAGCGAATCGCTTCACGCATCCATTCTCGCAGTCGACGCGAGTCATGCGGTCACGCAGGCTTGAGGTCCTCGAAGCGATCGACGTCACGCAGCTGCTTGAACTTCACCCACCACACGCCGACCACGCCGAGCGTGAGCACGCCGCCGCCGACCACCGTCGCAGGTACGCCGACGGCCTGCGCCGCGACACCCGACTCGAACGCACCGAGCTCGTTCGTCGCGCCGATGAAGACGTTCTCCACCGCCGAGACCCGCCCGCGCTTGTCGTCGGGCGTCACGAGCGGCACGATCGAGCCGCGCACGAACACGCTCACCATGTCGGCGCCGTGGACCACGAGCATTGCCACGAACGCGATCCAGTAGGTGCGGGTGAGACCGAGCACGATCGTGCCCACACCGAACACGGCGACGGCGACGAGCAACCAGCGACCGACATGCCGTCGCAATGGTCGCACCGCCAGCAAGAGCGCGACAGCACCAGCCCCGATGCCGGCCGCTGCGCGCAACCATCCGTAGGCGATGTTGCCGACGCCGAGTCGTTCTTCGGCGATCACCGGCAGCAAGGCGACCGCCCCGCCGAACAACACGGCGAACAAGTCGAGTGCGATGGCGGCGAACAAGATGGGGGTTCGGCGAATGTAGCTGAGACCTTCCACCGCCGAGCGAAGCGTCGGGCGCTCGTTGCCCTCGGTGCCGCGCTGCGTGGCCGGCACTCGCACGCTGGAGAACGTGGCGAGCGCGACGAGTATGAGCATCGAGCCTGTGCCGTAGGCGATCACCGGCGAGGCCGAATACAGAAATCCCGACATCGCCGGGCCGACGATGCCGGCAGAAGTCCACACCGTCGAGTACAGCGCGATCATCTGCGGCAGGCGCCCCTCTGGGGCGATTGCCGCCGCGATCGGGCGCATCGCCGGGGCCAAGAACGCGCGCGAACTGCCGTAGAGAATCGCGATCAAGAAAATCGGAAACACGCTCGTCGGCTCGGTCGACGCGTACCACATGAGCAACAGCGCCGACGAGAGCTCGCCCGCCATCGCCAACTGGGAGATTCGCTTGCGGTTGAAGCGGTCGGCCACCGTGCCGGTGACGAACACCAACAACGCGATCGGAAGAAACTCCGCCAACCCGAGAAAACCGAGGTCGAGTTCTCGGCGCGTGATGTCGTAGACCTGCTTGGCAAGGGTCGTCACCTGCAGCGACAAACCCACGTACAGCAACACGTTGGCGCCGATGTACGCCCCCACGGACGGAGCTCGCAACACCACGAGCAACGACCGACGCCCCGATAAATGTTCAGGCGTCACGGTCTCACTAGGTTAGTGAACCGTGCCGTTGTCACCGCTCGCGCGCGAGACGCGATTCATGCCGGCGACCGAGCAAGCCAAGTTGGTGCGAACGAAAAAGGTGTCGGCGCTCGAGCTGCTCAACGCCGCGATCGAGCGTTACGAGGCGTACAACCCGAAGATCAACGCGGTGAACATCGTGTGGATCGAGCACGCGCGCGAACTGGCGAAGAAGGCCGACGCCACGCGGAGCGACGCGCCGTTTCACGGTGTGCCGACGCTGTTCAAAGACCTCCACACGCTCTACGCCGGTCAGCGGATGTCCAACGGCAACAAGGCGTTGAAGGCGGCGAATTACGTCGCGACACAGAACACGACGATGGTCGACCGCTATCTCGCCGCCGGGTTCGTACCGTTCGGCCGCACCAACAGCTGCGAGTGGGGCAGCTTGCCGGTCACCGAACCTGAGGCGTGGGGGCCGACTCGTAACCCGCACGACCTGTCGCGCACCTGCGGCGGTTCGAGCGGCGGGTCCGGTTCGGCCGTCGCGGCCGGCATCGTCGGGCTCGCGCATGCGAGCGACGGCGGCGGAAGCATTCGTATTCCTGCTTCGTGCAACGGCCTGGTCGGCCTGAAGCCGAGTCGCGGGCGCATCTCGGTGGGTCCGCTGCGCGACGAGTTCGGTTTCGGTGTCGAGTTGTGCGTGTCGCACACCGTGCTGGACACCGCGGCACTGCTCGACGCCGTGCATGGCCCCGGCGTGGGTGACGGCGTCATCGCCACCGCTCCATCGCGGCCGTACGCGAACGAAGTCGGTGCGCCGGTCGAGAAACTGCGGATCGGATTGCTCGACCACGACCTGCACGGCGTGCGCGTCGACGACGAATGTCGTGACGCCGCTCGTGCCACCGCGAAACTGCTCGAATCACTCGGCCACCATGTCGAAGAGTCGTGGCCCGAGGCGCTGGCCGACGCGTCGTTCCCGCCGCGGTTCGGGGCGATGTGGGCGACGAACCAAGCCGTGTCGCGCGACGCGCTTGCGGCGATGTTGCGTCGCGACGTGACCAGCGACGACATCGAAGCCGTGAACTGGGAGCAAGCAGAGCGCGCCTCGAAGGCCTCGGCGCTCGACTACGCGAAGTCGATGAACGCCGCGGCGATGTTCCGCCGTGCGCTCGCGCAATGGTGGCAGGGCGGCTTCGACTTGCTGTTGACGCCCACGCTCGCACGCATTCCCTTTCCTGTCGGCTCGTTCGTCAACGACCCGAGCGACCCGCTCAAGCCTTCGCGACTCGCCAGTGAGTGGGTGCGTTTCACGGCCCAGTTCAACATGTCGGGTCAGCCGGCGATCAGCCTTCCCCTGGCGCGGACGGCGAGCGGCCTGCCCGTCGGCGTGCAACTCGTGGCCGCCTACGGTCGCGAAGATCTGCTCTTGCGGGTGTCGGCGCAACTCGAGGCGGCCTCGCCGTGGAAGAGTTTTACGCCGACTGCGCTCGACTGAACGCCCGCCAGTAACCTCGGCTCATGCGCGTACGTGTCGACGAAGCCTCGTGCCAAGGCCAACAGATGTGCTCCATCGCCGCACCAGAGGTGTTCGGCAGCGACGAACTCGGCCACGCGACGGTGCTCATCGCTGGTGACCTGCCGGCCGAGCTGCACGCCAAGGCCCGTCGCGCGCAGGCCAACTGTCCTGAAGACGCCATCATCATCGAGGAGTAACCCGTGACGACGCTCGAAGAGAACGCAGGCCCCGTCAAGGATCCGACGACGGACTACAACATCTTCGATCCGGAGTTCGTGCGCGACCCGTATCCGACGATGCACGAGATCCGCGAGTCGAAGTGCCCGATCGCCCACAGCAACCGATGGGGCGGTTCTTGGTTTCCGACTCGGTACGACGACGTCGTCGCCATCGCCCAAGAACACGAGATCTTCACGTCGCGCGACATCATCGTGGTGCCGCGGTCGGCCGCCGCAGCCGAAGGCCCGTACGCGGGCGTCGCTGCACCACCGATCACGAGCGACCCGCCCGACCACCACTGGCACCGCCGCCTGATCTTGCCGGTCTTTGCCCCGCAGGCAGTCGCCAAGTACGAGCAGAGCACTCGCGACCTGTGCAACCAACTGATCGACAAGTTCATCGCCAAGGGCGAGGCCGACGCAGGCACCGATTACGCCCAGCAGATTCCCGTTCGTGTCATCGCCACCATGCTCGGTGTGCCCATCGACATGGCCGACGAGTTCACCGGTTGGGTGCGCGGAGTGCTCGAAGTGGGCCTCACCGACCCGAAAGTTCGGCTGGAGAGCCGGCTGAAGATCCTCAACTTCTTCCGCGGCCAACTCGAAGACCGCAAGAAGAACCCCCGCGAGGACGACCTCATCACCGACCTGTTGAACTCCGGCGACAAGTACCCGGTCACCGACCAGTACGTGCTCGGCGTGTGCAACCTGATGCTCGTCGCCGGTATCGACACCACCTGGAGCGCGATCGGGTCGTCGCTCTGGCACCTCGCACAGCACCCCGAGCATCGCCAGCAGCTGCGCGACAACCCCGACCTGTGGCCGACGGCAATCGAAGAATTGCTGCGCGCCTACTCGCCCGTCACGATGGCCCGCATCGTCGACCGCGACGTCGAGTTTCAGGGCTGCCCGATGAAGGCCGGTGACCGCATTTTGATGGCCTTCCCCGCCGCCAACCGCGACCCCCGCCAGTTCGAGAACCCGAACGAGGTCATTCTCGACCGCCAGCACAACCGCCACGTGGCCTTCGGCTCGGGCATCCACCGATGCGCGGGCTCGAACCTCGCCCGACTGGAGCTGCGCGTCGCCTTGCAGGTGTGGCTTGAGCGCATCCCCTCGTTCTCACTCGTCGACCCCGCGAGCGTCACCTGGGCAGGCGGTCAAGTGCACGGCCCGCGCGTCTGTCGCGTGCGGTTCTAGACCCCGCGACAAGCATCACGCATCCATCCACCACCCGTGTAATAGGGTGCTACCCATGAAGAAAAACGAACTTATCAACGCAGTAGCAATTCACGCCGACGTCGAGAGGAAGGTGGCGAAAGCCGTCATCGAGGGAACGGTCGATGTCATCCTGGCCAATGTGGCCAAGGGTGAGATCGTCAACATCTCGGGCTTTGCCAAGTTCTTCAAGAAGAAGCGCCCAGCACGAATCGGCCGCAACCCTGCGACCGGTGAGCAGATCCAGATCAAGGCGAAGACCGTCGCCAAGATCACTGCGCTGAAGGGCTTCAAGGACATCGCGCTTGGCGTTGCTCCTGCTCCGAAATTGAACACCGCTCGCAAGGCTCCGGCCCCCGCGAAGAAGCCCGCCAAGAAGAAGCGCTAACACCGCTCTTTCTTCGTCGCCGGCGGCGGCATTCGCGAGCAATCGTGGTGCCCCGCCGGCGCGAGGGTTCTCTATGACCCTCGCATCGCGCGCTGAGTGGAGCCTCGACTCCTCAGTCCGCTACCTCAACCACGGCTCGTTCGGTGCCGTCCCGAATGAGGTGCTTGCTCGCCAACAGCAGATTCGCGAGCAGATGGATCGCAACCCGAACCTCTTCTTTCGCTCGCACTTGCCCGCGATGCTGCGCGAGGCGCGCGCCCGTTGCGCCGCCGAACTCGGCACCGTCGAGGAACGCCTGGCATTCGTACCCAACGCGTCGCAGGGCGTGATCGCGGCAGCTGCCGCAGTGGTGCGTCGCGGCACTTCGATCGTGACGATGACCTCGAACTACGGCGGAGTGGTGCTCGGGCTGCGCGCGCTCGCCAGCCGAGCCGAAGCACGGTTGCGAGAAGTTGCCGCGTTGCCGCCTGCGTCGGCCACGCCGCAGGCGTGCGTCAGCGAAGTGATCGACCAACTCGGTGATGCCGACGTTCTCGTCATCGACCACATCGTGGCAACGAGCGCGCAGCTGAACCCCGTCGCCGACATCGCTCGTGCCGTGCGGGCCGCACGACCGGAGTGCTTCATCGTCGTCGATGCCGCGCACGCGGCCGGACAGGTGCACCCGCCGTTGCCGAGCGGCATCGACGCATGGGTGAGCAACTTCCACAAATGGGTGGCGGCACCGAGGCCGTCCGCGGCGTTGGTCGCGGTGTCTGATCGTGCCGCGCGAGCACTCGAACCGCTGGCCGGAAGCTGGAATGCCGAGCGGGGATTTCCGCTCTCGTTCGACACGCAAGGCACCGCCGACATGACGTCGTATCTCGCCACACCGGCGTCGTTCGACTTTCTCGCTCGCTGGCCGCTCGACGCGCGCGACCGGCACTGTCGCGACACGGTCGGCGCCGCCGCCGACATGCTCGCCGAAGCATGGGGCGTGACGCTGCCGACTCACCCGACGTTGCGGGCGCCGTACATGCGCGTCGTGCCGCTGCCGGGCGCGCGCCACTTGACGACGGCACAAGAAGACGCGCTCATCGTGGCTGCTCGCGAACGATTGTCGGCCGAGATCGCGATCACGAGCCCGGGCGGCGTCACGGGCGTGCGGTTGTCGGCGTTTCTCTACAACGAGGTAGAGGACTACGAGTGTTTGCGAAGCCTGCCGACGTTGTTGCCCGGCTGACGAGCACCGCTGAGTGGCACTCCCAACGGGATTTGAACCCGTGCCGCAGCCTTGAGAGGGCTGTGTCCTAGGCCGCTAGACGATGGGAGCCTGAACGGCTCATCACGCTATCGCTCGTGTTGGGGAGCCCTGACGCGACAACGTCGCGTCGTACATGTTGGGGAGCCCTGACGCGACAACGTCGCGTCGTACATGTTGGGGAGCAAGGAATCGAACCCTGAATAACAGAACCAGAATCTGCTGTGTTGCCAGTTACACCACTCCCCAGAGTGTTGCGCAGTTCATTGTAGCCATGACTCAAGTTGGCGAAACCCGACGACACGGCCCACCATGATGCCGATTGCCTCGCGAACGTTGCGCGAAAACGCATCGCTGCCTTGCGTCACGCTCGTGCGCGTGGCTGACGTCGTCGCCACGAAACCCAGTTCGCGCGCGACCAAACCGGCACGCAGCACGTGATACGGATCGCTCACGATGACCACCTCGTCAATCGCCAAGGCGGCGCTTTCGTCGCGCAACGATTGCAGGCTCTCGAACGTCGAGGTTCCTTCCGGCTCCACCACGATGGAGTCGACCGGCACGCCGCCGGCAGCCAGATATTGACGTCCGGATTCGGCTTCGGTGAAGCGGTCGCCCTCTTGTTTGCCGCCGGTGACCACCACGATCGGCGCCGCCCCGCGCTGCCACAGTCGCAGCGCGTGGTCGAGTCGCGCTTGCAGTTGCGGCGAGGGTCGCCCGTCGTATTGCGCGGCACCGAGCACCACGACAGCGTCGACGGTGCGCTCCCCTGCGGCGAACGAGTCGCTGCGGCCTGCGATCCACACCTGGGCCAACGTGACGACGAAGTAGATCAACACCGACGCCAGCATCGCGACGAGCGCGAGCCATGCACGGCGAGGCGCAGCGTTCTCTGTCGCCGCAGAGCGCGACGACGCGTCAGCGGCCGACATGGCCTCAGCCGGCGCGGGCGAGTGCCGCGTCGATGCGTCGCAGCGTCTCGTCGCGGCCGAGCACTTCGAGCGACTCGAACAGCGGCGGCCCGACGGTGCGACCCGTGGTGGCAACACGAAGCGGAGCCTGCAACTTGCCGAGCTTCACGTCGATGGCGGCTCCGACGCTCTCGACGATCGTCTTGAGCGACTCGGCGTCCCACGTCGCGGTCGCGAACTGATCCCGCATCGAGCGCAATGACGACACGGCCCAGTCGGCAGAGAATGCCTTGTCGAACGCGGCTGCGTCGATCGGCGCGTCGGGGAGAAACAAGAAGTCGACCATCGCCGGCACTTCAGACAACAACGCCACCCTCGTCTGCACGTGCGGGGCGATACGCAAAAAGACCGCACGGTCGAATCGCTCGGCGGGCCACGGCACCGTCGGGGCGGCCGTCGAACCGCTCCACGGCACGCCGCTGCCCGTCAGCCACGGTTCGCAGGCGTGCACGAAGTCGTCGAGCGACATCTTGCGCACGTACTCACCATTGAAGGCGTTCAGTTTCTTCACGTCGAAGAACGCCGACGAGTGGTTCACCGAGCCGAGCTTGAACTCGCGAGTGATGGTGGCGAAGTCGACGATCTCGGTGTCGCCGGTCGGCGCCCAGCCGAGCGTCATGAGGTAGTTGACCATCGCGTCGGCCACGATGCCCTCGGCGCGGTACTGCTCGAGGGCCACCTTGTCGCGGCGCTTCGACAACTTCTTTCGCTGCTCGTTGACGAGCACCGGCACGTGGGCCCACACCGGGGCGTCGTGGCCCAGGGCCTGCCACAGCATCTGTTGCTTGGGTGTGTTGGGCAAGTGCTCCTCGGCTCGCACCACGTGGGTGATCTTCATCGAGATGTCGTCGACCACGTTGGCCAAGATGAACACCGGCGTGCCGTTGCCACGCAGGAGCACGAAATCTTCGATCGTGGCGTTGTCGAATTCCACCTGGCCGCGCACTTCGTCGTGCACCACGGTGGTGCCGGCGGGAACCTTGAAGCGAAGCACGCGCCCGGGGCCCGGCTCGAGGCCGCGGTCGCGCGAGTAGCCGTCGTAGCCCGGCTTGCCTGCGGCCTTGGCACGTTCTTGGATTTGCTCGCTCGTCAGGTCGCAGTAGTACGCGTGCCCCGACTCGAACAGCTGCTTGGCGGCCGCCACGTGCGCCTGCGCGAACGCCGACTGGAAGTAGGGCCCCTCGAAGTGCGGGTCGGAGGCGTTGATGCCGATCCAATCGAGCGCGTCGATGATGCCCTGTGTCCACTGCGGCTCGTTGCGCGACTCGTCGGTGTCTTCGATGCGCAGTACGAACGTGCCGTTGTTCTGCAGCGCGAGAATCCAGTTGTACAACGCAGTACGTGCGCCACCCACGTGGAAATAGCCCGTCGGTGACGGCGCGAAACGATAGCGATGAGCGCCTGACACCACGCTCAATGCTACGCGCGACATCACGCACCGATTTCGCCAGTACCTTTGAGGCATGTCACAGAAGTCGCGCGCAGAACATCACGACCACCCGGACCATCGCGCGCTCGCCGGCGGCAGTGCTCGCGCCGGCGTGTTCGGCATCAGCGACGGGCTCGTCACCAACGTTTCGCTCATCATCGGCTTCGCGGCCAGCGGCGTGGACGCCAGTTACGTGCGACTCGCCGGCATCGCCTCGGCGGTCGCCGGCGCGGTCAGCATGGCCGCCGGCGAATGGGTGTCGGTGAAGTCGCAGAACGACCTCGTGAAGCGCGAGATGGCGCTCGAGCTGCGCGAGCTGAAGCGCAACACCAGTGCCGAGACGTCGGAACTCGCCGGCATCTACCGCTCGCACGGCATGTCGTCGAAGCAGGCGGAGGCCGCCGCCGCCGAAGTGATGCAAGACCCGGAGCGCGCCGTCATGGTGCACGCCCGCGAGGAGTTCGGTCTCGATCCCGCCCAGTTGCCCAACCCGCTGCAAGTCGCGGCGGTCTCGATCGTCACCTTCCTGCTCGGGGCGATGCTGCCCGTCATCCCGTGGCTCACCGGTTCGGGCAACTCGGCGCGCATCGCGTCGGTGACGATCGGCGTCGTGGCTGCGGCCATTCTCGGCGCGGTCATCGCGCGACAGTCAGAACGGCCGTGGTGGATGGGCAGCGCCCGCCAGGCGGCTATCACCGTGCTCGCCGTCGCCGTCACCTACGCGATCGGCAGCGTGGTCGGCGTCAGCGTTTCGTGAGCGGGCACGAGTCGTGACCGACCACCGCTCTTCGCAGCCCAACGTGCTCGGCGAGCCGCTCGAGCCCTGCAGCTACGACCCGCTCACCGGCTGGTACCGCAGCGGCTGCTGCGAAACCGGCGGCGACGACACCGGTGTGCACACGGTGTGCGCGATCATGACCGACGAGTTTCTCGCGTTCTCCAAATCGGCCGGCAACGACCTCTCCACCCCGATGCCGCAGTACGGGTTTGCCGGGCTAAAGGCCGGCGACCAGTGGTGCTTGTGCGCCGGTCGCTGGCAAGAAGCGTTCGAGGCGGGCAAGGCGCCCAAGGTTCGACTGCGCTCGACGCACGCCTTGACGCTGGAGTTCGTGCGACTCGAAGACCTGCAGAAGTTCGCGGTCGACTGACTTCAGGCGCCGGTGAGCGCCCGCCACGAGTTCGGCATCGACTTGCGCACCATTTCCGGCGTCATCGTGATCGTGGACTGCGGCACCATGTCGACGATGCGGCGAGCCTCCACGTAGTGGTGCACCACGTTGGCGACGCCGGCGAACAATGCTGAGCGCGCCGCGACCAGGTCGGCGGGCGGAGTGTCGAGAAAGTAGCCCCAGATCGTGAAGGCGATGTCGAGGTCGTGGATCACCGGCGCGCGACCGAAGTGCGACGCGCGGCGCAACGCGATGCCGATGCATCCTTGGATGGCGTCGTCGACGCTCTCCCCTGCAGTCACCTTCACGCGCGGGCGCAGACGCTCGGCGAGCGACAGTACGTAACCCTGGTCGGGGCCGGGGTGCCCGAGTCGCTCTGCGCGCGGCTGGCGACCCGTGACGGAAGCCTTGCGAGTGTTCGTCCACGGTGCCGGCACGAAGTCGGGCGACTGGTACGCCCTCGGTTTGTCGAGCGGGTTGACGGGTGTGTGCTTCGGTGCTGCCACGACGAGCGATGCTACTGAGAACGGTGCTATTCGACCGGCTCGCTGGCCAGCAGTGCGAGCAGCATTCGCGGGTCGCGCGCCCAGGCGTCGGCGCCGAGCCCTCGGGCAGTGGCATCAGAGTCGATCGCCGCCCCGCCCGCGAAGATCTTCACGTCGTCGGGCAGCTCGGCTTTGATCGCCGTGATCGACTTGCGGGCTTGGTCGAGCGATTCACGCAGGGTGACTCCGATGCACACGGCGCGCAACTGGTCGACGTTGCGCACCGCCGTGGCGAACGATGCCGCCGGCACGTCGGTGCCGATGTCAGAGACGTTCCACCCGCGGCTGCGCAGCAGGTCGGCCACCATCGTGAGCCCGAGTGCGTGGCGTTCTCCGCTCGGCCCGCCGATCACGACGGTGCCGCGCGACGGGCCGCGGTGCGCGAAACGACCGCTCACGCGCGCAAAGAGCCGCGCGACGATGGTGCTCGCTCGGTGTTCTTCGTGAATCTGCAGTTCGCCGCGGTGCCAGCGCTCGCCGATTGCGACGAGAGCCGGCGAGACGACTTCAAGGTACAAAGAGAAGAGGTCATGGCCGCTCGCCAGCGCGTCGTCGAGCAGGTTCTCCGCACCGGACTCGTCCCCCGCCACCAGACACTGTTCGAATCTGCCGGACCAGTCGGCCGCCGGGCGGCTGCCGTGCTTGGCTTTGCCGGCACCCGAGCGCGCGGGTCGCTGTTTGCGAGCCGCCGCGAACGCCTGAATGTCGGAGACGAGCACCTTCCACTCGCCGTCTTCTTGACGGGCGGGCAGGCGACCCGACCGCACGTAGCGGTACACGGTCATGTAGTGCACCTTCAGCCGGCGGGCTGCCTCGTGCAGCGTGACGCTGGAGCCGACGGTGTTTGGCACGCAACAACGCTACGAGAGTCGGCGTCAACGGCGACGACGGAGCGATGAAACATGCGGCACGCCCACCACGTGCCTGGCGGGGCCTTCGGTGAAGTTCGCGGCTTACGCCGTCGGGACGCTGGGCACCATGCCCGGCTTCCAGTACTGATACAGATCGGCGATGATCTGCGTCAGCGACGCCGCGTCACTACCCGGGACGAGATCGACGGTGACCACGCTCGAAAACACGTGCACCGCCTTGACCTTGCCGGTGGCAAAGAGTCGCTTGGCGAGAACCGCCCCGAAGGTGTCTTCGCGTTCGGGTGCCGCGTCGTACGACTCGTGACCTTGGCCCGTGAGCGAGCGGTTCAGTTCGAACCGCACACGACCCGCCTCGGCCGACTGTTTCATGGTGACTGCTACTGGCTGGCCCACGCGGCACGACGCTAGTTGCTGAGCGCTCGGCGAGTCGCGTACGCGTGTCACAGCCCTCGTTCACTGGTCACGGCGCTCGGCTCGTGGGGCCCAACTCGCGCCCAACTACCGTGACGAGGGTGGAACTCAACGACTTCACCAAGAAAGCCGAGGCGTTTCTCTCGGCCAACCTCCCCCGCAAAGAAGTGACGAAGGCGTTCGTCTGGGGCGAAGGTTCCGACAACGTCTCGATGTTCGAAGAGAAGTCGCGCGAAGCCGAACAAGAAATGGTGGCGACCGCCAAGGCATGGCGCACCAAGAAGTTCGACGCCGGCTTCGGCTGGATCACCGGACCGGCGGAATTCGGCGGTGCCGGCCTCACTGCCGCCCACGAGCGCGCGTACGCGGCTGTCGAAGCCAACTACAAGGTGCCGAACCAGAGCATCTTCACCATCGGCCTCGGCATGGTGGCCCCGACGATCCTCGCCCACGGTTCGCCCGAGGCGAAAAAGAAGTACCTGCGCGCGATGTGGCGCGCCGACATCGTCGGCTGCCAGCTCTTCAGCGAGCCGGGTGCCGGCAGCGACCTCGCGTCACTGCAGACCAAAGCCGAGCGCGACGGCGACGAATGGGTGATCACCGGCCAGAAAGTGTGGACCTCAGGCGCGCATTACAGCGACATCGGCGAGATCATCTGCCGCACCGACCCGTCGCTGCCCAAGCACAAGGGTCTCACCGGTTTTCTCGTCGACATGAAGGCGCCGGGCGTCGAGATTCGACCGCTGCGTCAGATGACCGGTGGCGCCAGCTTCAACGAAGTGTTCTTCAACGAAGTCCGCGTGCCCGACTGGTACCGGCTCGGCGACGTGAACTCCGGCTGGGGCGTGGCTCTCACGACCTTGATGAACGAGCGCGCCGCGATCGGCGCTGGCGGCGGCGGTGGCGAGGTGTCGATGATGACCCGCATCACCGCGATGGTGCGCCACTACGGCCTGCAGGACGACGCGCTCGTGCGCGACATGGTGGCCAACATGTACATCAACTACCGCGTCGCGAACTTCAACAACAAGCGCGCGATGGACAAGATGAAGGCCGGCCAGACGCCGGGGCCGGAGATGTCGATTTCCAAGATGGCGCTCGTCAACAACCAGAAACTGCTCAACGACTTCTTGTGCCACGTGCTCGGCGCCAAGCTGCAAGCCGACACCGGCGAGTGGGGCACCTACGCCTGGCACCAGCTGATTCTCGGCGCGCCGGGCATGCGCATCGCCGGCGGTTCTGACGAAGTCATGCGCAACATCGTCGGTGAACGCGTGCTGGGTTTGCCGAAAGATCTCGGCATCGACTCCAAGTCGGCGTTCCGCGACCTCAAGGTCGGCACCCAAAAAGGCTGACCGCGACCCGTCGCGGGTCTACGCAGCCAATCGCGGGTCGCGCGCGACTTGCGAGAGTTCTCGACCCCTAACGGGTGGCGCGCAAGCCGAGGTTCTCCATGAACGCCCAGCTCGTGCGGTGCAGCGACGACACGCCGTGCTCGCGCAGACCGGCCCGGTGCTTCGGGCACGGATATCCCTTGTTGGTCTCGAACGACCAGTGCGGTTGACTCGCGGCAGCATCGCGCATTTCGCGGTCGCGCGACACTTTCGCCAACACGCTGGCTGCCGCGACCGACAGCGACTCGCTGTCTGCCTTCACCCGCGTGAGCACGCGAGCAACGCACGGCGAGACGAAGTCCCAACGCCCGTCGACGATCGCGGCGTCTGGCCGCACGCCGTGTTCGGCGAGCGTCGCGAACGCGCGGCGCGTGGCGAGCCTCTGTGCTTCGCTCATGCCGAGACGGTCGCATTCGTCGTTCGTCGCCCGCCCGAGCGCCCACCCCGCGCACTGCGCGGCCACCGTGTCGAACATGTGCTCGCGCTTTTTTTCGCTGACTGACTTCGAGTCGCGGGCAACGAAGGCCGACTCGTCGAGGTCGCGTGCGAGCACCGCGACGCACACGACGAGCGGGCCGGCCCACGAACCCTTGCCCACTTCGTCCACTCCGCACACCACGCCCTCGAGCGATCGCTCGAGCTGCAGGGTCGGGGCCGGCCGCTTGGCTCGCGGCGCGCCCGGCGAGCCGACCGACGCGAGGCCGCGGCTCGTCACGCGGTCACTTTCAACAAGGCTTCGCCCTGCGCGGCCAGCGTGCTGAAACCCGCGTCGACCGCCGGCGCAGTAAGCCGCAGACCGGGCGGGCCGTCGACTTCCCACAACAGGGCCGCGTTCTCGCCGTGCCAGCGCACGGCGAGCGACAACCGATGTCGGGGGCCGGCGTGCACCGCGTGCGCCTCGAAATTCACCCCGCGCGAGCCCGCCAAACCGTCGGAGAACAACTGGGTCTCGAGCGGCGACACGGGCCGAGCAATGCGGTCTTCGACCGTCGCTGAATGCTTCACTGCGCGAGCGAGTTCGCTGGCGTCGGAAATCGGTGGCACGACCACGCCTCCGCCGTGCTCGTCGAGGCTCTTTTGCCATGCGGCGGTCGTGTCGTTGGCGGCGTCGATCTCGTCGGCGTGCGAGAAGAAGGTCGCCGCGGCACTCAGCGCACGCCACGACCACGCCGATGCCTGAGGTCGACGGGCGATGCGCTGAACGGCGTCGGCGACGGCAGAGATCCACGGCCCGGTCGGATCACCCATGCGTGTTCGCTCGACGACCGCCAACACGCCGACCGCGGCGTCGTCGCGCAACGTGTCGTCAAGATCTTGCACGGTGGCGAGCAGGATCTGGCAGCGAGACGCCGTCAGCTCGTGCGGCGCGACCGAGACCCGGCTGGCTTTCTCGCAGGACTGTGCCCAACCGCGCACGACGGCGTCGTGACTCGCGAGCGTGCCGGCATCGATCGACGCGGCGGCCTGCGGCCGGATGAATCGCCGCCGGGGGCGGCGCAACGGCCATGCGAACGTGACGGTGCTCGAGTGCGTGAGCGGAAAGGCCCGCACGTGGTGCGGCAAGTCGAGGCCGTGCGGTGCCCCGCCAGCGCTCGACGCCGTCGTCGCCACGTCGCGCGTCGGCACCGCGACCACCACGGCCGACGGCGAACGATTCTCGAACTCATAGACGAGCGCCCCGCCCTGGTCGGCTACGACGTAGGCGCGGTGCACGACGTCGCCGCCCGGTACGGCGAGCTTGGTCTCGACCACCGGAGTGCCGTCGACGGCACGTTGGCGCACGCTCGGCGAATGGCGCGGGTCGTGCCACTTGTCGCTGGCCGCCACCCACCACGAGACCGGTTCGCGATGATCGTCGAGACGCGCGACACCCCACGCGTCGACCTCGCCACAGGGTGCGCCACGAAGGCCGATCCGCGTCACGATGATTCGTTCAGTCGCGCTCGGACTTGCGCGAACGAGTCATGAGCTTCAGCATGCCGTCGGCCGCGCTCAGGCGGCCTTCGCACACCTCGGTGACGGCTTCGCAGATCGGCATCTCCACGCCCGCCTTGCGCGCGAGACCGACGACCGCACCGGCGCTCTTCACGCCCTCGGCCACCATGTGGTTCATCGAAGCGTTGATGTCGGCGATGGTCTCCCCTTTGCCGAGTCGCACGCCCACCGTGGTGTTGCGGCTCTTCATCGACGAGCACGTGGCGATGACGTCGCCCATGCCTGCGAGGCCCGAGAACGTGCCGGGGTTGGCGCCCAACTTGGCCCCAAGTCGTCCCATTTCGACGAGGCCGCGGGTGATCAACGTGGCGCGCGAGTTGTCGCCGAAGCCCATGCCGTGCGCCATGCCCGCGGCGATTGCGATCACGTTCTTCACCACGCCGCCGATCTCGCACCCGATGACATCGTCGTGGGTGTACACGCGAAACAACGGCCTGGTGAACACCTCTTGCAGTTTGACGACGACCGACGCGTCGTGGCAGGCCACCACGCTGGCGGCCGGCTGCCCGGCGGCGATCTCACCGGCGAGGTTGGGGCCCGAGAGCACCGACACCGGGTGCTCGGGTGCCACGTCGTGCAGCACTTCGCTCATCCGTCGACCGGTGCCGCGCTCGAGACCTTTCGTGAGGCTCATCAACACCGCGCCGGGCTCGAGATGCAGCGACAACGTGCGCACGACGTCGCGAAACCCCGCCGACGGCACGGCGACGATCACCAGCGACGAGTCGCGGACCGCGTCGACCACGTCGTCGGTGACTTGCAGTTCGTCGTGCACACGAACGCCGGGCAAGTAGCGCGAGTTCACCCGCGTGGTGCGAAGTTCGTCGGCCAGTTCGCGACGGCGCGACCACAACACCGTCGGTGCGTTATTGGCGACGAGTGACGCCACCGTGGTGCCCCACGAGCCGGCCCCGATCACAGCGACGCGGGCAAACGGCAATCCCACGCCCAAATCGTAGGCTTCAGGCGAATGAACGCGCCCGCGGGAGTCGTGGTTTGAGCGCGCGCGACACCACTGCCGTGGTGATGCCGATCAAGTCGTTTCAGACGGCAAAGGCCCGGTTGGCCGACACGCTCTCGCTCGACGCCCGCGCCGCGCTGGCTCGACGCTGTGCCGAGACGGTGCTGCGAGCCGCCCGGCCGTTGCCGGTGTTCGTGGTGTGCGACGACCCCGACGTCGCCGCTTGGGCGGCCGCACATGGCGCCTCAGTGGTCGCAGCCGAGCGCCCAGGGCTCAACGAAGCTGCCGCCGCGGGTCGCGAGGCGGTGCGCCAGGCCGGCTTTGCTCGCGTGCTGACGGTGCACAGCGACCTGCCGAACGCCACCTCGCTCGGCTCGCTCGCCGACGAGGCCGCCGACGCCGTGATCGTGCCTGACCGCCACCGCGACGGCACCAATGCCCTGCTGCTGCCCACTGCCGTGCCGTTCACGTATCGCTACGGGCCCGGCTCGTTCGCCGCACACCGCGAGGAGGCCGCCGATCGCGGGCTGGCGATACGGGTGGTCGAACGGCCCGACTTGGCGCTCGATCTCGACACGCTCGACGACCTGCGCGAAGCCGGCATCGACGTTCGCGGTAACTGACGCGTCGAAGCACCCCAGAAATGAACGAACCGGGGGGCTTTCGCCCCCCGGTCGTTACGTACTCCGAACCGAATTAACTTCGTCTTAGCGACGAGAGTTAGTTATTTCTTGGCCTTCTTGCGACGCTTCGTCGCCTTCTTGGCCTTCTTCTTTGGCGCCTTCTTGGCGGCCTTGCGCTTCTTTGCCATGGAATTTCTCCTTGATTGGTTGATGTATTGCTTGGGTATTACCTGTTTGGATTCAGCGCAGCCTTCAGCGTGCTGCTGGGGCTGAACTTCATCGTTGTAGAAGCAGCGATCTGCACCGGTTCTCCCGTTCGGGGATTGCGGCCAGTTCGTGCCTGGCGCTTCGACGTCGAGAACGAACCGAAGCCCGGCCACGACACCTTGTCACCACTTTTCGCAGATTCCACGACCAGATCAACGAACGCCGAGATGACTCGGTCAGCTTCCGCCGACGAGACACCGGTCTTCGCCGCGACTGCTGCGAGGAGGTCTGCTTTTGTCATTGCTATTTCCTTGCTTTCTCGGAATCGGAGTTCCGTGACCATCAATCTGAATGGATGGGCGGACAAAATGCAAGTACCGCGCCGCGCACGTCGACACGATCGCGATCCCCGAGTCGCGCCGCGTGAACGGTGCCGACAATGCCGCCGCGCGATGCCGACAGAACGTAATTTGTCGAATTTTCTTCGACGTCCCCAATGCACAAGTCACATTTGTGCAGATTGGGGCACCATCTGAAGGTCACAAAACCCCTTATAAATGCGAAGTGAATCGCAGTTTTCGCCGTCAACGCTGTGTTGTCGTAAGTTTCACCACATTCTGCACCTTCGTATTTCGTCGGGCGAATTTGTTGCGCCGCGCGCAGGCATGAGCGACGCCGAGGCGACACGTCCGGCGTCACCGACGGGGTGTCGTCAGGAGTGTCCAAAAAAATTTTTGGAATCTCACCAAAATTCACCGAGAAATTACGAAACAATCCACCACTCGCCGAAGGTCAGCGACCATGCTGGTGAACGTTGTCGCCTCAATCACTTCGACGCCACGTCGCTGCTGACGTAACCGATTCGAACGAGCGAACCGCCGTGTCGCTCTCGCTGGTGCCGCAACGCATCGTGCTCGACACGTCGGTGCTGATCGCAGATCCGACGTCGATGCACGCGTTCGCTGGGTGCGCCGTCGTGATTCCGCTCACCGTGGTGGAAGAACTCGACAGTCTGAAAACTCGCATGGACGACGTCGGTCGCGCGGCGCGCACCGCGTTGCGCAACATCGAAGAACTGCGCCGCCAAGCCGGCGGGTCGTTGGCCGAGCCCACCCCGCTCACCGACGACCCCGACTCTGGCACCCTGCACATCGAGGTGAACAACGTCGATCGCGAGCGCCTCGAGCACCACGGGCTCGACCCGCACGTGCCGGACAACCGCATCATCGGGGCTGCCATCGGCCAGGCCAAAATCGCCCCCACCTGCCTGGTGTCGAACGACGCCGCCCTGCGCATCAAGGCGGCGCACCTCGGGTTGACCGCCAGCGAACACCACCCGGTGTCGCGTGCGGCCACCGACAAGGCCATGGGTTGGGTCACGCTGGAGGCCACCGCCGAAGCCGTGGATTCGCTGTATTCGCACGGCACCACCGACCTCGGCACCGTCGAGGGTGCCGAGTCGCTCTACAACAACAACTTCGCGATCTTGCGCAACGGCTCGCAGTCGGCGCTGGCCCGCGTGCGCGAAGGATCGCTGCACGTGCTGGACTCCAACAACCCTGAGGCCTGGGGGCTGCGCCCGCGCAACAAAGAGCAGCGCTTCGCCCTCGAGCTGCTGCTCGACCCCGACATCGCGGTGATCGCGCTCGACGGTCGTGCCGGCACCGGCAAGACGGTGATGGCCATCGCCGCCGGTCTCGAGCAAGTGGTGGAGCAACGCCGGTACGAACGCCTCGCGGTGTATCGCCCGCTCGTGCCGGTGGGTCGTGCCGACGTGGGGTTCTTGCCCGGCGGCCTGGAAGAAAAGCTCGACCCGTGGATGTCGGCGATCCACGACGCGATCGTCGCGCTCACGCAAGAACGCTCGAGTCGCGACGCGCGCAGCCTGATCGAAGACCTCTCCGATCGCGGGCAGCTGACGCTCGAGTCGGTCACGTTCTTGCGCGGGCGGTCGTTGCAGGGGCAGTTCGTGGTGGTCGACGAAGCGCAGAACTTGGAGCCGACGACGCTGAAGACGATTCTCACGCGCATCGGCGAAGGCACCAAGGTGGTGTTCACCGGCGACACCAGCCAGATCGACGCGCCCTACATGGGCGAGAGCAACAACGCCCTTGCGGTGTTGATTCAGGCGTTCGCCGGCCAGCCGCTCTTCGGGCACGTCACGCTGGCTGCCTGCGAGCGCTCGGAGGTCGCCAGCCTGGCGGCCGAGCTGCTCTAACCACCGCCCGCTACGAGGCCACTGCCGCAGACCCGGCGGGCCAACGCACCGGCCTGCCCGCCCGTTTTCGCGGCCCCCGCCGGCCCTGACCAGCGGACACGCCAACCCCGCTGGGTCGTCAAAGGTCACAAATGTCCGCTTGACAGACCCAGGGGTGGCTGTTTAGTGTTAAATGCCGAGCACAGTCTCCCCTCGTCCGACCCGCCCCCTCCCACACGGTCGGACGAGGGTCTTGCTCCCAGCGTGGGGAGCAAGTGACGGCTCGCCAAACCACCCACGAAGAAACAAGGTCCCGATGACCACCCTCGACACGCACTCTTCACTGCCGGATGACTTCGACATTCGAGGTCCGATCGGCGACATCGATTGGACGCAGTTCGCCAACTGCAAGGGCAAGACGCACCTCTTCTTTGCCCCCAAGGCCGAGCGCCCGCAGGCCCGCGCCCGGCGCGAGGCCAAGGCTCGCTCGCTGTGCAGCAAATGCGTGGTGCAAGAAACCTGCAAAGAGTTCGCCCGCGTCAACCACGAGTACGGCTTGTGGGGCGGCGAGAGCGAGGAAGAACGCCACTTGGCGGGCTTCACCATCGCCGCACCGGTCGGGCTTCGCAGCGCGAAGTACCGCAACCTGCGCGACAAGGGGTTCCCTGCCGACGTCGCGATGGCCACCAGCGACGGCAGCGTCGCGATGGTGACCGAGCCGGTCGAGTCGCTCACGGTGGACCCGTCGGAGGTCTCCGCGAACCCGTCAGGGATCTCGTCGGCGAGCTCGGCTTCTTCGCACGCCTGACGCGCGTCGTTACGTCTGCGACGGCGCGTCGCGCATCGCCAGCAACTTGGCGAACAACTCCGGGCGCATGGCGATGAACAATCCCGACGCCTCGGCGCACAACGTGTCGCCGTGGTGCACGGTGCCGCGGGTGTAGATCTTCCGCCCGTCGATTCGCTCGCACCACCCGCGAAACACCAGCTCGCGCAAGATGGGGGTCGGCGAGCGGTAGTCGACCGACAAGTTCGCGGTCATCCCCGGATTCCCCGAGGCTGACTGCGCCACGCCGAGCACCTCGTCGAATGCGCTGGCGATGAACCCGCCGTGCACGCAGCCCGGTGCGCCTTCGTACGTGCCGGAGAACGTCACGCGAGCCTCGACGGTGGCGTCGGTCCCTTCGTTCACCACGGTGAGCGTCAACGGCACGGCGATGGGATTGATCGAACCCATCATGGGGCTGCGCGCCAAGAAGTTGCGGCCTCGTTCGACGAGCGCCGCTTCGCTCACCCCGGGCGGGGTGCCGTGCGCCTTGGCGACCAGGGCCTCCACGCCTGCGCGCACGTGGTCGCGCGCGCGGCGTATCTCCTCTGGGCTGGCCTCGGTCGAGATGATTTCGCGAATCATCGCGCGCACCTCGTCGGCGAGTTCCACCCTCGCGCGGTCGGCGTCGGTGAGCGGGCCGGTCTGCACGTGAAAGCCGCCGAATTGGTTGGCGTCGCTCCGTGCACCCGGCGTGCCCGCAGAGTCGCTCACACCGCCACCTCGATCAGCACCGGCGCGTGGTCGCTGGGTTGCTCGCCCTTGCGGGCATTGCGGTCGATCGCCGACCAGGTCGTCTTCTTCGCGACGCTCGCGGTGACGAGCGCCAGGTCGATGCGCATGCCCCAACCGCGGTGAAACGACCCGTTGCGGTAATCCCACCACGAATAGATGCCCGGCTCGGGGTGCTGCTCGCGCACCACGTCGCGCAGGCCCCACTTCGCGAGGGTCTGCAGGCGTTCGCGCTCCGGCGCGCTCACGTGCGTGGAACCTTCGAGTGCCGCGATGTCCCACACGTCGATGTCGTCCGGGGCGATGTTGTAATCGCCGGCCACGACGAGAGCGTCGGTCGGTTTGGCGATCGCCGCGACGTGCGCGGCCAGCTGATCGAGCCAGCGAAGCTTGTACTGATAGTGCTCGTGGTCGAGCGCGCGACCGTTGGGCACGTACACCGACACCACCGTTACCCCGCCGCAGTCGGCGGTGATGATGCGAGCCTCGGCATCGGGCTCGCCGACGACGAAGTTCGCACGCGGGTTGTCGAGGCCCACTTTGGAAAGCACGGCCACGCCGTTCCACTGGCCTTGGCCGAAGTGCGCCGACTCGTACCCCATCTCGCTGAAGGTGAGCGTCGGGAACGCCTTGTCAGTCATCTTCGTTTCTTGCATCAACAAAACGTCGGGCTTCACGTCGTCGATCCACGCTTGCACGCGCGGCAGTCGCGCCTTCAGCGAGTTCACGTTCCACGTGGCGATGAGCACGCCTAAACGGTAGTTGTCGACACTCGCGCGGGGCCCGGCCCGCGGGCGGTGCGGTCGGCGCCTCGTAGTGTCGGCTCGTGGCCGTGCGTGAACTGATCGGTGTCTACGACGCCGATGCCACCGTGTGGGGCGAGCTCAGTTACTGGGTGGGCGCCCGACTGGGTCAGCGCCACTGCAGCCTGTGCGACATCACGCACGGGCTGTTCAGCGAGAAGTCTGAGTGGCGCGACTGCCGCTCTCAACTCTCGGTGCAGTTCACCACCTACCACCGCAACGACCAGCCCGACGACGTTCGTGCGTTCGTTGGTGACCAGCTGCCGGCCATCGTCGCGCGCACCGACGACGGGGTACGAATGTTCGTCACTGCCGACGAGCTAGAAACCTGCCACGGCGACCCGCAGGCGTTACGACAGTTGCTCGAAGCTCGGCTCGCTTCCGACTAGAACGGCCTGCATGGCACGGTCAAAGAAACGTCTACGGCCAGCCACGAAGTCCGCAGCCAAGCGCGCGAGCGCGGCCCGTCGACGAGCCGGCGATGCAGCCGAGCTCGCCCGCTTTCGTGACGGTGTTCGGGTGCGAGCGGCGCGGATTCCGGACAAGAAACGAGAGGCCTCGCGTCGCGCGTGTCGCACCAAGCGCGTCGGCATCCGACGAAGCGACGACTAGACGGCGAAGATCGCCACCAGCACCGGCGTGAGCACCAAGCCGGGCAGCAGGTTCGCGAGACGGATCTTGGTGACCTGCAGCAGGTTGAGGCCGATTCCGATCACGGCGAGGCCGCCGGCGGCAAAGAGCTCGGTTCGCATGCGCTCGTCGAGCAGCGAGTCGAGGCTCGTCCCGCCGAGCGTGAGGCTGCCCTGCACCACGAACACCGACAGCGCGCTGAACGCCACGCCGATGCCGTACATCGCGGCGAACATGATCGACACGAACCCGTCGAGCAGTCCCTTGATGATGTAGAGCTGCGGTGTCTCGCCGCTCGCGTCTTCGATGGCGCCCAGCACGGTGAGCGGGCCGACGCAGTAGAGCGCCGACGCGGTCACGAAGCCCTTCACGAACGACCGCTCGCCCGTCTGCGGGCCGCGGTCGAATCGCTTCTGCAGCCGGGCGCCGAGGCCCTCGAGGCGGTCCTCGATGCGCAATGCTTCGCCGATCAGCGCACCCAGCGCCATACCCACGAGCGGAAACACCATGTTGCGGGTGTCGATGGCGTCGCTCACCCCGAGCGCAATCGTGACGAGGCCGATCACCTGCAGCAACGTGGTGCGCATCCGCTCGGGAATTCGATCACCGATGAGCACGCCGAGGCCGCTTCCGGCGACGACCAGACCGGTGTTGATCAGCGTTCCAAGACCGCGCACAGCATGTGCAGGCTAGATGCGAAGGCCCCGCAACCACGCAGCCACGAGCCCCGCGACGACGGCGTCTTTGCCGCGAAGATCGTGTCGGCCGCCTTCGACGAAGTGCAGGTCGGGTTCGGTCGGCAGCACGGCGAGGTGGTGGCGAATCTCTTCGGGCGTGCCGAAGTCGTCCTTGGTTCCGCTGACGAACAGCGACGGCACCGTCAGGCGGGCGAAGTGGGCGGTGCGCAGTTTCTGCGGTTGGGCCGGCGGATGCAGCGGGTAACTCACGCACACCAGCCCGGCCACTCGCAACGGCTCGTCGGCAGGTTGCGTCGCGCGGTCGTTGCCGTCAAAACCGGCGACGGCAAGCGAGCACATGCGACCGCCCATCGAGCGACCGCCGATCACCAGTTCTGCCGGCGTGCACGTCCACTGCCGGCATGCCTCGGCCACAGCGGCGCGAACGGCTCGCACCAGCACCGGCGCCCGGTCGGGTGCCCGGCGCCCGGCGCGACGGTACGGAAAATCGACACGCATCACCGGCAATGGGTGTAGCACGCGTTCGATTTCCACCAACGACGAATGCTCGGCGCTCGACCCCGCACCCGGGAACAACACGACCCCGCGAACCAACGAGCGACCCTTACGACAACGATGCGAGCAGCACGCGGCGCGCTTCGCCGAGCTGCTCGATGCGCTGGCCAGCCTCGCCGGCGTCACCGCCATGGTCGGGGTGCACGTCGCGCAAGCTCTCGCGATACTTGCGCTGCACGTCGCGCTTCGACGGGCTCACGGTTCCGGCCGGGAACCCGAGCAGCTCCAGCGCCCACGCTCGCGGGTCGGTCATCGCGGTGATCGACGACGTCGCCGTGCCGGCCAGGTACGAAAGGAATTCGGCGGCGATCGGGCCGCGCCAGCGCATCGCTTTGTGGATCACCGGCGTGAGCGCGTGGCGTGCGAGCACGTCGAGACGCTCGAGCGAGTACACCGCGCCAAGCACCTGTTGCAACGCGCTGCCGTTGGTTTCGAACTCGTAACTCAGTTGGTCGCCGTCACCCACCAGGCGGTGCCGGCTGCGCGACAAGCCTTGGCGGTCGATCTGGTACCGGTGACGCAAGCGAGGCTGCACCACGCGGTCACCGCGATCCACCTGCAGCACGAGGCGATGCAGGTCTGGCACGAGGTCTTCTTCGACTTCAGGAAGGTGTGCGGCGACGATGCCACCCAACAAGAGACCGCCGAGCCCCGGCGCCGGGTCGACCGGCAAGACGAGATGGCCGAGCGACAACCGCCGCGTGGGCGAGTGCGTGCGGGAGTGGAAGATCTCCACTTCTGCCAACAGTTGCGGGGCGGCCTGATTCACCCGCCGAACGCTACTTACGGCCTCGCTTCAGCGGTCAAACTCATCGAGCAGGTCTTCGACCGTGTCGGCGTCGTCGACGCCCACGAGCAACAGGTCGTCTTCCCAGCGGTGCCCGATGCCACGCTCGACGAGCGTGGCGGCGAACTCCATGCGGTCGGCCTGCGTCCAACCTTCCAGCTCGAATTCTTCCAACTCGCCCTCCAACGATCGAGGCGCGTCGTGATCGTCGTCTTCGACGTCGTCAAGGATCGCGTCGACGACGGTCTCGCACTCGGCGGGCACGAGCAGCTCGTTGCCGTCCCAGTCGTGGCGAATCTCTGCGTCGGCGAGAAGCTCGACCAATTCGACCCGCTCCTCCAGCGACCAGTCAGCAAGGTCGTAACGCACCGTCGGGGCGTCCGGATCTTTCGGGTCCCAGTCGGTCACGTGCCGAACGCTAGTACCCGCCGCGTTGGGCTATTTTGGGGGCGGTGCCGCTCTCCAAGAAGCCAGACCGCAACTTGGCGATGGAGCTGGTTCGTGTCACCGAGTCTGCGGCGCTCGCGGCTTCGAAGTGGGTCGGGCGCGGCGACAAGAACTCCGCCGACGGCGCGGCGGTCGACGCGATGCGCAACCTGCTCGACACGGTGAACATGGACGGCATCGTCGTGATCGGCGAGGGCGAGAAAGACGAAGCCCCGATGCTTTACAACGGCGAGCACGTCGGCAACGGCAGCAAGCCCGTGACCGACGTGGCGGTGGACCCGATCGACGGCACGTCTCTCACGTCGCTCGGGCGCGGCAACGCGCTGAGCGTGATCGCCGTCGCCGAACGCGGATCGATGTTCAACCCCGGGCCGTTCGTCTACATGAACAAGATCGCAGTCGGCCCCGACGCCCGCGGCGCGATCGACATCACCAAGTCGGTGCGCCACAACCTCGACGCCATCGCGCGGGCAAAACACAAGACGCTCGGCGAGCTCACCATCGTGGTGCTCGACCGCCCGCGACACAACGACTTGGTCGGCGAGATTCGTTCGGCCGGCTGTCGCATCAAGCTGATCTCTGACGGCGACATCTTCGGCGCCATCGCCGCGGCGTGGCCGCAGACGGGTGTCGACGCGTTGATGGGCATCGGCGGCACGCCCGAAGGCGTCACCTCCGCCGCCGCGATCAAGGCTCTCGGCGGCGAGATTCAGGGCCTGCTGTGGGCCCGTGGCGAAGAAGACCGTGCGCTCGCCCGCGCCTCGGGCATCGACATGAGCCGCGTGCTCACCACCGACGACCTCGTCAATTGCGACGACGCGTTCTTTGCCGCCACCGGCGTCACCGACGGCGACCTGCTGCGCGGCGTGCGATACGACGCTTACGGTGCCACGTCGCAGAGCCTCGTCATGCGCGTGCGCAGCGGCACGATTCGCACCATCGACACACGGCACCGCGCCGACCGAATCGGGCAGTACTCGTCGGTCGAGTTCCGCTAGTCGGTCGCTCGTCAGCCAGTCGGTGCAGCTGCGGCGCGCGCCGCGTCTCGCGCCGCGATGATCGGCGAGAGCGAAGCGTTCAACAGTGCGGCCAGTTTCTCGGCACCTGGGCCGATGAGATGCAGCCGATCAGGCCGGAACCAACCCTTGGCTTCGGCGCTGTAGGCGTTCCAATCCACCACGTGCAGGTTGTCGATCTTGCGGTCGAAGCGAGCGAGCTGCTCGTTCATCACTTCTGCTTTCCCGCGCACGTGGCGTACCTCCCGATAGTTCACCCACAGCACGTCGACGCCTTGCGACTGCGCCTCGGCGGTGATCGCTGCTACTGCGGCCTTGAAGTCGGGCCCGATGCGGTCGTTGTATCCCGTGCCGATCACGACAACATCCGTGAATCGCCCGGCGTGCTGTCGCAGCAGGTCGAGCGTGCTCAGGCGTGCCGAAGGCCGGCAGCCCGGCGACACGAGCCGCTGGCAGGTCTGGGTGGCGAACAGGGTCGACTGCTGGGCATTCATGAGACGCCGCGCGCTCTCGATGTGGTGGAACGAGTGGAAGACCGAGTCGCCGAGCACCAGCACGCGGGCAGGGGTCGCTGCAGCGACACTCGGAGATGTGCCGGCGATCACGCAGGTGACGACGAACATCGCGGCGAGTCGCTTCACCGGGCTCAGGTTATTCGCCTAGCCTGCTCGTCCATGGCACGTCACACGCGTCGGTCGATCGTCGGAATGCTCGCTGGCGGTTTCGTCGCGTTTCTCGCCAGCCCTGCGTCGTCGCTCGATGCGGCCGCCGGCCCGCAGATTCGCGCGGGTGACACCTGCCGAAAGGTTGGACGACGCAAGACGGCGGCCGGCAAGACGTTCGAATGCGTCGAAGAAGGCGGTGTGCGTCAGTGGAAGCGTGCCAAGCCTGAGCCGGCAAAGAAGCCCACGGAGCCGTCGACCAACGACGTGAAGGTGCTCGAGTCCTCGGCACTTGCCCTGGGCAAGAGTCAGAACGTCGTCGTCACCTCGGGGGGACGCAACTTTGCTGTCGTCGTCACTCGTACACCAAGTGGTGTGGTCGCGTTCAACCGCGCGTGCACGCACCAAGGCACGCTGGTCACAGTCAATACGTCGAATCAGCTGTACTGCATCTCGCACGGGTCGCTGTTCAACCTCACGACCGGTGCAGTCATCGAGGGCCCGGCCAGTCGCGCGCTCACGCAGTACAAGGCCACGGAGCGCAGCGGCTCCATCTACATCACGCTCTAGCGCGACTGCCGTCAGTCACGGCGCGGCGAGCGTCACCGTATTCGCGTGACGAGGCCGGAGATTCGGCGCGTCAGGGCACGCGGTGTGAGCTTCGAAGTCGAGACGAGCGACTTGTTCACCACTCCAGGCACGCAGATCGCCTTTCCGTCGGCGACCGCGCGCAAACCGTCGCGGGCGACGTCGTCGGCCGACATCCACGCGAATTCAGGAAACTTCGACTCGAGCCCCGTCGTGTTGGAGATGCTCTGGAACTCGGTGTGAGTGAGCCCCGGGCACAATGCGGTGACACGAATGCCCGAGCCGCGCAACTCTTCGTGCAGCGCCTCGGTGAGGCTGGTGACGAACGCCTTGGTCGCCGAGTACACCGCGAGATCGGGCCCGGGCTGGAACGAGGCGATGCTCGAGACGTTCAACAGATACCCGCGACCGCGCGGCAGCATCTGGCGCACCGCTTCGTGCGAGATGCGCGTGAGCGCGTTGATGTTCAGCGATATCTCGCGGCTGAGGCGCTCGGCGTCGGCTGAAACGAACTGGCCGCTCGTACCGAAGCCGGCGTTGTTCACGACGAGGTCGATCTGTGGTCGGGTGACGTCGCGGAGGCGCTCGAGCACCGCGCCGAGCCCGGTGTCTGTCGTGAGATCCGCGGCCAACACCTCCACGTTGGGGTACTTTGCCGCGATCGCATCGAGGCGGTCTTTGCGCCGCGCGACCAACACCATGCCGACGCCGGCTTTGCCAAGTTTGTGGGCGATCGATTCACCGATGCCGCTCGAGGCACCGGTCACCAAGGCGTGCGAGAACGGCGCCTTGGTCATCGTTTCCGACACCGACTCGGCTCAGCCACGCGAATCAGGAGTTACCGAGCCCGCCGGTCGCCGACAGGCGCGCGTGGGCGCGACGCAAGTCGGCTTCGACTGCCGCGTCGTGCTCGCCGCGCATCGCGGTTTCGGCGCGTTCTTTGGCGGCGCGGGCACGGGTGACGTCGATGTCTTCGGCCAACTCGGCGTTGTCGGAGAGAATCGTCACGTGTCCGCCCGATGCCTCGACATACCCGCCGTGAACGGCGAGGTTCTGCACCTTGCCGCCCTCCAGGTAGATGCGGGTGTGGTTCTCGGTCAGCAAACCGAGGAACGACGTGTGGCCGGGCAGGAATGCAATTTCTCCCCCGCTCTCGGTGCGCGTGATGACTTGGGTGGCGACGCCCGAGAACAGCACGCGCTCCGGTGAGACCACCTCAACTTTCATCGTCGCGCCCGTTGCCATGGTTCGTCAGTCTGCTCGCGGCCTCAGGATGCCGACTCTTGCAGGGCCTTGGCCTTGGCCAACACCTGCTCGACGCTGCCGACGTTGAGGAACGCCTGCTCGGGCACGTCGTCCAGCTCGCCCTTCACGATGGCCTCGAAGCTCTCCACGGTTTCGGCGGTGGGCACGTATTCGCCCTTCACGCCGGTGAACACTTCGGCCACGTAGAACGGCTGCGACAAGAAGCGCTGCACCTTGCGGGCGCGCGACACGGTCTGGCGGTCTTCTTCTGACAGTTCGTCGAGACCGAGGATCGCGATGATGTCCTGCAGTTCCTTGTAACGCTGCAGAATTTCCTGCACGCGACGAGCCACGTTGTAGTGGCGCTCGCCGACGACTTCAGGCGACAAGATCGTCGAGGTCGACGCCAGCGGGTCGACTGCCGGGTAAATGCCCAGCGAGGCGATTTGGCGCGACAGTTCGGTCGTTGCATCCAAGAAGGTGAACGTGGTGAACGGTGCCGGGTCGGTGTAGTCGTCCGCCGGCACGTACACGGCTTGCAACGAGGTGATCGAGCGGCCGCGCGTGGAAGTGATGCGCTCCTGCAACTGGCCCATCTCGTCGGCCAACGTCGGCTGGTAACCCACCGCCGAAGGCATACGGCCCAAGAGCGTCGACACTTCGGAGCCTGCCTGCACGAAGCGGAAGATGTTGTCGACGAAGAGCAGCACGTCCTGGTTCTTCACGTCGCGGAAGTACTCCGCCATCGTGAGCGCAGAGAGTGCGACGCGCAGGCGCACGCCCGGCGGCTCGTCCATCTGTCCGAAGACCAAGGCGGCTTTTTCGAACACGCCCGACTCGGCCATTTCGATGCGCAGGTCGGTGCCTTCGCGCGTGCGCTCGCCTACTCCGGCGAACACCGACACACCACCGTGCTTCGATGCCACACGGTTGATCATCTCGGTGATGAGCACGGTCTTGCCCACGCCCGCACCACCGAAGAGACCGATCTTTCCACCGGCGAGATACGGCGTGAGCAGGTCGATGACCTTGATGCCCGTCTCGAACATGCGCTTGGTCGGCTCGAGCGTGTCGAAGGCCGGCGCGGAGCGGTGGATGTCCCAGCGCTCGACGTCTTTGAAGTCGTCGTTGTTGCCGTCGAGCACTTCGCCCCACACGTTCCACACGTGGCCGAGGGTCTTGTCTCCCACCGGCACGCTGATGCCGCGACCCGTGTCGCGCACCGGGGTGCCGCGGCGCAAGCCGTCGGTCGGCTTCAAGCACACCGCGCGCACTCGGCTGTGGCCGAGCTGCTGGGCGACCTCGGCGAGAACCGTGGTCGGCTTGCCGTCGACCTCGATGGTGAACTCGAGCGCGCGGTTCAACTCGGGCAGGCTGCCGCGCGGGAACTCGACGTCGATCACCGGGCCGGCGATCGCGACGACGCGACCTTCGGCGGCCTTCGTGTTGCTCATCGTTGCTGTCATGGTTGCTCCTTTTTCAGATTCGTTCAGATTTCAGTGCTTCGTGGCGTTGCGTTCGTCATGGTCAGGCGTTCGCCATCTCGTCTGCGCCGCTCAATGCTTCGGCGCCGCCGACGATCTCCATGATTTCGGTGGTGATGGAGTCCTGGCGGGCGCGGTTCATCGTGCGCGACAGGCTCTTGATGAGTTCTTCGGCGTTGTCGGTGGCGGACTTCATCGCGCGCTGACGGAACGCGTGCTCGCTCGCCGCAGCATTCAGCAGGGCGGCGTAGACGCGGGCTTCCACGTAGCGCGGCAGCAGCGAACCGAGAATGTCCTCGGCGCTCGGCTCGAACTCGTAGGCGCTCGTGCCCGACTCGGGCTTGCCGTCGCCGCCTTCGACCACGTCGCGCTCGAGCGGAATCAACGGTCGGCGCACCACCTCTTGCGTGCCGGCCGACACGAATCGCGTGTACACCAGCTCGACACGGTCGACCTCGCCCGACAAGAACAGCGACACGACGTACTGTCCGATCGCCTTGGCGTTCTCGTACTTCGGCGCGTCGGAGAAGCCGGCGAAGGCGTCTTTCAACGCGTATCCGCGGAACTTGAAGTAGCTCTCGCTCTTGCGACCGACGGGCACGATGGCGTACTGCTTGTTGGCCAGCACGTCGGCCTTGACTTCGCCTTCGGTTGCTCTCAGCACGCCGGCGTTGTAGCCGCCGCACAATCCGCGGTCGGCGGCAATCGCCACGTAGCACGTGGTCTTCACCACTTCGCGCGGCTTCATGAACGCCGATTCGCTGCCCGAGCCGCCGGCGGCGAGGTCTTTCACCACGTTGGTGATGATCTCGCTGTACGGCACGGCTGCCTGCACGCGTTGCTGGGCCTTCACGATTCGCGAGGCAGCAATCAGCTCCATGGCGCGGGTGATCTTCTTCGTCGCCTGGACGGAGCGAATCCGTCCACGAAGAATGCGTTCTTGACCGCCGGCCATGGTGCTCGATTACTCCGTCGCCAACGTCTTCTTGCTGGCAGCCTCGCCGACTTCGCCGGCAGAGGTCTTCGTCGGGTCAGCAGAAGCGCCGGCGACCGGGGTGGGCGTGAACGACTTCTTGAACGAAGCGACCACGTCCGCCAGGTCCTTGGGCAGGTCGGCCTTCGGGTTCTGGCGGATGCCCGACAGGAGGCTGCCGTGGCGCGAACGCATGTGCTCGAGCAGTTCTTTCTCGAAACGTCGCACGTCGCCGACCGGGATGTCGTCGAGATATCCCTTCGTGCCGGCGAAAATCGACACGACCTGCTCTTCGACTGGCATCGGGCTGTTCAGCGGCTGCTTCAGCAGTTCGACGAGGCGATATCCGCGCTCCAGCTGGGCCTTGGAGATGGCGTCGAGTTCCGAGCCGAACGTGGCGAACGCCTCGAGTTCGCGGAACTGCGCGAGGTCGAGCTTCAGGGTGCCCGACACGCTCTTCATCGCCTTGATTTGCGCGGCACCACCGACGCGGCTCACCGAGATGCCCACGTCGACGGCCGGACGCACGCCCGACTTGAAGAGGCTGTCCTGCAGGTACACCTGGCCGTCGGTGATCGAGATCACGTTGGTCGGAATGTACGCCGACACGTCGCCGGCCTTGGTCTCGATCACGGGCAACGCGGTCAGAGAACCGGCGCCCTTCTCGTCGCTCAGTTTCGCGGCGCGCTCGAGCAGGCGGCTGTGCAGGTAGAAGACGTCACCCGGGTACGCCTCGCGACCCGGCGGGCGGCGCAGCAACAGCGAGATCTGGCGGTACGCCTCGGCTTGCTTGGAGAGGTCGTCGTACACGATCAGCGCGTGCTCGCTGTTTTCCATCCAGTGCTGGCCCATCGCACAACCGGCGTACGGTGCCAAGTACTTGAACGGTGCGGGGTCGCTCGCCGGTGCGGCGACGACGACGGTGTACTCCATCGCGCCGTACTGGCGCAACGTCTCGACGGTCTGCGCGACGGTCGAACCCTTTTGGCCGACGGCGACGTAAATGCACTTCACGCCGAGACCCTTCTGGTTGAGGATCGTGTCGATCGCGACCGTCGTCTTGCCGGTCTTGCGGTCACCGATGATCAGTTCGCGCTGACCGCGGCCGATCGGGGTCATCGCGTCGATGGCCTTGATGCCGGTCTGCAGCGGCTCGTGCACGGGCTTGCGACCCATGATTCCCGGCGCCTGCACTTCCACGCGGCGCAGTTGCGCACCGACGATCTCGCCCTTGCCGTCGATCGGCACGCCGAGTGCGTTCACCACGCGACCGAGCATCGCGTCGCCGACCGGCACCGACAAGATGCGGCCGGTGGCTTTCACGGTCTGCTGTTCTTCGATGCCGTCAGCGTCACCGAGCACGACGACGCCGATCGAGTCTTCGTCAAGGTTGAGCGCCAGACCGACGCTGCCGTCTTCGAACTCGAGCAGCTCGTTCACGGCGCAGTCGGGCAAGCCGCTGACGCGTGCGATGCCGTCGCCGATCTCAGCGACGCGACCGACGGTGCGGGCCTCGACGGATGGTGTGTAGCCCTCGAGTCCCTTGGTGATCGCTGCTGCGATTTCCGAGGCGGAGAGTGTGAGCTCTGACATGTGGATTTCCTTTCGAATGGCGCTTAGAAACGTGATTTGACTTGGTCGAGGCGGGTGCGGACGGTGTCGTCGATGACTTCGTCACCGACGGTCGCAACGAGACCGCCGATCACCGACGGGTCGACGACCACCTTGAGGTTCACCTTTTTGCCGGTCGCTTTGGCGAGTGCCTCGGCGAGACGGCTTTGCTGCGCGTCGCTGAGGGCGACGGCGCTGCGGACTTCGGCGACCTCGAGCTGCTTCTCGCTTGACGCACGCTTCACGAGCGCGTCGGCGACTTGCGGCAACAACCCAGCGTGCCCGGTGCCGACCAGCATCGACGCCAGCTGCACGGTCACGTTGTGGGCTTTGCCGCCGAGCAGTTGCTCGACGATCTTCTGGCGACGTTCCGTCGGCAGCGACGAATCGCCGAGCGAGGCGCGCAATTGGTCGTTCGATTCGTAGGCGCGCGCGAGACGGAACATCTCGTCTTCGACCGCCGCCACCGCGTCGTTCGCCACGGCGACTTCGTACATCGCGGTGACGTAGGCGTTGATTTGCTGGGTGCTCATCGTGCCGCCCCTACCTTGGCGATGAAGCCGTCGACCAGTTCTTGCTGCGTGCGTTCGTCGAGCGCCGAGCGCACCGCCGAGGCGGTGGCTGCCGCCGACAACCTGGCGATTTCGGCGCGCAGCTCGTCGCCGATGCGGGAGCGTGCGGCGGCGATTTCTGCCGTCGCGCGGGCTTCCATGTCTGCCACTTCTGCGGTGATGCGCGCACGGCCTTCGGCGAGGATCGCCGCCGCCTGGGCGTCGGCGTCGGCGAGCAACTTCGCTCGCTCGCTCGCAACGTCGCCGAGCGCCTTGCGGATGTTCGCCGCATCGGCTTCGGCCTGAGTTCGCGCTGCCGCGGAGTCGTCCAGCTCTTTCTGGATCTTCGCGGTTCGCGCCTCAAGCGCCTTCTTCGCGGCCGGCCAACCAAACCTGTACAGCGCGTAGAAGATGATGAGCGATGCGAGACCGCCGTAGATGAGTTCGCCCGGCTTCGGCAACAACCAATTCAATGACTGACTTGGATCGTCGTATTCCTTGGCGAAGATGATCGAGAGATTCACGACTTGCCTCCGTTCATGGCGGCGTCGACGGCGCGCTTCACGAGAGCCGAGTCAGGCGACTTGCCCAACACCAGCTGTGCTGCACGCGAGGTGACGTTGCCGACGGCAACCGCCACTTCGCCGCGAGCCGCGGCACGAGCCGCCTCGAGCGCCTTGTCGGCTTCCGCTCGCTTCGCGGCGATGCGGGAGTTCGCTTCGGCCACCTTGGCTTGACGTTCAGCGTCGAGCGTCTGGCGGGCCTTGTCGACGCGGGCAGCCGCTTCGGCGCGAACTTCGGCGAGTGCCGCTTCGTACTTGGTGACGTCACTCTGCGCTGCTGCGCGGGTCGCGTCGGCACTCTCGTGTCCTTCGCGAATCGCCCCGTAGCGCGACTCCATGCCCTTTCTCACCTTCGGTACGAGGAACACCCGCATGACGAAGAGGAACACGAGGAATGTCCCCGCGCCCCAGAAGAATTCCTTCCCTTCCGGCGCGATGGGGTTCGGCCCCATGTCGCCGGCGGCAAGGACAATCGTGGAAATGAGCATGTTCGGTGCCGTCGTTTCGATCAGGCGAACTTGAGCAGAATGAACGCGACGAAGCCGATCAGCGCGAGCGCTTCGGTGAAGGCGACGCCGAGGAACATCGTGGTGCGCACCATGCCGGCTGCTTCGGGCTGGCGGGCCATCGACTCGATGGCCTTGCCGAAGATGATGCCGATGCCGATGCCTGGTCCAATCGCGGCGAGGCCGTATGCGTAGCCAGCCGATGCTGCGGCGGCGGTGGCTTTCGCTGCTGCCGGGTCGGCGGCTGCGTCACCTGCCTCGGCCGCGATGCGGGCGATTGCTGCTAGTGCTTCCATTGCTGTTTTCTCCTTGTTGTTTGGTTGGTATTCGTTTCTTGATTTAGTGCTCCGCGTGCGACGCCATGTTGATGTACACGGCGGTCAGCGTGGTGAAAATGTAGGCCTGCAAGAAGGCGACGAGCACCTCGAAGGCGGTGAGGAAGAGCAGCACCGCGAACGGCAGC
>DAIPHP010000004.1:0-12016 GCA_036771295.1 Ilumatobacteraceae bacterium
GTTCGATTCCTGCCGGGAGCGCCAGCGAATCACTCGCAAAAGAATCGCCGAAGCCGCGCTGGGAGGCCACCCTGGCCACGTCGGGTAAAGGCTCTTGGGAGGGGAAACCCCAGCCGCCGAGCGCTTGTTAGGCAAGCCTAACAACGGTCGCTATCCTGTCGGAATGGTCATGAAATGGTCATCCACGTTGGGGAAACGGTCGCGGCTGAGCGCACTCGGCGTGGCGCTGGCGGGAGCGCTGGTGATCACCGCGTGCGGAGGCGGCAGCGATGATTCGAACGAAGAGAGCACCACGAATGCCCGCCAGGTCACCGTCTACACCGGTCGGCACTACGGAATCGAGCCGGTCTTCGAGGCGTTCACGGCGGCAACCGGGATTGCCGTTCGGTTCACGACGGGGTCAGATCCCGAATTGCGCGAGCGACTCGCCGCCGAAGGCGACAACTCGCCGGCAGACCTCATCATGACGGCTGACGCCGCGAACATCGAGTTGGCGGCGGCCGCTGGCCTGCTCGCAACGGTCGACAGCGACGTGCTGCGAGGCGCGATCCCGGCAGAACTGCGCTCGGCAGACGACACGTGGTTCTCGCTCAGTCGACGTCTTCGCGTGATCATGTCGTCGACGCAGCGTGTGACGAACCCGCCGACCACCTACGAGGCAGTCGGCGACCCGCAATGGAAAGGTCGGTTGTGCTTACGCCCGAGCACTCATCCGTACACGCAGTCTCTCGTTGCTGCGCTGATCAACAACCGCGGTGTCGACGCGACGCGAGTCATCGTTGACTCGTGGGTCGCGAACGACCCGCTGTACATCAACTCTGACACCGACATCCTGAAGGCGATTGCCAACGGTGACTGTGACGTCGCACTGACCAACAGCTACTACCTCGGTCGGTTGCTCGCCGAAGACCCTGCGTTTCCTGTGCGACTCACGTGGCCCGACCAAGACGGCAACGGTGCGCACCTCAACGTGAGTGCGGCTGCAGTCACCGTCGCCGCGGCCAACCGTGACGAAGCTGTGACGTTGCTGGAGTGGCTCGTCACCGACGGGCAGCAATTGTTCAGCGAGGCGAACCACGAGTTTCCCGCCAACCCGAACGTGAAGCCGGGAGCGATCATCGCCGGATTCGGAACCTTCGTCGCCGACACCCGTTCGGTGCGCGAACTCGGGCGTCTGAATCCGGCGGCGGTCGAGCTGCTGTCTGCTGCCGGCTACAAGTAGCACTCGATGTCGCACGCGATGACCGGCAAGACCTCGGCTGCGATCGGTGGCTGGGTGACCATCGGGTCGGTCGTCGCCCTGTTCGCGTCTCCCGTCGTGGTCTTGGCGTGGTCGCTGCTCGAACCGGACACGGACGTGTGGGCCCAGTTGTGGCGAACACGTTTGCCAGGGATGATCGTCGACACGACGGTGCTGCTCGTCGCAGTGGTGTGCGGGGCGGTCGTCGTCGGCACGTCGCTCGCCTGGCTAGTGAGCGCGTACGACTTCGCCGGACGTTCGTTGGTCGGCTGGCTGCTCGTCACGCCGCTCGCCATCCCGGGGTACGTGGGCGGATTCGTCTGGCTCGACACGTTGTCGAACGTCGTGGGCGCGCGGGGCGTGCGTTCGATGTGGCTGTGCGCCGCAGTACTCGTCGTGTCGTTGTATCCGTACGTCTATCTCTTTGCTCGAGCAGCGTTCGCCGACCAGGGCGCCGACACGCTGGCCGCCGCGCGAAGCCTTGGATGCCGGCCCTTCGAAGTGTTCTGGCGAGTGGCGGTGCCGGCGGCACGGCCTGCGATCGCGGCGGGGGCGGCGCTCGTTGCGATGGAAGTGCTCACCGATATCGGCACCGTGCGCCTGTTCAACGTCAGCACGCTCGCCGACGGAGTCATGAGGGTGTGGTTCGATTCCGGCAATCGTGGTGCGGCAACCGAACTCGCCAGCGCGCTCACCGGTGCGGCAATCGTTCTCGTGGCTGCAGAGCGCCTGTTGCGACGCGGCGCCCGTCGTGGCCGCCGCGCCAGCGAGACACCGCTCGCTCCGCAGTCACTGTCACCCGCGCGTTCGTCGTTGGCACTGTTCGGTTCGCTGATCGTGGTCGCGGTGGCCGTCGTGTTGCCGCTCGCGCGACTCGTTGATTGGACGTTCGAGGCGGCCGGCTCGGGGCAGTCGGTCACCGTGGCGGGCGGAGTCGGCCACCACGCGGGCAACACGCTCATGCTCGCGGGCATCGCGACGCTCGTCTGCATCACCGTCGGAACCGTGCTCGCACTCGTCGTGACACGCCGAGGACGAGCGGCACGAGTCGTCGGTCGTTTCGCGACGGTCGGTTACGCCATGCCGGGTCCGGTCGTCGCCGTCGGTGTCGTCGTGATGCTGGCGGCACTCGACCGGAGAAACTGGTTGCCTGACGGCTTCTTCTTGGTCGGTTCACTCGTCGGCTTGGTGTTCGCGCTCGTCACCAGGTTCTTCGCCGTCGGCTACCAAGGTGTCGAGGCGAGCCTCGACCGCTTGGCGCCGTCGACGCGCGAGAGTGCCCGAGTACTGGGTTCGGGTTCGGTGCGCACTGCCGTAGCGGTCGAAGTGCCTGCCGCACGCTACGGATTGCTCGCGGCGACGGCGCTTTTGTGCGTGGACATGGTGAAAGAACTGCCGATCACCCTGTTGCTGCGACCGTTCGGGGTCGACACGCTCGCGGTGTGGGTGTGGCAGGCGACGTCGGAGAGTTTGTGGGTGCAAGCAGCGGTACCGTCGCTGCTCATGGTTGTCGTCGGGATGATCGCGGTCGGCGTGCTGCTCGCAGCCCTCGAGCGCGGGGGAGAGTTCGCGTCATGAGCGAGCCGGCCGTTCGCGTCACGGGACTCCGTCGAAAGCTCGGCGCCAAGAACGTTCTCGACGGCGTCGATCTTTCCGTCAATGCCGGCGAGCTCGTCACGCTGGTGGGCCCCAGCGGCTGCGGCAAGACCACATTGTTGCGCGCGATCGCCGGACTCGAATCGCTCGAAGCCGGGAGCGTCCACCTCGCCGGTCGTGACGTCACGAACGTGCCGCCCGAGAAGCGTCGAGTTGGGCTGGTGTTTCAAGACAACGCGCTGTTCGCGCACCTTCGCGTGGACCGAAACATCGCGTTCGGCTTGCGTCATCTGCCGAAGGCACAGCGTGCCGAGCGCGTGCACGAGATGATGCGACTCGTGAAGCTCGAGCACCTCGCCCGCCGGTGGCCGCACCAGTTGTCGGGCGGCGAGCAACAGCGAGTGGCGCTGGCGCGTGCTCTCGCGCCGAGCCCCGACGTCGTGCTGCTGGACGAGCCGTTCGGCGCGCTCGACGAGGTGCTACGCGAAGAACTCGGATGGGAAGTGAAGGCCATCTTGGCGCAACGCAACACCGGCGCGATCTTGGTGACGCACGATCGACACGAGGCGATCACCCTCGGCGATCGTGTCGCGGTGATGGACGAGGGCAAGATCTTGCAGTGCGCGTCGCCGCGCGTCGCCTACGACCAACCCGCGACGCGGTTCGTCGCCGATTTTCTCGCGGTGTCGTCGTACGTCCGCGCCACCGACGGTAAGTCGCGACTTGCGCGTCCGCATCAGCTGCGTGTCGCAGCCGGCGGGCAACACACGATCACGAGAGTCGAGTTTCTCGGCGCGGCACACCGGTACACCATCCGTGCCGCCGACGGATCGACGTTGGTCGCCGACGTCGGCCCGGACGAGCCGCTGACGGTGGGCACCGCGTGTTCGGTGTCGTTGATCGAACGCTGAGCGTCGGCCAGACGCTTCGGCGTGTGCTGGTTGCGCTTCGGTACTTCGACTACGCGTTCGTGACCGCGAGCGAAAGGTTCGTCACGTACGGTGCCAGCCAACCCGACGTGTTGCCGAGCGGCAGCACGCTCTCGTCGAGTCGGTAACCCAACACGGCGGTCATGTAGGCGCGGCGGCGCTCGACGCGCTGCATCAACGCCGGGTCGAGTCGTCGCAGGCGGTCGCGCAACTCCTCGTCGGCGAGCACGATGCCGTCTTCGAGATTCACGTAACAGAACGGTCCCTTCGACACCGGAATGATGTCGACCTGAATCGCCATTCCCGAACGAAGCGTCACGTCGTTGCCCTTGGCGAACGGCGAGTTCACCCACTCGTCGAGATGCAGGTAGTGCCCGGGGTTCAGCGCGAAGTCAAACAGCGACTGGTCGCGAACTTCTTCTGCGGCTGCGAACACCTCGCCGCCGGTCGCGCCGACGCGCGCGGCCGCGTACCACGCCCGCACGACCTCGACGTAGTTGGCGAAGAACTTCTCGTAGAAGTCGCGGGCGGCCTCGGGCATTTCTTCCGGTCCGCTCGCCACCGCGCCGGCGCGACACGTGAGCGCACCGGCGACGCCGAACGCCGTGGTGAGCGCGTCACCCTGGCGAGCGGTGTTCGCCGACGCGCTGGCAAGACCACGCCGCGCCTTTTCTCCGAAGCCCACCATGCGATGGCAGCTGAGCGTGAGACCGCGGCTGTCGAGTTCGCGTTCGAGGTCGTCTTCGCGCACGCCCGGGCGCACGCGTTGCAAGAGCGACATGATGCCGCTCGAACTGACGCACGCCGCGTACTCGAAGAGCCGAATCTGCTCTGGCTCGTTGATGAGACGCAGGCCGTCTCTCACGTTCATCAAGATGCCTGTCGAGTTGACGACGGTGCCGCCGCCAGTGGTCATCTCGCGCAGCAGATCCACCACGTACGCGGGCATGTCGATCGCCTGCTCGGCTTGTCCGCTCGTGCCGAGCAGCGCCGGTGAATAGGTCTTCCAACCGATGCACCCGATGCGCGCACCGGCTACGACGCCTTCGCCGGCGAGAACATCGCGCAGCGTGCGCGAACGCTCGCGCGGCTGACCCATCAGGCTGAGGTCTTGCCACAACTCCACTGCGATGCCGATTTCCGCGTCGGGGGCGAAACCAAGACACTCGTTACCGACGAGCAGTCGCGGTGCGCGGGCGCCCGACGTGGAGATCACCATCAAGGCTTCTTCGAAGCGCGGGTCGAAGCCGGAGAGATACGACATGTTCGACGAGTGTTCCCGGTCGCCCCACACCACGAGCACGTCGACACCTGCTGATCGCGCTCTTTCGCACGTCGCCACGATCCGCGACTTGTAGATCGCCGCGGAGAGCGGCGGGGGAGGCGTCGACGGAACGTCGGTTTCCGGAAGCGGACAGTGCTGCAGTTTCGTGCTCATGATGACATCCAATGCTCTCGTGCTTCTGTGTACCTTGCTCGAACGTGCGGTGTCGGTTCTGACTCGTGCGTCACGCTCGGCGCGTCGAGCGGCCACGACGGAAACTCGCCGCGAAGCACCCATGCAGCCTGCCGCGCCGCGCCGTCGGCGACATATTCGCCGGGCGGGGGCACCTCCACGGGCACCCCGAACACTGCCGGGGCGATGCTCTGCACCGCGGCAGATGCCGCCGCGCCGCCGACGAGCGCCACACGATCGATGCGAGCACCGTTCACGACGAGCGCGTCGAGCGCATCGGCCATTCCGCACAGCACGCCTTCGACCGCGGCGCGTGCGAGGTTGGCGGGAGTCGCGTTGTCGAGCGTCATTCCGAGCACCGAGCCGGTGGCGAGCGGCAAGTTCGGCGTGCGCTCGCCGGCGAGATACGGCACCATCACCAGGCCCCCGGCACCCGCGGGCGCCGAGAGTGCGAGTTCGGAGAGCGTCGCATGGTCGACGCGCAGCAGCGCGCACGCGGCGTCGAGCACGCGAGCGGCATTCAGCGTGCAGACGAGCGGAAGAAACGCACCGGTCGCGTCGGCGAAACCGGCGATCGCACCCGAGACGTCGCGCGCGCTCACCTTGCTGCGCACGAACGCCGTGCCCGACGTGCCGAGCGAGACGACCGCCTTGTCGCGTGCGTCGACACCGATCGCGGCCGCCGCGTTGTCGCCTGCACCAGGCCCGACGACGCGCGAACCCCACGAGACGGACTCGGCAGGTTGCAACACGCGCGGCAGTAGCACGTCATGGCCGAGTGCTCGCTGCACTAAGTCGCGTCGGTACGAGTTGGCGACCGAGTCGAAATAACCGGTGCCAGAAGCGTCAGAACGGTCGGTGACGAGATCGTTCAACGTCGTCGCCGCGCGAAGTCGCCACGTGAGCCAGTCGTGCGGCAGGCACACTGCCGCGATTCGTTCGGCGTTCTTCGGTTCGTGCTCGGCGATCCAACGAAGTTTGGTGACGGTGAACGAGGCAACCGGCACCGATCCGGTCGCCTCGACCCACGCCGCAGCCCCGATTTCTTTCACGAGTTGCGATGCAGCGTCGGCAGAGCGGGTGTCGTTCCACAACAACGCCGGTCGTACGACGTTGCCATCTGCGTCGAGACAGACTGCGCCGTGTTGTTGTCCGCCGATGGAGATCGCAGCGACGTCGTCGAGGCCTCCGGCCGCGGCGATCGCCTTGTGGAGCGCGGTTTCCCAATACGCGGGGTCTACCTCGGTGCCGTCGGGATGTTTTGCCGATCCGTGGCGCACCAACGCCCCGCTCGTCGCGTCGCGAACCACCACCTTGCACGACTGCGTGGAGGAGTCGACCCCCGCGACGAGCACCATCTCAGATCACAGTCAGCGAACGTTGCCGCCCGGTCACGGGTCAGCGCGCGCCCATGAGGTGCTCGACGGCGAGTTGCTGCAGCCGCACGAAGCCGTAGCCCTTCGCGCCGGCGGCGTCGACGTCGAGTTTCGCGATGGTGTCGTTGGCGATGATGTCCTTCCACGACTCGCCGGCCGCGAGCGTCGGCGTCGACAGCTCCGCCACGCGCGCAGCACGCAACGCCTCTTGCACTTCGGGATCGGCGCGGAAGGCGGCGGCGCGCTCGCGCAGCAGTCGGTACATGCGCATGTTGGCGGCGGCCGAGAACCACACGCCGTCGGTGTCTTCGGTGCGCGACGGCTTGTAGTCGAAGTGTCGTGGCCCGTCGTACGCCGGGGCACCGCTCACGCCGCCAAACTCGAGCAGATCGACGAGGCTGAAGGCGTTGATCAGGTCGCCGTGGCCGAAGACCAGGTCTTGGTCGTACTTGATGCCGCGCTGTCCGTTGAGGTCGATGTGGAACAACTTGCCCTGCCACATCGCTTGCGCGATACCTGACGTGAAGTTGAGGCCCGCCATCTGCTCGTGGCCAACTTCGGGGTTCAGGCCCACGAGGTGAGAGTGCTCGAGCCGCTCGATGAACGCGATCGCGTGGCCGATGGTGGGCAGCAAGATGTCGCCGCGCGGTTCGTTGGGCTTCGGTTCGATCGCGAACCGGATGTCGTACTTGCGTTCGACGACGAACGACGTGAGCGTGTTCATCGCCTCGGCGTAGCGGTCCAGTGCGGCGCGCACGTCTTTGGCGTGGTCGTACTCCGCGCCCTCGCGACCGCCCCACAACACGAACGTGCGAGCGCCGAGATCGGCGGCAAGTTCGATGTTGCGCAGCACTTTGCGCAGCGCGTACCGGCGCACGTCACGGTTGTTGCTGGTGAATCCGCCGTCCTTGAAAACGGGATGCGAGAACAGATTGGTGGTGATCATTGGCACGCAGATGCCGGTCGCGGCGAGGCGCTGCTTGAATTTTGCGACGATCGCGTCGCGTTCGCTGGCGCTCGAGCCGAACGGTACGAGGTCGTCGTCGTGGAAGGTGACGCCCCAAGCGCCGATCTCCGCCAGCTTGTCGACGATGTGCATCGGGTCGAGCGCGGCGCGCGTCGGTTCGCCGAACGGGTCGCGGGCCTGCCACCCGACCGTCCACATCCCGAACGAAAACTTGTCGGCTGTCTGCTTGGTCATGATGCTCCTCGGTTCTGCTTTTTGGTGGTGAGTTCGCGACTGTCGCTCAACGTCGCCGGTCGTAGCCGTGCGTGTTGATCATCTTGGCGTCCGCCGTGTAGTCGTCGTGCGGCCCGATGCCGTGGCCCTCGACGATGCGGTTGAACAAGTTGAATGCCGCGCACACCGCGATGGCGTCTTTGAGCTGGTCTTCGGTGAAGCCGGCCGAGTGCACGGCCTGCTTGTCGGTCTCGGCGATCGTGCTCGGGTGAAGCGTCAGTTTCTTCACGTACGCGAGCAGCGCCTCAAGAGGGTGCCCGGTGCCGTCGCCCGACTCGATTGCCCGAAAGTCGTCTGCCGTTGCGCCGAGCGACGCGGCGAACGCGGTGTGCGACCCGCAGCAGTACTCGCAACCGTTGAGCTTGCTGGTGAACGCCGCGATCACTTCGCGTTCCGTCGGGGAGAGGTGGGCGGCTTCGCGCAACACCTCTTGGGCGAACGTCATGAGCATCAGGTACTTGTCAGGGCGTTCGCGGATGACCGCGCCGATGCCGGCACGGTGGTCGGACAAACCGGCGAAGATCGGGCGATGACCGGACGCGTCGTGGAGGTTGCCCGCAGGCGATGGAGATGAAGACATAAGGAGTGCCCTCAACATAGTTTCCGTGACTCGGTCTGGAACATGGGGCGACATGCCGCGGTCGGGTGGTACCCCGGGCGCGCGGGGCGGCAACGTGTCGCGAAGATGAACAACTCGAACGGATGGCCCTGTGTGTTTGTGCCTTCCGTCTCACCGTAACTAGGCTGGAGCCACGGTCCACAGGGGACCGTCCAAACCATCACGGGGGAAAAGAATGAAGAACACAAAGAAGTTCTTCGCTCTCATGGCAGCAGGGGCACTCGTCCTTGCGGCCTGTGGCGGCGATGACGACTCGGCAACGAGCGACACCGCGGCACCAGCTGAGACCGAAGAAGCCACCGAAGAAGCGGCTGGCTGCATCGTCGGCGTGTCCTGGAACAACTACCAGGAAGAGCGCTGGGCGAAGTGGGACGAGCCCGCAATCAAGGCGGCCATTGAGGCCGGCGGCGGCACCTACATCTCGAACGACGCCAAGTCGTCGGCCGAGACGCAGGCCAGCAACCTGGAGAACCTCATCTCGCAGGGTGCGCAAGCTCTCATCGTCCTGGCACAAGACGGAACGGCGATCAAGCCGGCCGTTGCCAGCGCGATCGGTGCAGGCGTGCCGGTCGTTGCGTACGACCGCTTGATCGAGGATCCGCAGGCCCTCTACATCACGTTCGACAACAAGGGTGTCGGCCGTCTCGAGGCTGAGGAAATCTTCAAGCGCGTGCCGAAGGGCCGCTATGTGATCGTCAAGGGTTCGTCGACCGACGCCAACGCGGACTTCCTCCGCGAGGGCTTCGAAGAAGTCATCGGTGCCGCTGTGGCATCGGGTGACATCGAGATCGTCTCCGAGACCTACACCGACAACTGGGACCCTGCAAACGCGCAGGCGACCATGGAGCAGGTGCTGTCCGCAGAAGGCAACAAGGTTGACGCCGTTCTCGCGCAGAACGACGGCATGGCCGGTGGCGTGATCGCCGCCTTGGCAGCCCAGGGCCTCGCCGGCAAAGTGCCGGTGTCGGGTCAGGACGCCGAGCAGGCCGCGCTGAACCGCGTTGCTCTCGGCACGCAGTCGCTGACTGTGTGGAAGGACGCTCGTGAACTCGGCCGCGTTGCCGGTGAGTCGGCGCTCGCGCTTTGCGCGAACCCGGACGCCTCAGCGGTCTCGGGTGCATCTCCGTTCACCACGCCTGGTGGAAACTCGATCTCCTCGATCTTCCTCACGCCCAAGCCCATCACTCAGGACAACCTGAATGAAGTGCTCGACGCGGGTTGGACCGATCAGGCGACGCTCTGCCAAGGAGTCACCGCAGGTTCAGTAGCCGCTTGCCCGTGACCGGGCAGCGTTGTCTCTGACACGCGACGTGCCCTCCGCCCTCACGGGCGGAGGGCACGTTCCTTTTACGGCTACTTTTTATGAAACGAACGAATGGGTAATGCACGTCAAGTGCACAGGCATGGGGGGCCTCAACACGTGAGCGACACTCGTCAAACCACGGCCGCCGACTCGAACGCTTCTTCTCGGCGCAGCGTGCGCGGGTTGCTCGCGTCCACCGAAATCGACACTCGCCTCGCCGGCATGATCGCGGCGCTCGTCATCATCTGGCTCGGCTTTCACTTCTTGTCCGACGGCGCGTTCCTCACTTCGCGCAACCTCTGGAATCTCTCGGTACAGAGCGCATCGATCGCCATCATGGCAACCGGCATGGTGCTCATCATCGTGTCGCGCAACATCGACCTGTCCGTCGGCTCGCTGCTCGGCTTCCTCGGCTACGTGATGGCGGTCGCCCAAGCACGATGGATTCCTGAGCGTCTCGGTCTCGGCTTCGACCAGCCGTACACCTGGGCGATCGCGCTCGCCATCGGTGTCGTGCTCGGCGCGGCGATCGGCGCGGTGCAAGGTGCCGTCGTCGCGTACGGCGGAGTGCCGGCGTTCATCGTCACGCTCGGCGGTTTCTTGGTATGGCGCGGTCTCATCTTCCGCATGGGTGAACAAGGCAAGACCATCTCGCCGCTCGACACGAACTTCCAGTTGCTGGGCGGCGGCCCCAACGGCTCGCTCGGCGAAGCGCGCAGCTGGGTGCTCGCCATCGTCGGCTGCATCGGCGCGGTCGCCAGCGTGTGGCTGGCACGTCGTCGTCGCCAGCGTTACGAGCTCGGCGTGCGACCGCTTCCGTTCGACGTCGGCTTCGCGATCGTCGCATGTGCGGTGATCATTCTCTCGGTATGGCTGATCGCCATCGGATACGAGTCGCCGATCGACGGCATGCCGACCGGCGTGGCGAACCCCGTCGTGATCCTGATTCTCGTCACCGTCGTCGTCACGTACTTGGCTCGTCGCCGACGCTTCGGTCGCTACGTCTACGCAATCGGCGGAAACCCGGAAGCCGCGGAACTCGGCGGTATCAACACGCGACGCACGATCATGATGACGTTCGTCTTGATGGGCGTGCTGTGCGCGGTGGCTGGCGCGGTGCAGACCGCGCGACTGAACGCCGCCGTCACCAACCTCGGCATCCAGAACGAACTGGACGTCATCTCGGCGGCGGTGATCGGCGGCACGTCGTTCGCCGGCGGCATCGGCACCATCTCGGGCGCGGTGCTCGGCGCCGTGGTGATGCAGTCGCTGCGCTCCGGCATGGTGCTGTTGCGAATCGACTCGCCCTCGCAAGACATCGTGGTCGGCATCGTCTTGGTGACCGCGGTGTCGATCGACTCCGCCCTGCGACTCAACCGCCGGCGCACCGCGATGATCTCGCTCGCAGTCGGCCTCGTTCTCGCCGCGTTCATCATCCAGACCGGACGCCAATAGGCAGGTGACCACATGAGCAGCACACACGCACCGACCCGTACTCCGCTGGTGGAGATGCGCGACATTCAGGTGTCGTTCGGCGGCCTGCGCGCCGTCGACGGCGTGACCATCGACCTGTTCCCGGGCGAAGTCGTCGCACTCGTCGGCGGCAACGGCGCCGGCAAGTCGACGCTGATGCACACGCTGGCTGGCGCGCATCCTGCCGACTCCGGCCAGATACTGGTGAACGGTCAGCCGGTCACCATCGCCAACCCGCGCGACGCGCGCACCCACGGAGTGGAAGTGATTTACCAGCGCCTGGCGCTCGCCGACAACATCGACGCAGCAGGCAACGTGTTTCTCGGTCGCGAGTTGCGCACTCGCAGCGGCGCGCTCGACGACTCGGCGATGGCCTCGGCCACTCGCGACGTGATGAAGCGCCTCAACCCGCGGTTCAAGAACTTGAGCACCGCGGTGCGCTCGTTGTCGGGCGGCCAGCGCCAGTCGGTGGCGATCGCGCGAGCAGTGCACTTCAACGCCAAGATCCTCATCATGGACGAGCCGACCGCCGCACTCGGCCCGGCGGAGACCGAGCAGGTTCGCGAGCTGATCGAACAACTGAAGTCGGAAGGCATCGGCATCTTCCTCATCAGTCACGACATTCACGACGTGTTCGACCTTGCCGATCGCATCAGCGTGATGATGCAAGGCCGCCTCGTCGGCACCGTCGACAAGAACAAGGTGACCAAAGACGAAGTGCTCGCGATGATCATCATGGGCCAAAAGCCCGCCAGCGCCAGCTAGTCGCGCGACGGTCTGCGAA
>DAIPHP010000004.1:12116-46501 GCA_036771295.1 Ilumatobacteraceae bacterium
CAAAAGCCCGCCAGCGCCAGCTAGTCGCGCGACGGTCTGCGAACGAGTTCCAGCTAGTCGCGCGACAGTCCGCGACCGACTTCCGGTCAGTCGCGCGGTTGCAGGCGAACCGGCGTCATCGCGTCGCGCGACACGTCGTAGAACGCCCCGGCATCGACCGTCTGCCACGTGCCTGCAGGTTCACCCGGGTACGTGACGCGCACTTCGGCTTGAGTCGCCTTGCCCAACCCGACGTGAATGAAACCGGCGTCTCCGCTGGCATGGCCGCCGCCGACCGTGATTTCGCGCCAGATGCTGCGGCCGTCGACGCGAATCTCGACCCAGGCGCCGACTGCGCGAGTGTTCGGTGCAGCCTGTCGCACGCGGAGCGCAAGCCAGTTGCCAGTGATTGTCGGTGACGTCGCGGTGCCGTCACCCACGTTGCGGCGCACTTCCACCTGCACGCGGCGATTGACGACGACGAGGTCGAGCATGCCGTCGAGGTTCAAGTCGACCAAAGCCGCGCCGCGCGACCGCGCGTCGTTGGCGATGCCGGCGTCGGCACCGCGTTCGACGAACGTGCCGTCGGCGAGTCCGAGCAGCAGGTTGTTGGGGTCGAACGCGGCGTAGTCGATCTGTCCTTCGACGTTCCCTTTCGCCACGAACAAGTCGATGATGCCGTCGTTGTTCACGTCGTCGAACTCCGGATGCCACGCGGTGGACGGAAGAATGTCGCCACCCGTGTACGGGCGTGTCGCGGTCACCCCACGAGCCAACGCGATGTCGCGGTAGGCGGGGCCGCTGGCGCCGTCTTCGAGCGTCTGCAACTTGTTGTCGGCCTGGCTCGTGAGGTACACCTCGGGCTTGCCGTCACCCGTCACGTCGTGGCTCGCGATGCCCATGCCCCAGATGGTGAGATCTCGCCAACCGTCCGCTGCCGTGTACTCGCGCGGTGTCTCGCCCGGTCGGATGCGCCAGAGCTGCTCGCGTGCTTCGCGGTCGTAGTTGCGGTCGTTGCTGACGCGCAGGTCGATTCCGCCGTCGCGGTTCCAGTCAGAAAACAGCAACGACAGCGTGCAGTGCGCAGGCAGATCGACGACGTCGCCGTAACCATCCGACGTCGGGCGCACGAGCCGGTTCGGTGCGCAGTCGAACGTGTCGGGCACGAGGTAGCTGCCGAATGCGAGCGTCGGCAACGACGAACCGGCTTCCCACGTCGCGGCGAACGAGACGGTCCAGTCGTTGCCGCCGTCGATGCCGAGTGACTCCGTCACGTCTTCGAACTCGCAGTCGCCGAGGCCGCGCAACATCACGTTGGCACCGCGTCGAAGCACCGCGAGGTCGAGCACGCCGTCGCTGTCGACGTCCAACGGGTACGCGCCGGTCACGAGGTCGAGATCGGTGACGGCAGAGATCTTCTCGGCGAATCGCAACGCACCGCCGACCGGGCTTTGGTTCACGTAGAGAGAGGCGGGGTTGACGCCTCCCGCGAAGTACAGGTCGGGCTTGAGGTCGTCGTTGCAGTCGAACGTGGCGACTCCGCCGCCGACGAAGAACGGATACTCGCCGTCGTAAGCGTGGTCGATGCCAGCTGACGCGGTTTCGTCCACGAGCAAGGGCACGACCGGGCCGTCGTCGCTTTGTGCACGAACGACGAAGATCGTCGCACCGACGGCGCCGACCAACGCCAAGGAGAAGGCGAGGATCGAGCTCCGTTTCATGAGACGAGCGTGCGCGAGCGCCGAGCGCGCGGGCTCACGCGTTGTCGGGCAGGGGCAGTTCGGCGACGATCAGCCAGCGCGCGCCGGTTGCACGTCGCATCGCCCACATGGTCTCGAACGACTCCGTTCGTCGCGACACCACGGTGCCCGATGAATCGCGCACCTCGGTGAGGCGCGTGCCTCGGGCGATCATGCCGAGGCTGAGGCCGTCTTGCCTGCCGAACGGCACGAGCAACGTGACGCGAACGTCGTCGATGTCGTACGTATCAACGACGGTCTGGCCGGAGAGTGCGGCGTCGGCGAGTCGGGCCTGCATCGCTTCGAGCCGGTCGCCGTGGGCGACGGCCTCCAGGAGTTTCGCGTCGTTGTCGAGCATCGCCTGGCTCTCGAGGGCGAGGTTCTCGGCGAGGGTGAGCACGATGGTGCGCGCGCCGTCGACGTTGATCTCGTGGTTCCAGTCGATGACTGCTTGGTCGACGCGGATCGAGGGGAACGTCGCCGGATCGATGCGGGTGGCGAGTCGGCCCATCAGGTTCTCGGGCTCGCTGGCCAAGATTCCTTGCGCCGATCGCCCTCCAACGGCAAGCGCACCAACGACGAGTGCCGCCGCGAGCACGACGGTGGAGCCGCGCTTGGTGCGCACGGCGGACGGGGCGACGGTCTCGCCGCCGTTCAGCACGCGCTTGGCGAAGGCACGCAACGTGTCGCCTTCGCTGCCCGGTGCCGGCACTACGCGCTCGAGCAACGGTCGAACCGCGGTCATCACGGTGAGACCGGCGAGCAGCGCGACTTTCGCGCCGAACTCGGTCTCTTGCGGGGCCATCAGCATCACGCACACCGTGCCGACGAGCGCGCCGAACAGGATGCGACCGACGCGACCGAGCGGCACGGTGCGCGGGTCGGTGATCATGAAGTACGTGAAGATGAGAATCTCCGGTGACGTCACGAGCGTGACCCACAGGTCGGTGCCGCACACCGGTGCGAACGCCCAACGAGCAGTGAAGCACTGGCCCGACGCCGCGTTGACCGCGGTGCCGATGGTGAGCACCGTCCAGAACGACAGCACCGTGGTCATGAGGCCGAGACGACGCGTGACGAGCGAGCCACCGACGAGAATCACCGCGTACGCCAGCACCATCGCCGGGTTGCTGATCGGCGCCCACCAGAAGTCGAGCGGCTCCACGCGGGTGCTGCCGAGCACGATGAACGCGATGACGAGACCGACGTTTGAAGGATTGAAGACGTGCGATCCGTTCCGTCGCACGATGAACTTGGTCAACAGCGAGAACGCGGCGATACCGGAGAACATCCACCACTGGTGAAACGACCAATGGTCACCGACCGGCGTGCTCGGAACCCGCAAGATGAGCGCGATGCCGCTGCCCGTCAGCATCGCGCTGGCCGGCCACACGAACGCCCGCTTCTCGCGGAAGGTGATCATCACCTGCAGCACGAAACACGTGAGGATGGCCGCCAAAATCTGGGGAACGCTCACGTGGAACCCGAGACCCACCTGCCCGAGAGTGTGCAAGGTAATGACGACACCCGCCACGTGCAGGCGAGAGTCGCGAAGCTTCGGCAACACCAACGGGTATGCGTTGCCGCCTATACGGATCTTCCGCGCGGCCGCCAGCGAGGGCGTGGGCATGCCCGGGGCGAAGATGTTTCCCACGCCAGGAAAGGTTAGTTGCGCGTCGTTCGATGCGCTCTGGCTCAGCCCGCAAATGCCGTGGTGTTTCGCCCCGTGGTGCGACGACGATTCAGCCCGACGACAGCGCGTCGGCGAACGCTCGCAATGTCGGGTACTCCCAATGCGGGGTCACGGGTGCGGCAGCGGGCGTGGCGCCGAGCGAACCCGCGGCGGCTCGCTTGGCGCCGTAACGATTGATCCACACGGTCTTCAGACCCACCGACTGGGCGGGAACATGGTCATGGAACAGACTCTGCGCGACGTGCAGGTGCTGGTCGACACCCACGCCCATTGTGCGCGCCTTCTCGAGCAGCACGTTGAAGTTGCGCACGTCGGGCTTGTACGAACCGATGTCTTGCGCGGTGAGAATCGCGTCGAACGTGACGCCCAGACGGGCGTTCGACCCGGCGAAGCTGGCGTTGTCGACGTTCGAGAGAATCACGAGTTTGCACTGTCGTTGCAGGTCGAGCAGTGCGTCGTGACTGTCGGGAAACGCCGGCCACGTGGGCACTGACGAAGCAAACGTCTGCGCGTCGCGTTCGCATTGCTCGGCGCCGCTCGTGCGCGACGGCAGCCCGAGGCTTTCGGCCATGCGTCGCCACGTCTCGGCGAGGATCACCGGATACGTCCACGTCGGGTTGGCGTCTTGCACGTGCGTTTCGTGCGAGGCAAAGAGGGCGAGAATTTCTTGTTCGGTCGGTTGCACGCCGTGCGACCGAGCCAAGCGAGTGACCACGTCGGTGATGCCGAACTCCCAGTCGATGAGCGTGCCGTAGCAGTCGAAGCTGAGCAGTCTGACGTCGGAGAACTTCATGTCGCGTGCGATCCGGCGGCTATTGCTTCCAGTGCGACGACTTCCACGCAACCAGCGCGCGGTCGAGGTCGTCGAGCGAGCGCACCAACACGTCGAGAGAGCACTGCATCATGAGGTTGACCACTTCGAGTTCGGCCGGAAACCTCGCTCGCCAGTCGGTGAATATCCCGATGCCGTACTTGCCGAGCGCGTAGGCGTAGCCGAGTTCCCACGCGGTGCCGTCGTCGGTCATGACGCCGTTCAGATTGGCGACGATCACGTCGCACTTGTCGATCGCGCCTTTGTCGTTCTGGAAGATCGTGGGCACCGTCTCGGGCGTCTTCGGTGGATTGTCACGGTGGGGCAGGAACGTGCGAAAACCCAGCGCGGCGACCCGCGCATCGACCGACTCGATGAACCAACGCTCACCTTCGTCGAAGAGCGGCCCGGCAATGTAGGCGTACGGCTGCGAAGTCACGACTTCGTTTCTAGCCGCACGGAACACGAGTCGCCGACTCGCGCCGACCGGCGGTGGCACCGCCCGTTACTTGCAGCGACTGCACAGTCCCAGAGCGTCGAGCCGGTGGCCCGTCAGGCGGAACTTGCCGAGTTTTGCGGCGGCTTCGAGCGTGGCGTTCAGCGTGTGCTCCGCCTTGGCAGGCACGACGAAGTCGGCGACCACGCCGCACTTGACGCAGATCAAGTGATGGTGATGGCCGATGAAATGTTCGTCGAGTTCGTACCGCGCGTGGTCGTCGTTGCCAGCCACGCGGTGCACTACGCCGGCTTGCTCGAGGTCGGCCAGGTTGCGGTAAATCGAACTTTGCGTGAGTTTGGAGCGATGCTTCATCAGTTGCGGCACGCTCGCAGGATGGCCGATGTCGAGCAGCGCGTCGATGAGCTGTCGTCTGCCGCGGGTGTACACGAGCCCTTTCGAGCGCAAACGCCGCCCGATTTCGCCGTGAATGCCCTCGTTGGACGCCGTCACGGTGACGAGCGTACCCGCGACGAGAGTCGTGCTCGCTGGTGACCTAGCGTCACACTGATGAACGCGGCCACGACACCGACACGGGTGCTCGTCACCGGCGCGACCGGTTACGTCGGCGGGCGACTCGTTCCGCTGCTGGTCGAAGAGGGCTTCTCGGTGCGAGTGTTGGTGCGCTCGGCGGCGAAGGTTCGCAACACGGCCTGGATCGCTCGCGTCGACGTCGTCGAAGGTGACGCGATCGACGAGAAGTCGCTCGATGCCGCGTTGGTCGGCGTGGACGTCGCGTTCTACTTGCTGCACTCGATCAGCACCGGGGCGAAGTTCGACGACCTCGAGGCCGCGATGGCACGCAAGTTCGCCGAGGCGGCGTCGCGCGCGAAGGTGCGGCGAATCGTGTATCTCGGCGGCATCGCCAACGACGAGAACCTGAGCAAGCATCTCGAGTCGCGCCGTTCGGTGGGCAAGGTGCTGGCCAGCACCGGAGTGCCGGTCATCGAGTTGCGCGCCGGCATCATCATTGGCAGCGGCTCTGCGTCGTTCGAGATGCTGCGGTATCTCACCGAGCATCTGCCGGCGATGGTGACGCCACGGTGGGTGGACAATCCGACCCAGCCGATCGCGATCGTCAACATGCTGCACTTTCTCGTGGCCGCCGCACGGGCGAGCCAGGACGTGCAGGGAGTGTTCGACGTCGGCGGCGCAGAGACGCTCACGTACCGCGAGATGATGGCGCGGTACGCCAAGGTCGCCGGGTTGCGTCGTCGCATCATCATGAAAGTGCCGCTGCTCACGCCGCGAGTGTCGAGCATGTGGGTGGGGCTGGTCACGCCCGTGCCGGCGTCGATCGCGCGTCCGCTGATCGACTCGTTGATCAACAAGGTCGTCGTCGACCCGGCCAAGTCGGTGCTCAAGGTGTTGCCACCGCCCCCGGATGGACTGCTCACGTTCGATCAGGCGGTGAAGCGTGCCATCGAGCGCACCAACGCCCCGACGCGATGGACCGACGCGTCGCGCCCGTGGGTGGCCTGGGACGTCGCCGTCACCGACCCGGCGTGGACGGGCGGCACGTTGTTCGTCGACGAGCGCGAACGAACCACGTCGGCGTCCCGCGACGAAGTGTGGAAGGTGTTGTCGTCGCTCGGCGGAACCACCGGCTGGTACGGCTTCGAGTGGGCGTGGCGGATACGCGGCCGCATCGACTCGGTGTTCGGCGGAGTCGGCATGCGTCGCGGGCGGCGAGACCAGCACGTGTTGCGCGTGGGTGACCCGCTCGATTTCTGGAGAGTCGCCGACGTGAAAGACAACGAGACGATCTTGTTGCGCGCCGAAATGCGCGTGCCCGGCCAAGCATGGCTGGAGTTCCGACTGTCCGATGTGGCCGCCACGACTGGGGGAGCTGGCGAAGGCAACGGCGCCGGGCGAGGTGGTGCTGTCGGCACGCACGTGGTGCAACGAGCGATCTTTCGCCCGCGCGGGTTGGCCGGGCGGCTGTATTGGTGGGTGCTCATCCCGTTTCACGCGATCATCTTCCCGGGCATGCTGCGCAACGCGTTGGCTCACGCCGAAAAGTCGTCGAACGACTAGAGGGGTCAACCACTCCGACTCGTAGCGTGAGACCATGCCGCTGCACGTGAAGCCGGGCACGGCGTGGGCCGATTACTACGCCAAGGCTCGCGCCATCGCACCCGAGGCGTTCGAAGCGCAGTCGTTGCGCAACTTGATCGGCGGCGAGTGGGTGGCCGGCGGCACGACTCGGCCGCACGTGGTGCCAGTGGACGGATCGCAGATCATCGGGCCGGCCGTCATCGACTCCGCCACCGCGCACAAGGCGATGGCGATGGCCGTCAAGCAAGACAAAGAATGGTCGCAGGTTCCGCTCGACGAGCGCATGCGTCGGGTATCGAAAGCAGTCGCACTCCTGCGCGAGCATCGCGACACGATTGCCGGGCTCTTGATGTGGGAAATCGGCAAGCCCTGGAAGCTCGCCTGCGACGACGTCGACCGTTGCCTCGACGGCGTCGAGTGGTATCTCACGCAGATCGAACGACAGTTGGCCGACCGCGTGCCGCTCGACGGCCCGGTGTCGAACATCGCGTCGTGGAACTATCCGCTCAGCGTTCTCGTGCACGCCGAGTTGGTGCAACTACTCGCCGGCAATGCGGTCGTGGCAAAGACGCCGACGCAGGGCGGCTTCCATGCGCTCACACTGGCGCACGTGATGATGGCGCGCGCGGGCCTGCCGGCGACGCTCGTGTCGGGCAGCGGTGCGGAACTCAGCGAAGCGTTGATCAGCACCCCCGAACTCGGCGCACTCGTGTTCGTCGGCGGCCGCACCAACGGCCGCAAAGTCGCGACGCGCCTCGCCGACCTGCGCAAGCGTCACGTGCTCGAACAAGAAGGACTCAACGCGTGGGGTGTTTGGAACTTTTCGCAGTGGAACGACCTTGCCGGACACCTGAAGAAAGGTTTCGCCTACGCCAAGCAACGATGCACGGCGTACCCGCGTTACGTGGTGCAACGCCGTCTGCTTCCCGACTTTCTTGAGATGTACTACCCGGTCGTCGCGTCGCTCAAGTTCGGCCACCCGTGTGCGGTGGAAAACGACGCCGACGCGCTGCCGGACCTTGACTTTGGGCCAGTCATTCAACGTTCGAAGGCCGAGAACCTCGCGGCGCAATTCGAAGAAGCGATCTCCACTGGCGGCATCCCGCTCTTGCACGCCAATCTTTCGCGCGGCCGCTTCATCGACGGGCAAGACACCTCGGCGTACGCCGCGCCGTCGTGCGTGCTCGAACCGCCGTCGGCGTGGTCGTTGCATCACGCAGAGCCGTTCGGTCCGATCGACTCGATCGTGGTCGTCGACACGGAGGCGGAGTTCCTGAGCGCCATGAACGCCTCGAACGGCTCGCTCGTCGCGTCGGTGGCAACAGACGATCTCGATTTCGCCGAGCGAGTGTCGGACGAGATCATGGCGTTCAAGGTGGGCGTGAACAAGCCGCGCTCGCGCGGCGACCGCGAGGAAGTGTTCGGTGGTCGCGGCGGATCGTGGAAGGGTGCGTTCGTCGGCGGCGACTTGCTCGTCGACTCGGTCACCAACGGCGATCGTCCGCTGTACGGAAACTTCCCCGACGGTTCGCGCTACCCGAAGACCTGAGCCCGCCCGTGACAGACTGCCTGCATGGCACAACTCGTCGGTGACTATGTCTCTGGTCGGTGACTACGTCCCCAGCACCAGCCAGTGGGTGCGCGACCAAGTAGAGCTGTACGAGCGCACCGGCGGGCGCGAGGGCGGCACGTTGCGCGAGACGGGGATCCCGGTCATCATCGTCTCGATGCGCGGCGCGAAGTCGGGCACGGTTCGAAAGATCGCGCTGATGCGAGTCGAGCACGACGGCGAGTACGCGCTCGTCGCCTCGAAAGGCGGCGCCCCCGACAATCCGGACTGGTATTACAACTTGGTCGCGCACCCGACAGAAGTGACCGTGCAAGACGGTCCCGAACCGTTCTTCGTGCACGTGCGTCTCGTCGACGGGGCGGAGTACGACGCCTGGTGGGCCCGGTCGGTCGCGGTGTTCGCACCCTACGCGCAATACAAGGAAAAGACCGCTCGCCGGATCCCGCTCTTCGTGGCCGCACGAGCAGAGACGCCCGACTCGGCCGCGAAAGGTGCGGCGCCGCGATGAACCTGCTCGGTCGTTGGATCGCGCTGACTTTGGCAGTGTGGCTTGCCGACGTCTTCGTCGGCGGCATCAACATCGCCGACGGAGTCTGGAATCACCTCTGGGTGGCGGCCCTCTTCGGTCTCGCGAACGCGGTGGTCGGCAATCTCATTCGTCTGGTCGCGTTTCCGGCGTTGATCCTGACGCTCGGCGTGTTCAGCATCGTCGTGAACGCGTGGATGCTGATGCTCGTCGGTGACGCGAGCGATGCCCTCGATGTCAGCGGGTTCGGCTCCGCGTTCTGGGCTGGCCTCGTCATCAGCGTGGTGTCGGCGATTCTCGGCAAGGGCCGCCGCGACCGCGACTAGTCGCCGCGTGCGTCCGCCATCTGTGATTCGGTCGGACGCTTGAAGATCGCCAGCATCGCCAGTCCTGCCGCGAGATAGATGGCCGCGTTCATCAACCATGCTCCGTGCAGCTCGCGCGTCGACACGTCGGCCACCGACTCGCCGGCGCGTCGCGCGGCGTCCACTCGTGCCAGCGTTGGGGCGGCGATCGCCAGGGACAACGCCGCACCGAGGGCAGTACCGACCTGGCGGAACGTGTTGTTGAGCGCCGAGCCCATCGCGAGTTGCGTCGGCTTCAAGAACGCGGTCGCCGAGCTCGACAGTGTCGAGATGCTGAGCCCCACGCCGAACCCGGTGACGAACATCCACGGCAAGTAATGCACCACATACGACGGAGTCGAAGGAATCGTGAGCGTCAGTCCCAACGTTCCCGTGCCGAGCAAGAGCGAGCCGGCGAACAACACTCGTGAGTGCCCGAAGCGATCTGCGTACTTGCCGGCGAACGGCGCGATGAACGCGGCACTCGCGGGCCCGGGCATCGTGGCCAAGCCTGACAACGCGACGCTGTACCCCCACACGGCCTGCAACCAGAACGTGTTCAGCAGCCACATGCCGATGAAGCCCATGCTGAACAACACGCCGGCCACGTTCGCCGCCACGACGAACCGCAGACGGAACAGCTTCAAGTCGAGAATCGGATTGGCCGACATGTGGCAGCGCCTGGCGAACGCGAGGCACAGGGCGACACCGACCACGATCGACCCGATCGTCGCACGATCGGCCCATCCCCACACTTCGCTTTGCGAGATGCCGAGCACCACCAAAGCCACGCCAGAGAAACCGAGTGCCGCACTCACGTAGTCGACTTTGCGTTGCGCGTTCGGATCTTTCGACTCACGCAGGATCTTCTGCCCGAGCACCACGGTGAGCAGGGTGAAGGGAATGTTGACGAAAAAGAGCGATCGCCAGCCGAGCGTGTCGACCAGCACGCCGCCGATCGACGGGCCGAGCGCCGCGGCGAGGCCACCCACCGAGCCCCAGATGGCGATGGCCTGGGTGCGCTTCTCGACCGGAAACTCGGGCAGCACCAAGGCGAGCGTGGCGGGCGTGAGCTGGGCCCCGCCGATGGCCTGCACCACGCGAGCGAGCACGAGAAACCACGCGCTCGGCGCGATACCGCACAGCAGCGAACCGAGGCTGAACCACAACACGCCGCGGATGAAACTGCGTTTGCGGCCGAACACATCGGCAAAGCGACCCGCGGTCAACAGCGCCGCGGCGTACGCGATGGCGTAAGCGGAGAACACCCAGGTGAGCACGCTGCCGCCGCCGAGGTCTTCCTCGATCGTGCGCTTCGCGACGACGACGATCGACAGGTCGAGCGACACCAGGAACGTCGCGATGGCGGTGAGGCCGAGCACTCGGTAGGCGTATGAGAGCGACGGGGTAGCAGCAGGTGAACTGGAGATGAAGCCGAGACTAACCGTCTCGTAGTCTCAGGACGTCATGGGAGAAGTTCGTCGTCATCCGGAACGTGGCAGCGCCGAACGCGACACGATTCGCGCGATTCTCGCCGAGGGGCTCGTCGCGCACGTCGGCATCATCGACGCGCACGGAGCACCGGTCGTGATCCCGATGGCGTACGCGCTCGACGGCGACTCGATTCTCATCCACGGTTCGGTGGCCAGCAGACTGATGCGAACCGAGGGACCCATTTGCGTTACCGTCACACTGCTCGACGGCATCGTGTACGCGCGCTCGTTGTTCAACTCTTCGATGAACTACCGCAGCGTGGTCGTGACGGGAGTGCCCGACGTGTTGGAAGGTGACGAGCGCGAGCGGGCACTCGACGTGTTGAGCAGTTTTCTCCTGCCTGGTCGTCTCGGACATGCCCGCGAACCGAATCGCGTCGAGGTTCGTCAAACGACGGTGTGGCGACTTTCGCTCGACGGCGCTTCGGCGAAGGTGCGCAGCGGGCCGCCCAAGGACGATCCGGCGAGCGACTACGAGTTGCCCTTCTGGGGCGGCGTGGTGCCGGTGCGAACCGTGTTCGGCGAGCCCGAGTCAGACGGAGCGGGCGTCGCGATGGACGTGCCCGACCACGTGCGCAACCGCCGCTGACGACGCAGGCAACCGCAGCGTGCGTCGCGCCCGTTCTGGCGTCGACTGGAAGTTAGTTGGAGAGTGCCTCGATGTAGTCGACGATGTCGGAGATCTCGGCGTCGCTGAGGTTGTTGTACGGCATGATCACCGAGTAACCGACGCGCTTCTTCTTGTCGGGGTACTTGATCGACTCGACGAGGTAGGCGCGGTCGACGACACCCGACTCGCCGCCCTTGAATGCGACCGTCTGACCGACGATGCCCTGCCACGTGGGGCCGGTGCCGCCGCCGAAGTCGGACCCGTGGCACGATGCGCACCCCGACTGTTGCGAGAGCTTGAGACCGTTCGCCGCGGTGGGCGAGAGATTCTCGGCAAACGGCTGCGCTGACGTGCAGCCAACCAGCACGGCCGCAGTGGCGACGAGCAACAGTTTTCGCATCGGTTTCAATCTAATGAGCAACGACCAGATTTTCGTCTGACTGATGTCACGGCGGCTGAACTACATTTCACGCGTGGTCTGGCTGGCAGAAGACGGCGGGCCGCGCCGCCAGCAGTGGGCAGACGGCGCCCGCCTCGACCTTCGTGCCGGCGAGTCGTTGCGTGCGCACGGCAGGTCGATGATGGTGCTCACGATGGTGGTCAGCCCCACACCAGACGAGGTGTTTGCGTTGTGTCACACGGGCGGAGACGACGCGGAGTCGTGGGTGGAACGCCTGCACCCGACGACGCTCGAAACGCTGGCCTCGAGCGAGCGGTTGCGCGGCGGGCCGGCATGGCCCGGCGGAATCGCCGTGCACGACGACGGTGATCTCTACGTGGTGTTCGGCAACCATGCGCACCGACTGACTCGCGACTTGCGACGAGTGGCGTCGCAAGAGCTGCCGCGCCGCCGACCGTACAACAGTTTCGTCACGTTGCCGGACGGGCACCTCGTCACGAAAGACTTCGCCGGCTCGCGACCCGGTCAAGAGCAGGTCGAGCCCTTCGCGGCGAGCGAGCTGATCGTGCTCGCACCGGGCGATTTACGAATCGTTGCGACGCTCGAGTTGCCCGAAGCGTCGATCGCCCGCCTCTCCGCCGATGACGACGACGTCTACGTCGTGGGCACCACGTCGTTGTGGCGCGCGAAGTGGGACGGCTCGCGCCTGAGGCTCGACGATTTTCGCGGTCACTATCGCCACTTCGACGGCCAAGGCTTCGGGTGGGACGCGGTCATCGCCGACGGGTCGGCGTGGTTTCTCGACAACGGCGAGTCGACGCACAGATTCGCCGGCACGTTGCGCGGTGTGGGCACCGCGACGACGCCGTTGCACCTCGTGCGTGTTCAGCTGGACTCCGGCCGCACGTCACTCACGGAAATCTGCGGATTGCCCGGAGGCGTCGTGGCGAACCCGCCGCTGGTCGACGCGCAGCGGAAGATGGTGGTGGGTTTCGACAGCGGAAACGGCGTGCTCGCCGGATTTCGATACGACGATTCGTCGGTCACGCTCGAATGGTCGCACCAACAGAACCATGGCTCGCACATGTTGCTCTATCCGCAGTCGGCGGAGATCGTCACCGCCGATCATGACTCGACCCGCGGCGTCGAACAGGTCGTCGTTCGCGACATCATGACGGGTGCCGAGAAGGCGCGTGTCGACACCGGTTCGCCGATTCAGTCGGTGGTGTTCCCGGCCTGCGGACATGAACGCGACTTCTATTGGTGCAGCATGCTCGCGGTAACCCGCATCAGCATTGCCTGAGCTCCGGCTCTCGGACGTGCGCTACGAAGTCATGCCGCGCAGGCCGACGAGGTGCCGCGCGTACTCGATCTCGCCCATGTGACGTAGCGCGTGCTGGTAGATCCAGCACTCGAGACCATCGAGCACGGTGATGCCGTTGTCGCCTCCGACCCGCGCCGAGTACGTAGTCGCAATCTGCGGCGGGTACGGCTTGGTGAAGATCACGCGGTTGAGGTCGTTCGGCGACAGTTCGGCGAGCCAACTTTCTACTCGGGCGAACACCTGTGACATGTAGTCCTTGAACGCCTCGTAGTCGCCGATTTGCTGGTGCACCATCTCCTCGACGGTGCGGTGCTTGCCGTGGTCGTTCACCGCGGGGTTGATGCGACTGGCCCAATCGTCGTTCCACAGCGGCGGCTTGCCGTTCAGCAGCATCAGCGAGGCATCGATCATGTTGGTGATGTGGAAGAGACTGAACGCGATCGGCAGCACGTCGTGCCGCTCTTTGTAGTTGATGTGCTCGGCGTGCATCGTCGCTGTGGCGTCTTCGTAGAGCGAGAAGATCGCCCGCATGCGCCGCCGCAGCGAGTCGAGCACCAAGTCAGACACGAGTCGCACCGAACGTGAACCGACGCATGCCGCGAGCGTACACTGACCTCGTGTTCGACTACCGGCTCGGAGTGCACGAGGTCGCCGACGGCTGCCACGCGTACCTGCAACCCGACGGCGGTTGGGGATACAGCAACGCCGGTCTCGTCGTCGGCGACGGCCGGTCGTTGCTCGTCGACACGTTGTTCGACCTGAGGCTCACTGACGCGATGCTCGCCGCGATGTCACCGCTCACTCGCACCGCACCGGTCACCACGGTGGTGAACACGCACGCCAACGGCGACCACTGCTACGGCAACGAGCGAGTCGCCAACGCCGAGATCATCGCTTCAAAGGCGGCGGCAGAGGAGATGCAGCACGTGCCGCCGGCCATGCTGGCCGCGCTCAACAAGGCTCCCGGAGAAGTCGGCGAGTTGTTCCGCCGCTTCTTCGGCGACTTCGACTTCGATGGCATCACGTTGACGCCTCCGACTCGCACCTTCGAAGGCCGTCTCGACGTCGACGTGGCGGGTCGCGTGGTCGAGTTGATCGAGGTCGGCCCGGCACACACGTTCGGCGACGTCATCGTGCACGTGCCCGACGCGAAGGTGGTGTACACCGGCGACATCTTGTTCATCAACGGCACGCCGATCGTCTGGGCCGGACCGCTGGAGAACTGGATCGCTGCGTGCGATTTGATCGCCGCGCTCGGCGCCGAGGCGGTGGTTCCCGGCCACGGGCCGATCACCGACAACGCCGGCGTCGCGCAAGTGCGTGACTATTTGTCGTACATCCTGACCGAGGCGTCGGCGCGACAAGACGCCGGCATGGACGCCTTCGACGCGGCCCGTGACATCGCGCTCGGCACGTTCGGCGGTTGGGGAGAATTCGGTCGAGTGTGCGTCAACGTCGACACGGTGTATCGCTCACGCGACCCGAAGCACCAGAGCCCCGACGTCGTGGAGCAGTTCCGCCGCATGGCGGCGCTCGAAGGCGCGCACTAACGGTCGCATGTCGCGCGCGACGGCGTGATCGCGCACCAACAATTGCGAGTCGCGCGCTAGGCGCGATGGTCGGGGAGAATCACCGGACGACCGTCGCTCGTGCTGTCGACACGAATCTTTTGGTGGTACACGTTGCTCAGCAACGCCGGGGTCAGCACGTCGCGCGGTGCGCCGCTGGCGACGCATCGACCCTCGTGCAGCACGACCACTCGCGAGGCGAATCGCATTGCCACGTTCAAGTCGTGCAACACGGCGATGACACCGCGACCCTCGTCGACGAGTGACCGGGCGACGGCCAAGAAGCGTTCTTGTTGGCCGATGTCGAGAACGGCAGTCGGCTCGTCAAGCAAGAGAATCGGCGTGTCTTGCGCCAGTACGCGGGCCATGGAGACGCGGGCTTGTTCGCCCACCGACAGTGTCTGGTAGGTGCGTGACTGCAGCGACTCGACGTTGAGACGTCGCATCGCTGCTTCGACGCGGTCGTCGTCGTTCTCGTCGCGCCACGGGTTGCGGCCCATCGCCACCACCTCCCGAACGGTGAACGGGAACGAGATCACGATTTGCTGCGGCAGCACGGCGCGCAGGCGGGCCAAGTCGCGCGGCCCGAGGGTCGCGATGTCGTGCCCGTCGATGGCGACGGAACCGCTCGTGAGCGGGAAGTCTCCGGCGAGCGCGCCGAGCAACGTCGATTTGCCCGCGCCGTTGGGGCCGAGCACGGCGACGAACTCGCCCGACTGCACGGAGACGTTGACGTCGTCGAGCAGTCGCACGGCGCCGCGCACGACGCCGACGTTCCGTGCGACGAGCGACGTGCTCATGCCCAACCGCCTTGGCTGCGACGGGTGCTGCGCAGGAGCAACAAGAAGAACGGCGCACCGATCAATGCGGTCACCACGCCGAGCGGCAACTCGGCCGGCGACAGAAGCGTCCTTGCCGCAAGATCGGCGAGCAGGGTGACGCTCGCTCCCAGCAGCGCCGCGGTCCACAACAGGTGTCGGTGGCGCGGCCCGAGCACGATGCGCATGATGTGCGGCACCAGCAATCCGACGAAGGCGATCATCCCGGTCGCCGCAACGGCGCTCGACGCCAGCAAGCCGACCACGGCGATCGCCTGCAGTCGCACCGGCTCGACGCGCACGCCGAGATGCGCGGCGGAACGGTCGCCGAGCGCCAAGGTGTCGAGCACCCGCGAGAACTTGGCGCTGATGAGAACGCCGATTACTGCGAGCGGCGTCACGGCACCGACGGCTTTCCACGTGGCGAGCCCGAGGGTGCCGAGACTCCAGAAGGTGACCGATCGAATCTCGTCGTCGTCGGCCACGAACACCGCAAAGCCGATGACCGCGCCGGCGAAAGCGTTGATCGCGATGCCCGTGAGGATCAGCGTGACGACCTCGGTCTTGCCGTCGGATCGCGAGAGAACGTAGACGAGCGCAGTGGAGAGCGTGCCGCCAATGAACGCCGCGAGTTGCACGCCGAGCGGAAACTGGTTGAAACCGACGATGATCGCGATCACGGCACCCACCGCCGCACCCGCCGATACGCCGACGGTTGCCGGCTCGGCGAGGGGATTGCGGAAGATTCCCTGCATGATCACGCCGGCGACGGCCAAGCTCGAACCCACGACGAGCGCGAGCACCACGCGCGGCAGACGAACCTGCCAGAACACGTTGTGCGCGACGACGTCAGAGTCGCCCCGGCTCGGGCCGTCGCCGATGATGCGCAAGAGTTCGCCGAACGGAATGCGGAACGCCCCCGAAGCGAGCGACACCAACATCGTTATCAGCAACAGCACGGCGAGAAACACTCCGACTGCGGCGAGGCTGGTTCGGCGTGCTTCGGTCATGCGTCGCTGCTGTAGGTGTCGAGAAGTTCGGCGAGACGTGAGATGAGTGCCCCGGTTCGCGGACCGAACGAGAGTAGTAGGTCGTCGTCGACGGCGATCACGGCGCGCGCCGACGCTGCGCGAGTGCTGGAAACCCCGGGCAATTCGAGCAGCCCGTCGATGCCGCCAACGGAATCGAGCCCGCGCGTCATCACGAGCAACACGTCGGGATCGGCCTGCACGATCGCTTCGGCGGTGAGCGGAGTGAACGACGAAAGCCCGTTGAGCGCGCCCACGTCGACTGCCCCGGCCGCTGCGACGAGCTCGTCGGCGCCCGAGCCCGAACCGCCGAGCAAGTACACCGAGGCGGTGCCGCGCACGTACAAGAACGCGACGCGCGGCACGCTCGCGTACTGGCCGACTCCGTCGAGAGCGTCTGCAATCGCTTGCTCGCTCAGCGCGACGAGACGCTCACCGGCCGCTTCGACACCGAGCGCGTTGGCGATCATCTCGACGCGCGACGGCAGTGACGACAGCGTCCACACTTCGGGTGCGATCAACACGGGAACTCCCGCACTGCGCAGTTGGTCGATGGCCTCCGGCGGCCCGGTGCGAGTGTCTCCGATGACCACGGTCGGTCGCAACGACAGCACGCTCTCGGCACTGATGTCGTGACCGTTGCTCACCTTCGCCACGTCGGCGAGGGCCGCGATGGTGGTGGTGGCATCCCGACCGATGATCGACTCGCGCATCCCGAGCGACACGACGATTTCGGCGATCGCTTGGTTCAGCACGATGATGCGGCTCACGTCCGTGACGTCCACCACCACGCCGTCGGCTCCGGTGGTGCGCGTCGGCAGCGCGGGATCGTCGCGTTCGACGACGGGAAGCTCGTAATCGTCAGACAGAATGAAACTGGCGTCGCCCGGGGCACTCTCGCGCGATTCACCGCAACCGACCACCGCCAACATGAGCAACGAGCCGACCATCCACACCCGCCGCAACATCACGCTCAAGGGTACGAGCGCACGGTCTGGTCGCCGAAACGCGACGCTGAGACGTTCGTTACTCGCGGTGCTGGCGATGGCATCGTTGACGGCGTGCGGTTCCGACGACTCGACGAGCCGAACCGACTTGCTCGCAGACGACGAAGCGAGCGGTGAGATCGCCGCGACCACCACGTCGAGTCCGCAGGCAGCACCGACGACCGTGTCGGCAAACGAGCTGGTTGCTGGCGCTCCGACCACCACTGCGGTCGATGGCTCGCCGGCAACCACCACGACCATGCCTGGCGCAAATGTGCCGACGACTGCCGCGCCCACCACGGTCGTCGCGACGACGATCGCGCCCGCAAGCTCGTTGGTGACCACCACCACGTTGCGAACGAGCACCGGCACTCCGCGTCTCGTGCTCTCTCAATCATCCGGCCTCTCGCCGTCCGGCACGCGCATCACGGTGCGCGGCACGGGTTATGACGTGTCGAAAGGTATCTACATCATCGTGTGCAACCAAGCCGCGTGGACGGACTCGCGTCGCTGCGTCGGCGGCGTGAACATTGACGGATCGTCGCCGGTATCCGAGTGGATCTCGACGAATCCACCCGCGTATGCCAAAGGTCTCACGGTTCCATTCGCTGCCGACGGATCGTTCTCCGTAACTTTGTTGGCGCGAGCAATCGGCGATGCCATCGACTGCACCAAAGAAGCGTGCGGTGTGGTGAGCTTCGCCGATCACACTCGCCGCGATGATCGTTCGCAAGACGTCTTCGTGCCGATCACTTTCACCGGTGGTTCGTGAGGCGCACACCCTCACGCTCCGCCTCGACACCGAACGGACACCCCCACATGAACCGCATTGGCGAACGAATCTTGAAAACTCGTGTTCACGCACCGGCCACGAAGAGCCGAATCCGCCGCTCCGTTCTCTGGTTGACGGGTGTGTTCGCCGTGGCCGCACCGCTCGCCGTGGCGGCACCAGCGTCCGCGGCGATTGCCGTGTCGCTCAGCCAGCAGATCTCCCTCGTCGACGGCACGGTCATCGACGTGCAAGTGGCCGGGGTGCCCGCCACGCAGGGCGTGTACATCCAGCAGTGTTACCGCCCGGAGATCGGCCAACGAGCGGCGACGGGCCTCAAGTGCAACGGCAGCTTGCAACAAACCGACGTGATGATCTGGGCGTCGATGGACGGCGCGCGCGGCTCGCAGTCGGCGGCAGGGCCGCTCAAGTTCACCGTGCGTGAGTCGGTGACCGTCGGGTCGACGACGTACCAGTGCGGCGCGTGGGACTGCTTCCTCTTCGTGTACCGCGATCACCGAGGAATCACCGATCGCGCTCTCGACACGATCGTTCCGCTCGTGTTTCTCGCCAAGCAAGAAGTGAAGCCGCGCACGCTCGGGCTTCCGAAGCAGGGCAGCACCGTCGCCGCTGGTTCGTCGCGACGTCTCGACAACGAGTCGCTCGCCACCGAGCAAGGCGTCGACGTGCGGGTTCGGAGCACGACCAAGTCGACGTGCACGGTGAGCCGCGACTCGCGCGTCACGACCGTTCGATTCGTCGCCAAGGGCGAGTGCCGCTTGACGCTCGTCGCCAAGGGTGACGCCGTCTTCAAGGCGCTGAAAGAAGAGATCAGCTACAAGATCGGATGACCTGCTGAGCTCGCGTCGGCGTCAGAGGCCGGCGCAGGTTCCGACGATCGTCCGACTGTCGGCACCGCCGGCAAACGCGCCGTCGTCGCGCACGACGATGCAGTGCGCGTGACCGAAGCCGGAGTCGAATCGTCCGCGACGCTCGACGGCATGGCCGCGGTCGGCGAGCCCCGTCATCCATTCGTCCGGCGCGTGTCCCTCGACTTGCACGGTCGGCGGTCGGCCTGACGTCCACGAGTCAAAACCGGTGACGGGCCCGCGCAGAGCGAAGCGACCGGCGTCGACGACTTCCCACGGAAACTGCGACTGGCGGTGACGCAAGAGGCGAGTGACGAGTTGCAGCACGATCTGTGGTTGTGCGTCGCCGCCCATGGTGCCGAGCACCGAGTGCAACGAACCGTCGGCACGAGTGACGACTGCCGGGCACAACGTGTGCGGGGGCTTGCGGCCGGGTGCGACTTCTGCCGGGTGTCCGCGCTCGACGCTGAAGCCGAGTCCGCGGTTGTGCAGGTTGATGCCGGTGCGCGGCTCGACGAGCAGCGCACCGAACCCGGAGGCGTTGGAGTTGATGAGCGACACACCCATACCGTCGCGGTCGACGGCGCACAGATACGTGGTGTCACCGTCGGCGCCCGGCGTCGGTCGAACCGAGGCGAGCGAAGGGTCGATCTGCGACGCGCGGCTCACCAACGACGGCAGCAACGCAGCGAGGTCGGCTTCGTCGTGCAGGACGCGCGGGCGGTCGTGGCTCACTGCGGTGACGGCTTCGATCAAGAGATGCGCCCACTGCGGGTCAGCGGGGTCGTCAGGAAGATCGATCTCTGCGAGCGCGCCGAGTGCCGCGAGAAAGAGGTATCCCTGCGACGGTGCCGGTATCGACCACACGCGATGCCCCCATGCATCCATCGAGAGCGGGAGCACCCAGTCGGCGCGCGCGTTCGCAAGGTCGTCGTGGGTGTAGGCGCCGTCGCCCATCGCAAGGAGTCCTTCGCCGAACTCGCCGAGATAGAACGCGGCGGCGCCGCCGGCGGCGATCGCACGAAGCGTGCGTCCGACACCTTCACGGCGGGTGAGAGCACCGGCGTGCGTCGCTTGGCGGGCGAGATCGGCGAAGTTCGGCGCGTACTTCTTGTTCATCAACGAGAGCGAACCAGCCAGCAACGGCGAGGCCGGGAAACCTTGCTCGGCGAGACGAATCGCCGGGGCGAGGATCGTGGACAGCGGCAACGTGCCGAAGCGTTCGTGCAGGGCGATCCACCCCGACACCGCGCCGGGCACCGTGACGGTGCGGATGTCGCCGTGGAACGGCATCTCGCGGTGGCCCTCGTCGCGCAGTTGTTGGGCGCTCACTCCCGAGCCGGCCCGACCCGCGGCGTCGAGCGCGTGCACCGTGCCGTTCACGTGCACCAACGCGAAGAGATCGCCGCCGATACCGCAGAGGTGCGGTGCCACGACGGCCATCGCGGCATTCGTGGCCAACGCGGCGTCGACGGCGTTGCCGCCGAGCGCCAGCACGTGGGCACCGGCCTGGGTGGCTGCGCCGTCCGCGCTCGCGACGACGCCGAAGCGCGAGTGCGCGCCGGAGGTCATGTGCTCGGTGCGTCGGTCGCGTAGCGCACGCCGAGTTGGCGGCGAATCTCGTCCATCGTCGCCGCGTAGGCGAGTGTCTCGGCGTGCGTGAGCCGCGGGCTCTCGATGAATCCCTGCTCGATGCAGCGGTGCACTTCGAACACCTGGTGTCGCAGCCCTTGGCCGTTCTCGTCGTGGCGGTGGTATCGCTCGGCTTGACCGTTGAGTTTCACGGTGAAGCCGGGCGAGACGTGCATCCGGCTCGCGACTTCGATGGTGCCGCGCTCGCCGACGATCGTCGCCGTGCACGGGGTGGCGTGCCGGGTGGTGCTGCGCAGCGTGGCCGTGGCGCCGGATCGATAGGTGAGCGTGTACGTGGCGTCAATGTCGACGCCTTGGTCGTTGAGTTCTCCAGTGGCGACGACTGTGTCGTGGCCGCCGAGCACGAATCGGGCGAAGTGCAAGCAGTAGATGCCGAGGTCGAGCACCGCGCCGCCGCCGAGTGCCGGGTCGTTCAGTCGGTGCTGTCGTTCGGTCGGCGCGACGAAACCGAAGTCGGCTTCGACGTGCGTGATCTTGCCGAGCGGTTGCGACGCGAGCACTTCTCCGAGCGCGACGTACACCGGCAGAAAACGGCTCCAGATCGCCTCCATCACGAAGCGGCCTTCGTTGCGCGCCGTCGTGACCATCGACTTCGCTTCTCTCTCGTTGAGCGCGAACGGTTTTTCGCACAGCACGTGTTTGCCCGCGCGGAGGTACATCTCCGTGTCGTCGCGGTGACGCGAGTTGGGCGTCGCGACGTACACGACGTCGATGTTCGGGTCCGCGGCGAGCGCCTCGTACGACCCGTGCCAGCGCGGAATGTTTCGTTGCGTCGCAAACTCTTTTGCCGTCGACTCGCTGCGCGAGCACACGGCGACGACGTCAGCGTCGGGAACCTGCCGCAGTCCGTCGACGAAATCCCGAGCGATGCGACCGGTGCCTGCGATACCCCAACGAAATGTCATGTGCCTATGCTTGCCGAACATGGCGCCTGAACAACAACGCGAGGGTGGTGCCTCCCGAAGGGGCCCGATTCTCGGCGTGGTTCGACTCTTCGCGTGGCTCGGTGTCATCGGCGTCGGCGGGCCTGCCGCCCACATCGCCATGATGCGGCGCAGAGTGGTGCAGCGCGACGGCTGGGTCTCCGACGACGACTTCGCGCGCATGGTTGGCGCCTGCGCGCTGGTGCCGGGGCCGAACTCGACGGAGATGGCGATGGCGCTCGGTGCCAGGCGCGCAGGGTGGCGTGGTCTCGTCGCCGGGGGCGCCTCGTTCATCGTGCCGGCCTTCGTCGTCGTGTGCGTCGTCGCGTGGTTGTACGAGGACGTCCTGACCAGCGCCGTCATCGCCGACGTTCGGCGATGGGCGGTGCCGGTAGTCGCGGCGATCGTGCTCGACGCCTTGTGGTCGCTTCGCGGCACCGCCGTGCGCGACTGGCGCGACGTCGTCGTGGTCGTCGCAGCACTGATCGGTGCCGTCGCGGGCCTGCCGGAGTTGCTGGTGCTCGCCCTCGTCGGTGCCGCGGCGACGGTGTTGCGCTCGCGCACGAAACATCGCACCGCGGCGTTCGGCTCGTTCGCGGTGCTGTTTGCCGTGTCGCCGTCGTTGACGAAGATCTTCCTCGTCTTCCTGCAGATCGGATCGGTGATCTACGGCAGCGGTTACGTATTGCTCGTGTTCTTGGAGAGCGAGGTCGTTGACCGCGGATGGATCACCCCCGAGGTGCTGCTTGACGCGGTCTCCGTCGGGCAGTTCACGCCGGGCCCGGTCTTCACGACCGCAACCTTCATCGGCTGGCATCTGAGCGGGTTTGCCGGCGCCGTCGTTGCGACGGTCGGAATCTTCGGTCCGTCATTCGTGTTCGCCGCGCTCGTCGATCGCGTCGTCGGTTGGTCGCAGCGTTCGTCGACGTTCGCGGCGTTCTTGCGCGGGGTGTCGACCGGCTCCATCGCGTTGATGGCGGTCGTGATGTGGCGACTCGCCGACGAAGCAATCGTCGACGCTGTGGCGGCCACCACGTTCGTCGCCGCGTTCGTCGTGTTGCGTGCCCGGTCAGTGCGACGTTGGTGGTCAGCGCGACGTTGAGCGAAACGGCACGTCGTCGGGCCAGCGCCCGACGCCGCCGTCCTCGAGCTTCATGCCCGACAGCCGGCGCTCGGCGTGTTGCGAACGCCAGGTGAGCATGCGCTGGGCGAGCGGCAACACGCGAGCAGCCTCGCGAATCGGCGTTCTCCAGGTCGGGTCGGCGGCGAGATCGAACGCGAGCCAGTCGCCGTTTCCGAACTGCACGTACGCCGACGACTCGTCGCGTTGAACGCAGAGATGCTGGCGCTCGAGTCGCCTGTCGCGGGGCCAGTTGAGTGCCGCGCCACCCGGATCGTCTGAGATATAGAGCTGTCGCCAGTCGTATTCCCATGTCGCCATCTCGCGCCACTCGGCGGGCGTGTCACCGACGAGCCACGGCACGAGCGACCGGCCGTCGCATTGCGCGGGCACGGGCGCGTCGAGCAGGTCGCACAGGGTGGGGAACACGTCGACGTTCTCAGTGAATGCGCCGACCACCCGACCGTGGCCCTTCGTCAGGTGCGGCGCACGAACCATGCCGACGATGTGGTAGCTCTGCTCGAAGAAGCCGACCTTCTCCCGCAAGCCGTGGTCGCCGAGTTGCTCGCCGTGGTCGGCGGTGACGACGACGATGGTGTCGCTCCATTCGCCGCGCTCGCGAAGCGCGGAAAATACCCGACCGAGTTCGGCGTCGACTTCGCCGATCATGCCGTAGTACTGCGAGCGCATCCGCCGCATGCCCTGCTCGGTGCTCGGCGCCTTGGTGTCGGGCAACTGCATCACAGCTTCGTGGAAGCCGTGTCGTTCGTCGCTCGGCGAAATCGGCATGTCGACGGTTGTCGGGTCGTACTCGCGCGACCAGCGGCCGGCCGCCGTGTACGGCGGATGCGGACGCAAGTACGAAAGGTGCGCGAACCACGGTCGGTGTCGTGAGTCGCTATCGCGCGGTGCGTGCTCGGCGTGCCACGCCAAGAAGCGGTCGGTCAGAAAACGCGAGATGCTGAGCGACTCGTCGCGCTCGGGCTCGCTCGTCAACGCGGCGATGTGGTCGTCGAACGCGTGCCCGTTGGCGCGAAGGTGGTCGAGCCACGGGCGGTACGGCTCGCTCAAGTCGAGCGCCCAGTCGAACCCAGGCAACACACCCTGGTATGTCGAGAGCCGCGGGTCGTCGGCCCCGGTGGCACGGCGCGGGTCGATGCCTTGGTCGGTGTAGCCGAACAACGTCGGGGAGTAACCGCGACGGCGGGCGAATCTCGCGACGTTGTCGAACCGGTCGTCGAGCGGCGAGCCGTTGAAGCACACCCGATGATTCATCTGGTACGTGCCGGTGTACAGGCTCGCGCGACCCGGTGAGCACGGGGCGGCCTGGCTGTAATGGCGCGCGAACGTGGTCGCCTCGCGCGCCAGCGCGTCGAGGTTGGGCGTGCGCACCACGGGGTGCCCGAGGTGCGAAAGACAGTCGCCGCGGTATTGGTCGAGCGTGATCAGCAGCACGTTCGGCTGCGCGCGGCTCATGCGCCAAGTCTTGCGGGTCGGGCTCGTCCTTGCGTGCCGAGCGGGTTATTGCGTACCGAGTGCCGCGCGGTCCTCGCGCGCGGGGTCGCGCCAGGTTCTTCCTTCCGGCTCCACGATCACGCGGTGCAACGCATCCTTAGTGAAGCTGAACGGCGCGTGCTCTTCTTCGATCACCGAGTGTCCACGCAGATAACCCACGGTAAAGCCGGCGACGCTGTAGGTGAAGGGCACGGTCATCGGGATTTCCGCGGCGCCAACGGGCAGGTCGTCGTAGTACAACTCCACGTTGCCCTTGAAACGACCCGTCATGGTGAACTGCACCACCAGGCGGTGTTGTCCAGCGGGAACTTCTACGTTGGCGGCGGCAACAAAGCGGTGCAGTCCGACGAAGTTGTGTTCGTAGTGCAGTCTGTTGTTGCGCACGTAGACGGCGTATCCGGCGGATGCCGAACCATGTGCACAGATAGCGCCGTTCACGCTTCCCGGTGAGTCCACCTCTGCGACGATGCGGAAGCCGCGATTGTGCAGGTTCGGTGCGACTGCTCGCGGCAATGCTCCGATACCCGGTTTGTACTCGTAACGCTCGCGTCGAAGACGACGGTCGCCAAATTTGCCGGGCTGGTTGTTGAGAGGCAAGACCTGATGTTCCTCGGCTTCACGCCACCACAGGGCGATGAGTTCTTGCAGTTTTTCCGGATATTGGGACGCAACGTTTCGAGATTCGGAGCGATCGTTTTCTATGTGGTACAGCTCCCACGCGTCCTTGTCGAACGGCAGGTTGGGATCGGATCCGTCATACGCAAGGTTGGCCATCGGATGAAACACCACGGCCTTCCAACCGTCGTGGTACAGCGCGCGTGAACCGAACATCTCGAAGTACTGAGTGAGATGGTTGGTGGGGGCGTCGCCCTTGGAGAGCGTGTGAGCGAAGCTGACACCTTCGATCGGTGATTGTTTGACTCCGGCGATCTCGCTCGGTGGTGCGATCTTCAGAAGTTCCAAGAGCGTTGGCATCAGATCCACGGCGTGGGTGTACTGGTGTCGCACCTCGCCGCGCGCTGCAATTCCCTTTGGCCAGTGCACGATGAGCGGATCCGTGACACCGCCCTCATGGGTCTCGCGCTTCCAGCGCTTGAAGGGCGTGTTGCCCGCCCAAGCCCAGCCCCACGGGTAGTGGTTGTGTGCGTCTGGCGTGCCGAGCAGATCGATCCGCTTCAAGTTCTCCTCGAGGCTCTCGGGAATGAAGTTGAAGAAGAACACTTCGTTGTAGGAGCCCTTTGGTCCGCCCTCCGCAGATGCGCCGTTGTCGCTCATGATGACGAAGATGGTGTTGTCGAACTCACCGAGTGACTTCACGTGGTCGACGATGCGACCCACCTGGGCATCGGTGTGGGTGAGGAAACCGGCGAACACTTCCATCATGCGCGCGTAGAGACGCCGCTCGTCGGCGGTGAGCGAATCCCACGCCGGAATCCAGTGCGGACGATCGCTCAATTCCGTGCCTGCCGGCATGAGGCCGGCCGCGAGCTGGCGTGCGAATACGTCTTCGCGCCATGCATCCCAACCCTTGGCGAATTGTCCGCGGTAGGCATCGATGAATTCCTTCGGCGCTTGATGTGGTGAGTGACAAGCCCCAGGGGCAAACCAGAGGAAGAAGGGTTTGTTGGGGTTCGCCGCGCGCGCATCGTTGATGAAGAGCACGGCTTTGTCGGCCATGTCTTCGGTGAGGTGGTATCCCTCTTCCGGTGATCGTGGTGGATCAACTTGATGATTGTCGTACACAAGGTCGGGGTAGTACTGATCTGTTTCTCCGTCGAGGAATCCGTAGTAGCGCTCGAAGCCACGTCCCAACGGCCAGCGTCCGCGCGATGCTCCCATCTGCTGCTCGTGTGGTGGTGTGAGATGCCACTTGCCGACGGCGAAGGTGGAATATCCGTTGCGCACGAGAATTTCGGAAATCATTCCGTCCTCGTGCGACATCTCGGCGTTGTATCCAGGAAACCCGGAAGTGATGTTTGCGATGCGACCCATTCCGTTGGAGTGGTGGTTGCGTCCAGTGAGCAGGGCAGCGCGTGTCGGCGAGCACAACGCGGTGGTATGGAAGTTGCTGTATCGAAGGCCACCTGCGGCCAATGCATCAAAGGTCGGAGTCTTGATGTCGCTGCCATAACAGCCGAACTGCGCAAAGCCCACGTCATCGAGCAACACCACGACGATGTTGGGTGATCCTGGCTGGGCCGATGGGAGCTCGGGCCACCACGGGACGGAGTCCTCGAAGGTCTTGCCGATGGTGCCGCCGAACGGCGGCCTCGTTGTTTGCGCCATGCGGGCAACGGTAGCCAGCGCCGCGCCCGCACAACGAGGGCGGCGGCCGTGACGCGCCAACACCTGCGCCACTACCTTGGAAGGTCTACAACGGGAAACGGGGGAATACGGCATGGGCCGCGTAGTGAAAGCAGCGTTGTTGCAGACCGATTGGGCCGGCAGCAAGGACAAGATGATCGACAAGCACGAGGCCGCGGCCCGCGAGGCGGCCAAGCAAGGCGCCCAGATCATGTGCTTCCAGGAGTTGTTCTACGGACCGTACTTCTGCCAAGTGCAGGATGCGAAGTACTACGACTACACCGAGCAGATTCCCGACGGCCCGACCACGAAGCGGTTCCAGAGCGTGGCGAAGGAACTCGGGATGGTGCTGGTACTGCCGATGTACGAGATCGTGCAACCCGGTTTGTACTACAACACCGCGGCGGTCATCGACGCCGACGGTCGCTACCTCGGCAAGTACCGCAAGCAGCACATCCCGCAGGTGAAGGGCTTCTGGGAGAAGTTCTACTTTGCTCCCGGCACCGACGGTTACCCGGTGTTCGACACCGCCGTCGGCAAAGTCGGCGTCTACATCTGTTACGACCGGCACTTCCCCGAAGGTTGGCGCGCGCTCGGGTTGAACGGCGCGGAGATCGTCTTCAATCCGTCGGCCACCAGCCGCGGCCTCTCGGAGTACATCTGGCGCCTCGAGCAGCCGGCGTCGGCCGTCGCCAACATGTATTACGTCGGCGCGATCAACCGAGTCGGCATCGAGAGCGAGTACGGCGACGACGACTTCTACGGCCAGAGCTACTTCGTCGACCCGGAGGGCAAGTTCGTCGGCAACGTCGGTGACCCGTACAAGCCGGAGCTGATCGTGCGCGACCTCGACATGGACAAGATCAAGATGGTGCGCGACCGCTGGGCGTTCTACCGCGACCGTCGCCCCGACGCGTACCCCGAACTCGTCCGCCGATAGTCAGCAAAGCGATCACCGAGCAACCGAGCAACAACCCACGCAATAGATAAGGAGACAGCCATGGCACGCATCCTCATCAAGAACGGCACGGTCGTGAGCCCGTCAGGGCGCCACGAGCAAGACGTGCTCGTCGACGGCGAAATCATCGCCGCTCTCTACGCGCGCGGCCAGGCCGACGCGATGGGCGTGACCGCCGACAAAGTGATCGACGCGAAGGGCAAGTACGTCGTGCCGGGCGGCATCGACGTGCACACGCACATGGAGCTGCCCTTCGGCGGCACCGCGGCGGTCGACACGTTCGAGACCGGCACCATCGCCGCGGCGTGGGGCGGCGTCACCACCATCGTCGACATGGCCCTGCAGCGTTACAACGAGAACGTGCAGCTCGGCCTCGCCGAATGGCACCGCAAGGCCGGCGGCAACTGCGCGATCGACTACGCCTTCCACCAGATCGTCGGCGGCATCGACGAGCAGGCGCTGAAAGACATGACGTACCTGGTCGACCACGAGGGTGTCACCAGCTTCAAGCTGTTCATGGCCTACCCGGGGGTCTTCTACAGCGACGACGGCCAGATTTTGCGCGCCATGCAGACCGCCGCAGAGAACGGCGCGATGATCATGATGCACGCCGAAAACGGAATCGCCATCGACGTGCTCGTGCAGCAGTACCTCGCCCGTGGTCAGACCGACCCCAAGTACCACTCGTACTCGCGACCGAGCCTGCTCGAGGGTGAAGCCACGCACCGTGCGATCATCCTCTCGAAGGTCGCCGGCAACGTGCCGCTGTACATCGTGCACATGTCGGCCACCGACGCGTTGAACGAAGTGGCCGCGGCACAACACGAGGGTCTCAACGTGTTCGCCGAGACGTGCCCGCAGTACCTCTACATGACGCTCGAAGACCACCTTGCACAGCCGGGTTTTGAAGGTGCAAAGTTCGTGTGTTCGCCGCCGATTCGATCGAAGCACGATCACCATCACCACCACGCCGACCTCTGGAAGGGTCTGCGCATGAACGAACTGGCGATCGTGTCCACCGACCACTGCCCGTTCTGTTTCAAAGACCAGAAGGAACTCGGTCTCGGCAACTTCAGCAAGATTCCGAACGGCATGGGCGGCGTCGAGCACCGCATGGAGTTGATCTACCAGGGCGTCGTGCTCGGCGAGATCTCGCTCGAGCGTTGGGTCGAAACCTGCGCGACCACGCCGGCGCGCATGTTCGGCATGTACCCGCAGAAGGGGATCATCGCGCCGGGATCCGACGCCGACATCTTGGTGTGGGACCCGACGAAGAAGACCAAGATCGGCATCAACGACAAGCACCACATGAACATGGACCACTCGTCGTGGGAAGGCTTCGAAGTCGACGGCAAGGTCGACACGGTGCTGTCGCGCGGCATGGTCGTGATCGAGAACGACACGTACAAGGGCCGCAAGGGCCACGGCAAGTACATCAAGCGAGGCCTCAGCCAGTACCTGCACTGATGTGGTGGTCGCGTCGCGCCGGTGATCCGTCGCGCGCAACTTCCGGCGGGCACCACGACGAAACGGTCCGAAGCTTGACAGCAAGACATTCGAACGACGAAAAAGCAACAAGGAGAACGAAATGAATCGCATCGGTCACTGGGTCAACAACAAGGTGGTGCTCGGCACCTCCGGGCGTTCGGGCGTGGTGTTCAACCCGGCGACCGGCGAAGAACAAGCGAAAGTCGACTTCGCGAGCGTGGCCGAGATGGACACCGTCATCGCCGCCTCGAAGGCCGCGCTGCCGGGCTGGCGTGCGACGTCGCTGTCTCGCCGCGCCGAGATCATGTTCCGCATGCGCGAACTGGTCGACGCCAACCGCAAGGAGATCGCCAACATCGTGTCGCTCGAGCACGGCAAGGTGCCGGCCGACGCGATGGGCGAGTTGGCTCGCGGCCTGGAGAACCTCGAGTTCGCGTGCGGAATTCCCGCACTCCTGAAGGGCGGATACAGCGAGCAAGCCGCGGGCGGCGTCGACGTGTACTCGATTCGCCAGCCGCTCGGCGTGGTCGCCGGCATCACGCCGTTCAACTTTCCGGCGATGGTGCCGATGTGGATGTTCGCCAACGCCATCATGTGCGGCAACACGTTCGTGTTGAAGCCGAGCGAGAAAGATCCGTCGGCGTCGATGTTCATCGCCGACCTGCTGCGCCAGGCAGGCTTGCCAGACGGCGTGTTCAACGTGGTGCACGGCGACAAGGTCGCCGTCGACCGCATTCTCGAGCACCCGGACATCGCCGCGGTGTCGTTCGTCGGCTCGACGCCGATCGCCAAGTACGTCTACGAGACGGGCACTCGCAACGGCAAGCGCGTGCAGGCACTCGGCGGCGCCAAGAACCACATGCTCGTCTTGCCCGATGCCGACCTCGACATGGCCGCCGACGCGGCGGTGAGCGCGGCGTACGGGTCTTCGGGCGAGCGTTGCATGGCGGTGTCGGTGGTGGTCGCCATTGATTCGATCGCCGACAAGCTCGTCGACAAGATCAAGACGCGAATCCCGAACATCAAAGTCGGCCCGGGCACCGACCCGTCGGCGGAGATGGGGCCGCTGATCACTCGCGAGCACCGCGACAAGGTTGCCGGGTACGTGAAAAACGCCTCCAGCGAAGGTGCCAAGGTCGTCATCGACGGCACCGACAAGGCGAAAGATGCCGGCTTCTTCCTCAACCCGAGCCTCATCGACGCGGCCAAGCCCGGCATGAAGTGTTACGACGACGAGATCTTCGGGCCGGTGCTCGTCGTGTCGCGCGTCGGCACCTACGACGAAGGCATGAAGATGATCAACGACAACCCGTACGGCAACGGCACGGCGATCTTCACGCGTGACGGCGGAGTCGCGCGCCAGTTCCAGTTCGACGTGCAAGTCGGCATGGTCGGCATCAACGTGCCGATTCCGGTGCCGGTGTCGTACTACTCGTTCGGCGGATGGAAGGCGAGCCTCTTCGGCGACCAGCACATGTACGGGCCGGAGGGCATCAACTTCTACACGCGCGGCAAGGTGGTCACGTCGCGCTGGCCTGATCCGCGCACGAGCACCGTCAACCTCGGCTTCCCGCAGAATCGCTGAGTCGAACCATGGATATCGGCGTCGTACTGCAGACCACACCGCCCGCGGCGCGGGTGATCGACCTGGCGAAGAAAGCCGAGATGTACGGCATGACGCACGTGTGGACGTTCGACAGCCACATCTTGTGGGAAGAGCCGTACGTGATCTACAGCCAGATCCTGGCGCAGACGAACAACGTCATCGTCGGCCCGATGGTGACCAACCCGGCGACGCGCGACTGGACGGTCACCGCCAGCGTGTTCGCCACGTTGAACGAGATGTTCGGCAACCGCACCATCGTGGGCATCGGCCGCGGTGACTCGGCGGTGCGCGTCACCAACGGAAAACCGACGACGCTCGCCACGTTGCGCGAGAGCATCCACGTGATCCGCGAACTTGCCAACGGCAGGGGAGTCGAATACAACGGCTCGACGATCCGCTTCCCGTGGGCCGGCAAGAGCCGCTGCGACGTGTGGGTGGCGGCGTACGGGCCGAAGGCGTTGCAACTGACCGGCGAGGTCGGCGACGGGTTCATCCTGCAGTTGGCCGACCCTTCGATCGCCGAGTGGACGATCGCCGCGGTGCGCAAGGCGGCGAAAGAAGCCGGTCGCGACCCCAAGAGCGTGAAGATCTGCGTCGCCGCGCCGGCGTACGTCGGCAGCGACATGGCGCACATGCGCGACCAGTGCAGGTGGTTCGGCGGCATGGTCGGCAACCACGTGGCCGACATCGTCGCCCGCTACGGCGAGAACTCCGCCGTGCCCAAGGCGCTCACCGACTACATCAAGGGCCGCGAGGGTTACGACTACAACGAGCACGGCCGCGCCGGAAACTCGCACACCACGTTCGTTCCCGACGAGATCGTCGATCGATTCTGCATTCTCGGCGGCGTCGACGAACACGTGCGACGCCTGAAAGAACTCGAATCGCTCGGTGTCGACCAGTTCTCCATTTACTTGCAGCACGACGGCAAAGAACAGACACTCGAGGCGTACGGCGAGCGCGTCATGCCCGCCATCGCAGAGCAGGCCCGCGCCAAGCAATGAGCTCGCTGGCCGGCCGCGCCGCAAAGCGAACCGCGATGTTCGTTGCGGCGCTGGCGCTGGTCGCGGTGGTCTGGGAGACCTACAAGGCGGTCGGCCCGGAAGACGGCGGCACCGTCGCCGGCGTGCGCATCTTGCCGCGCACGAGCGAGTACGCCATGCCGCACGTGTGGGACATGTTCTCGCGTTTCGGTCGCCCGGAGGTTCGCGGTTCTGATCGCACCGTCTTTGCCGCAGTTCTTTCTGGCGCCTGGTACTCGTTTCGTTTGAGTGCCGCCGGGTTCGTGCTCGGTGGTTTCATCGGTGTCGGCCTGGCCGTGTTGATGGCGCGGTTCAAGCTGGTGCAGCGCGGCGTGCTGCCGTACCTCGTGGTGTCGCAGACCGTGCCGCTCATCGCGCTGGCGCCGCTCGTCGTCAGCTGGGGCGGAAAGCTGGAAGTCGGGCCGTTCGTCTGGCCGCGTTGGTTGTCGGCGTCGGTGCTCGGCGCGTTTCTCGCGTTCTTCCCGATCGCGGTGGGCACGTTGCGCGGCCTGGCCGCGGCGTCAGCCTCGTCGGTGGAACTGATGCAGAGTTACGCGGCGTCGTGGACAAAGACCTTGTTCAAGCTCCGCTTTCCGACCGCGGTTCCGTACATGGTGCCGGCGTTCCGTCTCGGCGCCTCGGCCTCGGTGATCGGTGTCGTCGTCGCCGAGATCTCCACCGGCTTGAAAGGTGGCATCGGGCGCCTCATCATCGAGTACGCCCGCGAGGCGACCGGCGACCCGGCCAAGGTGTACACCGCCATCTTCGGCGCCGCGGCACTCGGCCTCACCATGGCCGGCGTCGTGATCGCCGTCGACGTGTTCGTCATGCGCAACCGACCGAAAGAGAGCGTCTCATGACCGCAGTCAGCATCCGCAACGTGAGCAAGGTGTTCAACCAGGGCAAGCCCAACCAGGTCGACGCCCTGCGCGACGTGAGCCTCGAGGTGAAGCGCGGCGAGTTCGTGTCGCTCATCGGGCCGTCGGGCTGCGGCAAGTCGACGCTGTTGCGCCTGATCGCCAACCTGCTCGAGCCAACGAACGGCGACGTCGTCGTGAACGACAAGCCGGCTGCGCAAGCGCGCCTCGACCAGGACTACGGAATGGCGTTCCAGCAGGCCGGCTTGTTCGAGTGGCGAACGGTGCGCAAGAACATCGAGCTGCCGCTCGAGTTGAAGGGATGGGACAAAGCCAAGCGAGCGTCGCGTGCCGACGAGATGCTGCAGCTCGTGCAACTGCCCGAGTTCGGCGACCACTACCCCTGGCAGTTGTCGGGCGGCATGCAGCAGCGAATTGCGATCGCCCGCGCGCTCGCCGCACACCCGCCGCTCTTGCTGATGGACGAACCGTTCGGCGCGCTCGACGAGATGACGCGGGAGTACATGCAGGGTGAGTTGCTGCGAATCTGCGCGGCGACCAACACGACGGTGGTGTTCGTGACGCACTCGATCCCCGAAGCCGTGTACTTGTCGAACCGTGTCGTGGTGATGTCGCCGCGACCCGGCCGCATCACCAAGACCGTCGACGTCTCGCTCGGCGGCGACCGCAACGAAGACACCCGCAACCGCACGGCATTCTTCGAAGCGATCACCGCGGTGCGCGAAGGCTTGCGCGGCATGCACGCAGCGCACGTCGGACTGGGCAACGACGACCGATGAGCCGTGCCAGCAACTCGCTCGCCACGACCTTGGGAAAGGTGCTGCCTGCAGTGGTATTCGGCGCGCTCTTTCTCGGGTTCTGGGAGTGGGCCGTCCGATTCTTCGAACTGAAGCCGTACTTCCTGACGGCGCCGAGCAGCATCTGGGAGCAGTTCACCACGAACTTCTCGCTCATTCGCGGTGCGGCGACGGTGTCGGGCACCAACGCCCTCGTCGGACTGCTCGCCGGCACGCTGCTCGGCGTGGCGATGAGCTTCGTCTTGAGCCGCTTCAGCTTCCTGAACCAGTTGATCACCCCGCTCGCGGTGGCGTTGAACGCCGTGCCGATCTTCGTGCTCGTGGCCGTGCTCAACAACATGTACTCGATCACCAGCGAGATCCCGCGCCGCATCATGGTGGCGCTCGTCGTGTACTTCATCGTCTTGGTCAACGTGGCCCGCGGTCTCACGCAGGTGTCGCCGACGCACGTCGAGCTCATGCGCTCCTACGCCGCGAGCGACGTGGCAATCCTGCGCAAAGTGCGCATCCCCAATGCGGTGCCGTTCCTCTTCGTCTCGCTCAAGATCGCCGCCCCGGCGGCGGTGATCACCGCGTTCGTCAGCGAATACTTCGGTGGCTCGCAGAACGGGCTGGGCAGCCGAATCTCGAGCAACATCGCCAACTCCAAGAACGCCGCGGCGTGGGCTTACGTGCTGGCGGCCTGCCTGCTTGGGCTACTGTTCTACCTATTCTCCGTAGTAATGGAGAGCCTCAACCGCAAGGGCGGGGCGAAGCAATAACACAACACAACGTCCGGGTGGAGACACCCGGAAAGGGGAGATACATGAAGAAGCGATCAGTACGGGTTGCCTTCGCCGGCATCGCCGCGCTCTCGTTGTTCGTGGCCGCCTGTGGCGGTAGCGACGATGCGGCCGACGAGGTCACCGAAGAAACCACGGCAGATGCCACCGAAGAGGCGCCCGCAGAGGAAACCTGCACCACGCCGACCCCGGTCAAGCTGCAGTTGCAGTGGTTCACCCAGGCCCAGTTCGCCGGCTACTTCGCCGCGCAAGACCAGG
>DAIPHP010000005.1:0-34477 GCA_036771295.1 Ilumatobacteraceae bacterium
ACGCTGGCGCGCATGCTCAACGTGCCGTTCGCCATCGCCGACGCGACCGCCCTCACCGAAGCCGGGTACGTCGGCGAAGACGTGGAGAACATCCTTCTCAAGCTGCTGCAGGCCGCCGACTTCGACGTGAAACGCGCCGAAATGGGCATCGTCTACATCGACGAGATCGACAAGATCGCCCGCAAGAGCGAGAACCCGTCGATCACGCGTGATGTCTCGGGCGAAGGCGTGCAGCAGGCGCTGCTCAAGATCCTCGAAGGCACCGTGGCCTCCGTGCCCCCGCAGGGCGGCCGCAAGCACCCGCACCAAGAGTTCATCCAGATCGACACCACGAACGTGCTCTTCATCGTCGGTGGGGCGTTCGCCGGCCTCGACCAGATCATCGGCTCGCGACTCGGCGACAAGGGGGTGGGCTTCCACGCCACAGTGAAGTCGAAGAAGGACCGCGACCCGGGCGACCTGTTCGCACAAGTGTTGCCTGAAGACCTGCTCAAGTTCGGCATGATCCCCGAATTCGTCGGTCGTCTGCCGATGGTCGGTGCGGTGCACGCGCTCAAGAAAGATGCGCTCGTGCAGATTCTCACCGAGCCGAAGAACGCGCTCGTCAAGCAGTACCAGAAATTCTTCCAGTTCGAAGACGTTGAACTCGACGTCACCGCCGACGCCCTCGAAGCCATCGCCGAGGCCGCGCTCGTGCGAGGCACCGGTGCGCGAGGTCTTCGAGCGATCCTCGAGGACGTGCTGCTCGAGACCATGTACGACTTGCCCGGGCGTAGCGACGTGGCCAAGGTGGTCATCGACGCTGCGTGCGTCACCGACAAGTCAGCGCCGAAACTGGTGACCCGCTCGCCGCGCGTCGCCAAGCAAAAGCGCGCCGCGTCCTGACGCAGCGCTGAACTACCGTTCTCGGCATGAGTGAGTCGCCAGTCGCGCGCGCCTTCGCGTTTCTTGAAGCGCACTCCGTGTACGAGAAGTCGGGTCGGATCGACTCGCCCAGCACGGCCAACATTGAGCGGCTCGTACAGCTGATGGGCGACCCCCACCTGGCGTACCGCACCATCCACATCACCGGCACAAACGGCAAGGGCTCGACCAGCCAGATGGTCACCAAGCTGCTCATGGCGCACGGGCTACGCGTGGGTACCTACACGAGCCCTCATCTGGAGCGTGTCAACGAGCGGATGATGCTCAACGGCGAGCCGGTCAGCGACGAGGAGCTGGCCGAAAACGTGCTGGCAATAGCCGAATTGGAGCAACTCGTCGAGGGACGGCTGAGCTACTTCGACATCATGACCGCCGTCGCCTTTCGGTGGTTCGCCAACAGCGCTGTTGACGTCGGAGTAATCGAAGTCGGCCTGCTCGGCCGATGGGACGCCACCAACGTCGTACAGAGCGACGTCGCCGTGCTCACCAACGTGTCGCTCGACCACACCGAGTTCGCCGGCCCGACGCACGCCCACATCGCAAAAGAAAAAGTCGGCATCGTGAAGCCGGCCAGCGTCTTCGTGCAAGGCGAGACGCGCGACGATCTCGAACAGATCTTTGCCGAGCCGGCCTGCGCGCGGCGACTGGTGCGTGACCGCCACTTTGAATTGGTGTCGAACGATCTTGCCGTCGGCGGGCGACTGATCACCATGCGAACCACGCGCGCGACGTACGACGACGTCTTCGTTCCGCTGCACGGATCACACCAGGGCGACAACGCCCTCGTCGCCGTCACTGCTGTCGAGGAGTTCTTCGAGCACGCGCTCGACCGAAGCGTGCTCGAAGAAGCGTTCGCCAGCGTCGTTATGCCGGGTCGCTTCGAAGTGTTGGGCCACCAGCCGCTCGTCGTCGTCGACGGCGCGCACAACGTTGGTGGGGCAGAGGTGTGTGCAGAAGTGTTCTTCAACGATTTTCAAGTAGCGGGTCGCCGAATTCTGGTGGTGGGCATGTTGAAGAGCCGCGAGCCGCACGAGTTGCTCGGCGCGTTGCGGGCCGACGAGTTCGACGTGGTCGTCTGTTGCACTGCGCCGACGCCGCGCGGCACGACGGCAGGAGTCGTGGGTGCCGCTGCCCGCGAGGTCGGTTGTGATGATGTGATCGTGAACGAGTCGGTCTCGGCTGCGCTGGCGTACGCGTACGGGCAACTGCGAGCCGAAGACGCGCTCCTCGTCGCTGGTTCGCTGTACGTGGTGGGTGCCGCACGTCCTGTGCTCCGTGACCTCATGCCCTAGGGGTAGCCTTGTCGCGTGGCAACATCATCCGGCACTCGTCGTACCCTCGTTCTTCTCAAGCCTGACGCCGTCGAGCGTCGTCTCGTCGGCGAGATTCTCGGCCGTTTCGAGCGCAAAGGTCTGTCGATCGTCGCGATGCAGCTGCGCACGCTCGACAAGGCCACGCTTGCCCGACACTACGAAGAGCACCAAGGCAAGGGCTTCTATGCCGACCTCGTCGCTTTCATGTCCCGAGGCCCGGTCGTGGCGCTGGTCGTCGAGGGTCCTGACGACACCTGGGAGATCGTCCGCTCGATGATGGGGGCCACGAATCCGCGGGCCGCCGCACCCGGAACGATTCGTGGCGACCTCGGCACCATCTTCACCGAGAATCTCATTCACGGCAGCGACTCGGCGGCTTCAGCCGAGAGGGAAATCCAAATTTTCTTCCCCGGGCTCTAAGGCGCATCGACCGTGGCCGGTACGAATCCGATCTCGCTCTCACGGGACATCGCGATCGACCTCGGCACGGCGAACACGCTCATCTACATCAAAGGCGAAGGCATCGTGCTCGACGAGCCGAGCACCGTCGCCCTCGACACCACCACTGGACAAGTTGTCGCGGTCGGACACGAAGCAAAGCGCATGTGGGGTCGAGCGCCGCGGAACATTCGCGTGGTTCGACCACTTAAGGACGGAGTCATCGCCGACTTCGACCTCTGCGAACAAATGTTGCGCGAGTTCATTCGCCAGGTGCACACCAGCCGATTCAGCAAGCCGCGAATGATCGTGTGCGTGCCGTCTGAAATCACCGGTGTCGAACGACGCGCGGTGCAAGACGCCGCCGAATTCGCTGGCGCCCGACGACCGGTCTACGTCATCGAAGAGCCGATGGCAGCGGCCATCGGCGCCGGCCTGCCGGTCAGTGAGCCGAGCGCCAACCTCATCGTCGACATCGGGGGTGGCACCACGGAGGTGGCGGTCATCTCGCTCGGTGGCATCGTCACCGCCAGCTCGTGCCGCGTGGCAGGCGACGAAATCAACGATTCCATCGTCGCGATGTTCAAGAAAGAGTTCAACCTCGACATCGGCGACAACACCGCAGAAGAGGTGAAGATTCAGCTCGGTTCGGCGTGGCCGCTCGAGCAGGAGCTCACCGCGGACGTCGGCGGGCGAGACGTGACCAGCGGCTTGCCGCGTACCCAAGAAGTCACCACGACGGAGATTCGTGCCGCCATCGATGTTCCGGTCACCACGATCATCGACGTCGTGAAGAGCACGCTCGAGCGAACGCCACCCGAGCTCGCTGCCGACGTGATCAGCAACGGCATCACGCTCTCGGGCGGTGGTGCGCTGCTCACGGGTCTGACGGAGCGTCTCATCCACGAGACTGGCATCAACACTGTCGTCGCACCGGATCCGCTGTTGTCGGTGGTGCTCGGCGGCGGTCTCACTCTCGAAAACTTGGATGCGATGAAGGGTCTCACTGCACAGTCGGACGACGAGTAGCAACGGATCTATAGGGCGTGGCACGCACACGAACGAATCTCACTCGGGCGATTCTTCTGCTCGGGTTGGCCGCGGTGTTCTTCATCACGCTCGACCTGTCTGACTCCAACTCCACGTCGCGCGTGCGGCGGGCGTTCGACACCATCTTCTCGCCGATCGAAGGAGTGTCGCGAGTCGTCACGCGTCCGGTCAGCAACGCGTGGAACGCGTTTCGCCAGTACGACGACGTACTCGAAGAAAACGACCGCCTGAAGGAACAGGTCGCGTTGCAAGAAGGCGCGGCCGTCGCGGCAGCCGCTTCGGTGCGTCTCTCACAGGAACTCTTGGCGCTGAACGGCCTGCCGACGCTGGCGGGCATCAACTCGGTGACCGCGCAGGTGATCGGTGATACGCCGACGAACTTCTCCCAGACGGTGGAAATCAACCAAGGCGCGAACTCGGGAATCAAAGTGGGTATGCCCGTGCTGAATGCGGCGGGCCTCATCGGCAAAGTCACCGAGGTGTTCGCCGATCGCGCCCTGGTAATGCTGATCTCTGACCCTGACTACGCGCTCTCTGTGAAAGTGGTGACCAAATCGAGCCGCACGCCGGTGACGCTGCCGCCGTTGCCCACCGAAGACGCACCGACAGTCGATTCCGTGCTTGAAACCACCGGCACGAGCTCCACATCATCGACGTCGTCGACCACGACGACCATCCTCGGCTTCACACCCGGTACGACCACGATTCCGCCAGAAGTGGTGGCGGGCGCAGGCGGCGGGTCGAACATCACGGTTCCGCTCGCCAGCCAGTTGGCAGTGCGCGAAACCGGCATTCTCGAGGGTCGCGGCCCAGGCACCCGCCCGATCGTGCGATTTCTCGATGCCAGCACCCGCACGTCGGCGATCGAAGTCGGTGCGCCGATCGTGTCCGCCGGCGGCTCGCGCAGCCTGGCCCCGCCGGACATCGTCATCGGTGTCGTGTCGCGCGTTGTCGAGCGTCTCGGAACCGCTGGGCCGGTGCTCGAAATCGATCTTGTAGCCGATCTGTCGAGCCTGTCGTTCCTGCGCGTGTTGCTGTATCAGCCGATCACCGAAGCGGGTAGGTGAGAGATGTTCGATCGACTCCTGCGAGTAGTCGCAAGTCGATGGTTCAGGCTGGTGCTCGTCGTGTTGATCGTGATGTCGTTGCAGACCACGCTGTTCAGCGAGATTCGACCATTCGGGTTCGCGGTACAAATCGTCGCGGTGTTTGTCGCCTGCGTCGGATGCACGCACGACATACAGACTGGGGCCGTCGTCGGGCTCATCAGCGGGCTCATGTATGACGCCGTGCTTGCCACGCCACTCGGCGTGTCGGCGCTCGTCTTCGGGGCGCTCGGGGCGATCGCCGCGCTGCTCATGCAGCCGTTTCGCGACCCGACTTGGTGGCTGCGACTGTTGGTGGTCGGCGTCGTCGCCGGCTTCGGTGAAGTGCTGATGCCCGTGATGAAGTCAGTGGTGGGGCTGAGTGGATGGCTCGACACGCGAATCGTCGGTGCCGCGCTCGTCACGTTCGTCGGCGCACTGATAGTTGCCGGACCCCTTCTTCCTGTGTCGCGTTGGACTCTGCAGGAGCGCTTGGGCCGTGGCAATTAACTCTCAGCAACGCCGCTGGTCGTGGATGGGCGGTATCGCCATGGCACTGCTCGTGCTGCTGCTGGCACGAATCTGGTTCTTGCAGGCGGTGACAAAGGAAGAAACCGAGCAGGTCATTCGCAGCGTGCAGTCGCGAGTGGTCAAGCTGATCCCCGAACGAGGTCGCATCTTCGACGTGAACGGTCGCGTGGTCGCCGACAACAAGAGGGTGTTGATCGCGGCGATCGACCGGCGAATCATCAGCGATCCGCAAGACCGGCTCGAGATGTTCAAGCGTCTCTCCGGCCCGCTGAACACGCCGATCGAGCGTCTCTATACGAGGGCCGAGGACAAGCGCTTCAACGAGCTCTCGGAGATGCCGCTGGCCTTCGACATCTCCGAAGAACAAGCGGCATTCTTGATGGAGCGCATCGAGGACTATCCGGGTGTCGTCATCAAAGAAGAGTGGCGTCGCATCTATCCGTACGGCGCGGTGGGCAGTCACGTACTGGGTTTCTTGGGCGCAATCCAGAAAGACTCCGCGGCGTACTACAAGTCGCTCGGATACGACCCCAACGAACGCGTAGGTCTCTACGGGGTCGAACTCACGTACGAGGTCGAGTTGCGTGGCGTGCCGGGCTTCGTGCGCTACGAAGTGGACGCGGTCGGGCGCATCAAGAGCGTGCTGGAGCGTGTGGAGCCGCAGCCAGGCAACGACATCCAACTTTCGATCGACTTCAAGATGCAGCAGTTCGCCGAACAGGCGTTGGAAACCCAGTTGCTCGTCCGTCAACGCAACGAAGCCCCGAAGGTGATGTTGCCCGAGGGCATTCCTGATCCGCAGTACGAGGAAGTGAACTTCTACAAGGCGCCCGCCGGCTCGGTGGTGGTGATGAACCACAACACCGGGGAAGTGGTCGCGATGGCGTCGTATCCGCGGTTCGATGCCCGTTGGTTCACCGCCAATGTCGACAGCGACAAGTTCGCCCAGGTTTTCCCGCAGACCGACGACCCCGACCGCTCGATCCTCGTGAATCGCGCCGTGTCTGGTCGCTACAACTTGGGTAGCTCGTTCAAACCGTTCATCGCGTATGCCGCGCTGAATTCCGGTCAGCTGCCGGGTGGTGCGACCTATGAATTCGACGACCGCGGCACCTACAGGCTGGAGAGCATCCCGAAAGATCGCTGCGATCAAGGGGTGAAGTGCGTCTTTCGTAACGCCATCTGTCGCGCGACGGGTGCGCCGTGTCGCTACGGCAGCGTCGACGTGGAAGAGGCACTCGCAGTGTCGAGCGACACGTTCTTCTACAAGATCGGAGAACAGATCCTCACCGAGCGCGGCTACCAGCCCGTGCTCGAAACGGAAGTTCGCCGGTTCGGTTTCGGCTCGCCGACGAACGTCGACTTGCCGTTCGAGTTCGCGGGCACGATTCCGAATGCCGCCTACAAGCGGTATCTGGCGAGCATCGGCGCAATCGCGGAGGATGCCGGACGCGCGTATTACGTCGGCGACAACGTGCTCTTCTCGATCGGCCAGGGGCTCTTGTCGGCGACGCCGATCCAGATGGTCAACGGCTACGCGGCGCTGGCCAACGGTGGCACGGTGTTCGAGCCGCGCGTCGTTCGCTCGGTGCTGTCGCCCGGCACTCGCAACAAAGCATCTGGTCTCGCCGATCTCTCGAACGCCTCTGTGGTGCAACGTGTGTCCGCCGAGACCAAGACCACCGAAGTTCCGATGCGACCAGACGTGCGCGAACCGCTCGTGAGCGGCCTGCGTCGAGTGATCACCGGCCCCGGCGTCGACTTCGACTACTACCACAAGACCACCGGGGAGAATCTCTTCCGCAACTACACCGGCGTGCCGATCGCCGGCAAGACGGGTACCGCACAAGGTTTCAACAACTTGCCGTGGAACGACTCGTCGGCGTTCGGTGCGTTCAGTCTCGACGCAACGCAGCCGTACAGCGCGTTCGCGTACCTCGAGAAGGCGGGATACGGGGCGGTTGCGGCGGCCCCAGTGGTGAAGTGCATCTTCTTGGCGTTGAGCAAACAGTGGCGCGTCGACGACCTCGTGCCGGCCGACCCGCTCGACACGGCGTCGAACGTGGCCGCGCAGTCAACTCGGCTTCGCAACCCGATGTGCCTCGTGAGCAGCGCCTTGGACGCCAGAGACTGACATGTCGATCACGTTCCGCGTCCGCCAACGACCGACCGACCCGCGCGGCTCGGCGAGCGTGCTCGACCCGTGGCGCAACATCGACTGGTCGATGATCATCGCGACGGTGTTGCTCACCATCATCGGGGTGTTCAACATCTACGCGACGACCAGCCCGCGGCTCGTCTTGCGCGGTGTCGACCCGTACTACTTCACCCAGCGGCAGGTGATCTTTCTCATCGCGGCGGCGATTGCACTGTTCTTGGTGATGTTCGTCGGGCACGACTGGCTGCGCAGCAAGGCGATGTGGTTCTACTTTCCGACGACGTTCTCGCTCGTCATCTTGTGGCTGTGGAGCTACACGAGCGGCGAGACCCGGCTCTCGTTCGACCTCGGGCCAGTCGCGGTGCAGCCTGCCGAAGTGATGAAGCCGGTGATGGTGCTCGTGCTGGCTGCATGGTTCGCCGAAGCCGGCACCAGGACGGTGCCGTACGACGAGTTCGTGCGGGCGTTGATCTTGGCGGGCATTCCGTTCGGGTTGATTTTCTTCCAGCCCGACTTCGGGTCGGCGATGACCTTGGCCGCCGGCGTGTTCGGCGTGCTCGTGGTGGCCGGTACGCAGCGGCGCCACTTCGTCGGCGTGACCGTGCTTGCCGCCGGAAGTTTCGTCGCTTCTATCTGGGCAGGTCTCGTGCGCGACTACCAGCTCGAACGTTTCACCGCACTCTGGAACCAGAACAACACGTCGGACTCAAGCCTGCAAAACCTCGTGCTGCAGGTGCGCTACGCAAAGCGCGCCGTTGCCGCAGGCGGCTATTTCGGCAAGGGCTACTTGCAGGGGGAACTGACCAACGGGCGTTTCATCCCGGTGCAGTCGACCGACTTCCCGTTCTCTGCGATCGGCGAACAGTTCGGGCTCGTCGGGTGCCTGATCGTTCTGGCGCTCTTCGGGTTCATCCTGTTTCGCATCTGGATCGTCGGTCGCAACGCCAACTCGCCGTTCGGGCGTTTCATCGTGGCGGGCGTGTTCACGACGCTGGCGTGGCAGGTGTTCCAGAACGTCGGCATGACCATCGGCATCACCCCCGTGTCGGGCCTGCCGCTGCCGTTCATCTCCTACGGAGGATCGCACCTCGTGGCGTGGGCGATCATGATCGGCCTCGTGCAGAGCGTCGAAATGCGCCGTTCGGCGTAAGCACGCCATCACGCGACGCCACGTGATGCTTCGAGGCGTTTCGGGGTTCAGCCGGGCAAATCTCGAGACGACGCAGGTGCCCCACGGCATGGCGAAGGGGCCGACCCGCCGTCGGTAGGCTTGAGGCCGGAGTCGGGCAACCACCCGACAACAGATTTCGACATACGCACGAGCGTGCGAGCGCAAGGGGAGAAGTGCGCACCGCGCCACGGCACGGCGAACTGGCGCATACGGCGCGGATTCGCTGCCACAGGAAAGGTTTTTGACATGACGAACGAATTCGGCGAGAGCGAACGCTCGCCCGTTGAGCTGCCCGACCCGCCGCGCGAGGGACGCCCGTCGATCCCGCCGCCGCCCGGGCGTGCCTTCCGCAACCCGCAGGCCCGCGACGACGACCGTCCGGCTCGCGACGACCGTCAATCGCGTGACGACCGTCCGGCTCGCGACGACCGCGACTCGGCCGACGATCGCCCGTCTCGCGGCGCCGGCCGCGACGGCGACGACTCTCGAGGCGGCGCCGACAACGGTGACGCCCGCCAAGAACCGCGCGAGGGCGGTCGCTCTCGCAACCGCAGGCGGCGCCGGGGCGGCCGTAACCGCAGCCGCGGGGGCCGCACGGGGGAACGCGGGGGAGACGGTGACCGTCAGGGCGGCCGACGATCCGAGCGCGGAGACCGCCGCTCGAACCGTTCGCCAGAAGAGATCGACGCCGAGCTCATCGCTCGTCGCCGCGGAAAAGAGCGCGACGGGCGCCCGCTCGGTCGCTACCTCATGTGCGTGCACGTGCGCAACGACCTCACGCAAGTTGCAGTGCTCGAAGGCCGCAGCCTCATCGAGCACTACGTGAGTCGACCGGCCGACGACGTCTACCAGATTCACGGCAACATCTATCTCGGCAAGGTGCAGAACGTGCTGCCCGGAATGGAAGCCGCGTTCGTCGACATCGCGACGCCAAAAAACGCCGTCTTGTACCGCGGTGACGTGCAGTTTGACAAAGAAGACGTGGTGGAGCAGGGCCCAGAGCCGCGCATCGAACAGGTGCTGAAGCGCGGCCAGTTGATTCTCTGCCAAGTCACGAAGAACCCGATCGGTGAGAAGGGCGCGCGCCTCACCCAAGAAGTGTCGTTGCCGGGTCGGTTCGTCGTGCTGATTCCTGACTCGAAGACGTACGGCATCTCCAAGCGTCTGCCCGAAGGCGAGCGACGCCGCCTGCGAACCGTGCTCGACCGCATCAAGCCGAAAGAGCACGGTCTCATCGTTCGCACGGCCGCCGAGAACGCGACCGAGCACGAACTGACCACCGACATGAAACAGCTGGTCGAGCGCTGGGAGCGCATCAAGCAGCAGGCAGAAAAGGCGTCGTCTCCGACCCTGTTGTACCGCGAGCCCTCGCTCGCAGTGCGCGTCATTCGTGAAGAGTTCAGCAGCGACTACCGCGGCATCGTGATCGACGACCGCGCGTTGTTCGAAGAAGTGCGCGACTACATCGGCGACTTCAACCCGGAGTTCGTCGACCGCGTGGAGTACTGGAACGAAAAGGACCAGGGCTTCCCGCTCTTCGAGCAGCACCGTGTGGTGGAGCAGTTACGCAAGGCGCTCGATCGCAAGGTCTGGTTGCCGTCGGGCGGTTCGCTCGTCATCGAGCACACCGAGGCGCTCACGGTGATCGACGTCAACACCGGCAAGAACGTCGGCAAGACGAACCTCGAAGAAACCGTGCTCGGCAACAACCTGGAGGCGGCCGAAGAGATCGCCCACCAGTTGCGCCTGCGCGACATCGGCGGCATCATCGTGATCGACTTCATCGACATGGAAGTCAAGGAGAACCGCCGCAAAGTGGTCGAGGCCTTCCGCAAGGCCCTCTCGCGCGACAAGACCCGTACCCAGGTGTTCGACATCTCCGAGCTGGGTCTCGTGCAGATGACGCGCAAACGCATCGGCGAAGGGCTGCTCACGGCGTTCGCCGACACCTGCCAGCCCTGCCACGGCCGCGGCGTCATCGTCGACACCAAACTGTTGGAAGACGAGGCTGCCGTCGAGGCAGGTTCCGATCTGCCGGAAGTCGCCCGATAGAGTACGAAGCCGTTATGTACGCAGTGATCGCCACCGGTGGCAAGCAAGAAAAAGTGACGAGCGGGCAGACCCTGCGCGTCGAGTTGCTTGACGGCGCCGCCGGATCTGAAGTGTCGTTCCGCCCCGTGCTCGTCGTTGACGGAGCCACGGTGCTTTCCACCCCGAACGAACTGGCGAAGGCCAGCGTGAAGGGCACCATCGTCGGCGAAGAGGCCGGCGTCAAGGTGGACGGGTTCACCTACAAGCGCCGCACCAACCAGCGCCGTCGCTTCGGCCACCGCCAGCGCTACAGCGTCATCAAGATCACCAGCATCGCGAAAGGCTGAATCATGTCAAAGACAAAGGGTGGCGGCTCAACAAAGAACGGCCGCGATTCAAATGCGCAACGTCTCGGCGTCAAAGTGTTCGACGGAACCAAGATCACCGCAGGCAGCATCATCGTCCGCCAGCGCGGCACCAAGGTGCACCCGGGCAAGAACGTGCGTCGCGCCAGCGACGACTCGCTGTTCTCGCTCGTCGACGGCGCAGTGAAGTTCGGGCACCGTCGCGGCCGCAAGGTCGTCGACGTTCTCCCCGTCGCCTGAACCAGCGCCGCGTAGCGCGGCGTCTTCAGCAGTTCGCGGTTGCAGCTCTCCGCGGCAGGTCTTCGTCGCTCAGCCGCGTAGCGCGGCCCGCAGCATGTTCTTGAACTTGGTCTGATCAGCGCGCAGTACCACGCGGGTATTCGCCGGCTTCTTCGTCACGCCGAGCCAGTCGACCATCGTCTGACCTCGTGCGTCGTTCTCGCTCAGGATCACGTCGACGTAGCGGGTTTCTTCTTTGGTGACGATCGAGTCGTCGATGGCGACGCACATGGCGATGGGGTCAGGGAAGTCGAAGCCGTTGATCTGGGTCACCGAATGACAGAACTCGCGCACGTGGCGTTGAATATCAATCGCGAACTCTCCGAGAGGCGACAAGGCACGAAGCTCGGCGGCGAAGTCGTCCATGATCACAGCGTCTTGCCAGCTGACGTCCCAGCCGACCATCTCGATGTGCAGCCCCGAGTTGTACACCACATGGGCGGCTTCCGGGTCGGCCCAGACGTTGAACTCAGAGAGAGGCGTGACGTTGCCGGGCAGCACGCCGGTGCCCGCCATGCACACGCAGCGCTTCACCCACGACACGAACTGCGGCTCGCTGCGCACGGCAACCGCAACGTTGGTGAGCGGCCCCAGCGTGACGAGCTCGATCTGGCCCGGGTTGCGACGGAACGTGTCGATCATCGCCCCGATGCCGTCGTGCGAAGTGGGCACCCGGCCGTGCAGGTCGAGCCCGATGTCGCCCATGCCGTCTTTGCCGTGCACGTACTGTGCCGACTCGAGCTTGCGCGAGAGTGGTTTCGCCGCGCCGGCGTGCACCGGAGTCGCTGCGCCGCACCGTTCGACGGTGATCAGCGCGTTCTGCACGGCCATCTCGAGGGGCACGTTGCCGGCCACGATCGACATGCCGACGACCTCGATGTCGGGGTGTTTGAGCGCCAGGATCAACGCGACCACGTCGTCGCTGGCGGTGTCGGTGTCGATCCACATCCGCCGTTTCACGCTCGGTCACGCTAGACGATGACTCGAGTCGCTCGTGGCGGGTTCAGACGTCGATGCCGCGCGGCAGGCGAGCAGGGTCGTAGTCGAGCAACGCCAGACCTTGCCGGCAGGCGAAACGGTCGGTCATTCCGCCCACGTAGGTGACGGCTTGCAGCAGCGCCTGGTCACTGCGTGACGCGCCGACACCCTCTTCGAACGCCGCGGCCATGTGCTGCGGGTGAGCGTGGTAGTGCTCGACGAGCGCTCGAAGCAAGTCGACCACCGCCTTGGCCTGGGTGCGTGACGCTTCCCGCATGTAGATGTTGTCGTAGTTGAACTTGCGAAACGCGGCGAGCGCGTCGGCGACGTCGCCGGTCATTCCGATACGTCCGCTGTGGCGGGCGGCGTCGATCATCGCGTTGATGAATGCGCGCAACTGCGAACCGCGGGAGATGCCGCAGCGGCTGCGCACTTGATCGGGAAGATCGCTGGGGTCGACGAGGCCGGTCGACACGGCGTCTTCGAAGTCGTGGCAGACGTACGCGATACGGTCAGCCCACGACACGACCTCGCCTTCGGGTGTCGCCGGGGCGGGGCGCGACCACGAGTGGTTGCGAATGCCGTCGAGCGTCTCGTTGCACAGATTGAGCGACGCCAACGCGACGTCAGCACCCCACACGGCGTGGTCGTAGCCGCCTTGCACGTACGGCGAGAGGGCGTCTTCGCTGGCATGACCGCCCGGGCCGTGACCGCAGTCGTGCCCCAAGGCGATCGCCTCGGTCAACGCGACGTTGAGCCCGAGCGCTCGGGCGATGGACACCGCCACTTGCGCCACCTCGAGCGCGTGTGTGAGGCGCGTGCGCTGGTGGTCTTCGGGAAACACGAAGACCTGCGTCTTGCCAGCCAGGCGCCGGAACGACGAGGCGTGCAGGATGCGATCACGATCGCGCTCGAAACACGTGCGGAACGGGTCTGGCTCTTCCGCGACGGCGCGGTTGCCGGCGCCGAAGGACCTCGTCGCGTGCGGCGCCAAGACGTCGTCTTCGTGCGCCTCGCGGGCGTCGCGCGGCACCAGGTCGAGTCGTCCGGTGCCGGCCCACGAATCTGCGTGCGCGAAACGAACCGAGCCGTCATCGGTGTGGCCCTGCATCGTCGAAGCCCACGATTCGGCGCGCGACGTCATGCGTCAACGATACGCAACGGGTCTGCGCTTGTAGCGTGAAAGACCCACCACGTCGGCACGATTCGTCACCAGGAGTTCATCCAACATGAGCGGTTTCGTCGACGAGGCGCAACTCAACGTGCGCGGTGGCGACGGCGGCGCTGGCTGCGTGAGCTTCCGCCGCGAAGGTCCGGTGGTCTACGGCGGTCCGAACGGCGGCGACGGCGGCGACGGCGGCGCGGTATGGCTGATTGCCGACCACAACGTGGCTTCGCTCGTCGCATTCCGTGACCACCCGCACCGACGGGGCGAAGACGGTGTCTCGGGCATGGGCAAAGACCTGCACGGCCGCCGCGGCCGCGACCTCGAGGTGAAGGTTCCCGAGGGCACGATCGTTCGCGACATGTACTCCGGCGAAATCCTCGCCGACTTGCGCACTCACGGCATCCGGTGGATGGCGATTCCGGGTGGCCAGGGCGGTCGCGGCAACGCGCGATTTCTCACCAACAAGCGTCGCGCGCCGAAGTTCGCCGAACAGGGAGAGCACGGTCCGGAACGCTGGTTGAAGCTCGAGCTGAAGCTGATGGCCGACGTTGCACTGGTCGGGTACCCGAACGCCGGCAAGAGCACGTTCATCTCGTCGGTGTCGGCAGCCAAGCCGAAGATCGCCAACTACCCGTTCACCACGCTCGAGCCGCACCTCGGCGTCGTGCGCATCGATGCGGAGACCGAGTTCGTCATCGCTGACATCCCCGGGCTCATCGAGGGCGCGTCGGAGGGTCGCGGTTTGGGCATCCAGTTCTTGCGGCACATCGAGCGTGCCCGCGTGTTGTGCATCTTGGCCGACCTGGTGTCGATGGAAGGCGTGTCGCCTGCGGAACAAGTCGAGGTGCTCTTGCGCGAACTGCAGGCCTACCGACCCGAGCTGCTCGAGCGCCCGCGCCTGATCGTCGGCACCAAGCTCGACTCTGTCGACCCGCAGACGAAGGCAGCCTGGGACGCGCTCGGCCACCCGAGCATGTCGTCGGTCACCGGTGCCGGTGTCAAAGAGGTGCTCGGTGCACTCGCGGTGCTCGTGCAAGAAGCGCGCAGCGTGCCCGTGGTCGACGACACCGAAATCACGTTGCGCCCCGAACCGGAAGGCACCCGCATCGAGAAGATCGGCGACAACGAGTTTCGCTTGCACGGCCGCTCGGTCGAGCGTGCGGTGGCATTGAGCGACGTGAATTCACCCGACGCCCTCAACTACATCGACGATCGCCTGAGCGGTCTCGGAGTTCCGCGACTGCTGGCACGGGCCGGCGCGAAAGAAGGCGCGACGATTCACATCAAGGAATTCAGTTTCGAGTACACGCCGGAGATCGGCTGATGACCGCGCTCGGTGCACGAGGAAACCGCTGATGCGTATCGTCGCCAAGATCGGCACTTCGTCGATCACCGATACCGGTGGCGCGATCAGTGTCTCGATGGTCGAGTCGCTGTGCGCGCAAGTCGCCGATCTGCGCCGGTCGGGTCACGAAGTGCTCGTGGTGACGAGCGGAGCCGTCGCGGGCGGGGTCGCCGCCCTCGGCTTTGCGTCGCGCCCCAGCGACACCGCGACGTTGCAGGCGTTGGCGGCGGCAGGTCAGAGCCGTCTGATGGGCCACTACAACGCGGCATTCGACAAGCACGGTCTCGTCGGGGCGCAGGTGCTTCTCGTGCCCAACGACTTCATCGACAGGGCGCAGTACTTGCACGCGCGCCAAACGATGCTGCGCCTGCTCGAGCTCGGATGCGTGCCGGTGATCAACGAGAACGACGCGATCGCGAGCGACGAGATCCGCTTCGGCGACAACGATCGCATCGCAGCACTCGTCGCCCACAGTGTGAGCGCCGACTTGCTGGTGTTGCTCACCGACACCGCGGGTCTGTTCACCGCTGACCCGGCCGTCGACCCTGACGCGTCGCTGGTGCAACATGTCGCGGCCGACGACGAACTCATGACGGTGCGGGCCGGCAGCACGTCGAGCGGCGTGGGCAGCGGTGGAATGGCGTCGAAGTTGGCGGCCGCGCGAATCGCCAGTTGGTCGGGTGTCCGCACCGTGATTGCTGCGGCCAAGCGCCCGAACGTGCTGCGCGAGGCCGTCGATGCAACTCCAGGGGTCGGCACGATTTTTACGGCCCACGACCGCAGCCTCACCGCCCGAAAACTGTGGATCGCGTTCGCCGCCCAGCCGGCCGGGCACGTCGTGGTCGATGCAGGCGCCCGTACCGCATTGGTGTCGCGCGGTGTTTCGTTGCTGCACGCCGGCGTGGTGCACGCCAACGGAGACTTCTCAGCCGGCGACGTGATCGACATTCTCGACGACGCTGGTCTTCTCGTGGCGCGCGGGCTGGTGCGAGTTGACGCCCGAGCTGCGTCGGCTGCGGCAGGCAAGAAGAGCAGCGAGCTGCCCGACGACGTGCCGACCGAGCTCGTGCACCGCGACGACCTGATCGTCTACTGACGAGCGGTCAACAGCGCACCCAGTCGCGGCGTGCCGTGCGCACGGTGCAGTACTTCGAGCGCAATGATCGCCGATACGAGGTACGCGATCGCGAATGCCAGACCCAGCCCGAGCACGTCAAAACGCCCGACGAGTAGCACCGCCAACACGATGTTGAGGGCGTTCTCGGCACAGTTGATCAAAAAAGGCGTCCGCGTGTCGCCGTGGCTGTAGAAGCCGCGCAGCACGAAGAGATACAGCGAGAATCCGACGAGCCCGATCGAGAGACCGCTAAGAGCGCGCGCCGTGGACACGACGGCGTCGTCGGTGAACGCGCCCCATCCGAGGGCAAATCTCACGACGGGCTCCGCCAGTGCGACGAGCACGATGCTCGGCACCACGGTGAAGAACACCGTTTGTCGGGCGCCCCGAGCGAACTGCGATCCGAATGCAGCAGTGTCGCGCTGCGCTGCCGCTCGGGCGAGCAACGGCGTCGCGGTCGTCGCGATCGTGACCGCGAGCAGGCCGTGGGGGAGCTGGAAGATCGTCATTGCTTTTGCGTAGGCGTCGAGTCGGCCCGAACCAGGTTCGGCCAGGTTCTTCACCACGATGAGCGCGATCTGGTTTGCCGCGATGTAGCCGATCGCCCAACCCGACACCCGCGTGAGTCCTCGAACGGCTTCGTGGCCGGGCGCGAAGCGCGGCACCGGCAAGGCACCCGAACGTATGGCTGCAGCCACGACGATCATCGCCATGATCGCGATACCGACGGTCGGTCCGAGCGTGAACCACCAGTACAAACGCGAACCCGCGGAGGCACCTGCCAGGTCGATCGAAGCGATGCCAGGGTCGTTTCGAATCGCGAGCAGGGCCGCGATCGCCACCAGATTGGCGGCCACCGGTGCCCAGGCGGCGACGAAAAACTTGCCGCGCGCGTTCAGAGCGGCAGCGGCCAAGGCGTTGAGTCCGTAAAAGAAGATCTGCAGCAAGAACACCCGCGTGAGCGCCGTGCCCACCGCATGAAACTGCGCTGCGTCGCCCGCGGGGGACAGTGCGTACACCCGAAACACCAGCGGTGCGGCGACAACTGCGATCACGGTGAGACCCGCCAGCGCGACGAGCCCGGTGCCGAACACGGCGGCGACGCCGTCACGGTCGCTTCGCTCGCGCAACCCGACGAAGAGCGGCACCAAAGTGGCTGCCAACGTGCCGCCGAGCAGCAGTTCGTAGATCACGTTCGGCGCGTTGTTGCCGACGTCGAAAGCGTCCGCGAGAGCAGTCTGTCCGATGACGGCCGCAAACACGATGAGGCGGGCAAGGCCAGTAACTCGCGAGGCGAGTGTGCCTGCGGCGACCCCGACGTTGTTCGCAGTCAGCGAACGTTCAGTCATTTACCAGGCCGTCGAACATCATGTGGTCGATGAGGTCGTTGGCCAGATTGATCCAGTCGTCAGGTGACTCGGTGTTCTGGGGGTCTTCGATCTCGGCGATGATGCGACCGAGCGTCAGGGCCTGAATCAATTGCGCGCCGGTTCGTGGCGAGTGCTTGATGTTGATGAGGCCTTTTCGCTGAGCCTCTTCGAACAGCGCGGCGACGGACTGCGTGAGTTCGATCTGGGCTTGGCTCAGCGAGGCGTAAAAGTCGGGGCGCCCGCGGATGCCCGCGATGATCGCTGCACGTTCGAGGCGCTGTTTGAATCGCTGCGGGCTCGCGACGAACGCCGTGGCGGCGTGGAGGCCGGCTCGCAGTTCGTCCGGGGTTCGTGCTCTGTTGATGATTGCGGCCAGTCCGGTCACGCTCTCCATCACCAACGACTTGAACACCTTGCTGTACGCGGTCGCCAGCAGGCCGTCGCGACTGCCGAATCGCAGGTACAACGAGCTCTTGGAGATGCCCGTTCGTTCCATCAGGTCTTCGATGCGAAACCCGCTCTCGCCGTGCTTCTCCAGCAGCTCGATGGTGATGTCGACGACCTGGTCAAGATCGGGAATTCGTCGCGGCGCACGCTTGCGCTTCTTGGCGGGCACGCGCTCAAGGCTATTGCGCGACCACGGTTCGGGCCCCGCAAGTGAGTAGCCTTGCCCCAATGTCTGCTGCCTTCGGATCCGTCGCGCAGGTCCGAGATGGCCTGAAGAAAATCAATTATCTCGCCGATGACGGCATCGCCGGCGTCGTCTACCTTGCCCAGCGGCTCGGCAAACCCGTGCTCATCGAAGGCCCCGCTGGTACGGGCAAGACTCAGCTCGCCAAAAGCGTCGCCGAACTCACGAACGCCCGTCTCATTCGTCTGCAGTGCTACGAGGGTCTCGACGAGTCCAAGGCCCTGTATGAGTGGAACTACAAGAAGCAGTTGCTGCGAATCCAGGCCGACAAGACGAGCGACTCGTGGTCACAGGTGCACGACGACATCTTCAGCCGCGAGTTCCTGCTGACACGCCCGCTGCTCGAGGCGATCTCGGCGTCCGACCCCGTCGTCTTGCTGATCGACGAAGTTGACCGAGTCGAAGTGGAGACCGAGGCGCTGCTGCTCGAGGTGTTGAGCGAGTACCAGGTGTCGATTCCCGAGCTCGGCACCATCACCGCGAAGCAGATTCCGATGGTGTTTCTCACGTCCAACAACACGCGCGAGTTGTCCGAGGCGCTCAAGCGCCGCTGCCTCTACCTGCACGTCGATTATCCCGACATGGAGCGCGAGAAAGAGATCGTGCTCGCCAAGGTGCCCGACATCAGCGCCAACCTCGCCGACCAGATCGCGCGAATCGTTCGCAGCATCCGCCAGCTCGACTTGAAGAAAGCGCCGTCGGTGAGCGAGACGCTCGACTGGGCGCGCACACTCATCTTGCTCGGTGTCGATCACATCGACGCGCAGCAAGCCAAAGAGACGCTCCACGTGCTGCTCAAGTACCAGACCGACATCGCCAAGGCCGCCAAAGAGCTGTCGGTCGACGAGTAACGCCGCATGCCGGTCATCGACCTGATGTCCGGCTTCGTCGCCGAATTGCGACGAGCCGGTCTCCCCGTCAGCCTCACGGAGAACCTCGACGCCATGGAGGCCGTCAAGGTGATCCCGATCGAGGACCGCGACGCGTTCAAGTACGCCCTCGGTGCCACGCTGGTGAAGAACTCCTCGCATTGGCGCGTGTTCGAGACCATCTTCGAGGTGTACTTCTCGCTGCGCGGCTCGCAGTACAACATCGTCAACCCGAGCGACGAGCAGGCCGACGAGTTCTGGCGCGACGAGCAGGACCAAGCGCGGCTCGGACAAGGCGAGGGCAAGGGTGCCGGCGGCGGCGGTCTCGAGGCGCTCACGCCGGAAGAGCTCGCCAACATGCTCATGCGAGCGCTCATGCAAGGCGATCAGGCGATGATGCGTGCCCTGGCGCGGCAATCAGTGGCACGTTTCGCGGGAATGGAGCCGGGCCGACCCGTCGGCGGCACGTACTACCTCTACCGCACCCTGCGCAATCTCGATCTCGACAACATGCTGGCCAAGCTGCTCGAAGCAAACCAACAGTCAGCGCAACGCGAGGCGACCAATCTTGAGCAGCGCCTGGTGAAAGACGAGTACGAGACGCGCATCGAGCAGTTCAAGAAAGAAGTGGAAGCCGAGATCCGGCGTCGCCTCGTCGCCGACCGTGGGGCAGAGGCGATGGCCAAGACGTTGCGCAAGCCGCTGCCCGAAGACGTGGAGTTCATGCACGCCAGCCGCGAAGAGATGCAGTCGTTGAAGAAGGCACTCTTCCCGCTGACACGCAAACTTGCCGCCCGACTCGCTCGAAAGCGCCGTCACGGACGCAAGGGGCCGCTCGACTTCCGCAATACCGTACGTCACTCGCTGAGCTACGGCGGCGTGCCCGCCGAGCCGAAGTTCAAGTACCCGCGCCCGGCGAAGCCCGAACTGATGGTCGTCGCCGACATCTCCGGCAGCGTCGCGGCATTCGCGCGCTTCACCCTGATGCTGGTGTACGCGATCCAAAGCCAGTTCAGCAAGGTTCGGTCGTTCGTGTTCATCGACGGCATCGACGAAGTGACGAAGCACTTCAAGGCGACGGAAGACATCCAAGAAGCAATCCACAAGGTGAACACCGAGGCCGACGTCGTCTGGGTGGACGGGCACAGCGATTACGGGCACGCATTCGAGGTGTTCTGGGAGCGTTACGGCAAAGACATCAATCCCAAGACCACGGTGTTGCTGCTCGGCGACGCGCGCAACAATTACCACGCTTCGCAAAGCTGGGTGGTCAAAGAGATGCGCAAGCACGCCCGCCACGTGTACTGGCTGAACCCAGAACCGCGCTCGTACTGGAACACCGGCGACTCCATCGTCGGCGAATACGGCGGCAACACCGACGGTGTGTTCGAGTGCCGCAACCTGCGCCAACTCGAGGGGTTCGTCGAGAAACTCGTATGACCGACACCCGCGTGGTGCTGGTGCGGCACGGAGAATCGTTCGCGACGGTGGAGCGCTACATCGGCGGAGTTCGAACCTGCAAGGGTCTCACCGACCACGGTCGAGCCCAAGCCAAGGCGCTGGGTGAACGCCTGAAGCGAACCGGCGAGATCACCGCCGACGTCGTGGTCTCGAGCAGTTTCCCGCGGGCCCGGCAGACCGCGGAGATCTTTGCTCCGTACATCGGGCACACCGACATCGACATACGACCGGGCTTCGGGGAGCACGATCCCGGCCCCGTCTGCGACGGACTCACCTTCGACGACTTCGTCGCGAAGTACGGCCGCCCCGACTTCAACGGCGACCCCAACGCGGTCACGTTCCCTGGTGGCGAGACGCTGGCGCAGTTTCACGACCGCGTCATCGGCGCATTGCGCGACGTGGAGCGTGACTACCGCGGCAAGACGGTGATCATCACGTGTCACGGCGGAACCATCGACGGCCTCTTGCGCCACTGCCTGCAATCTCCGCCGACCGGCCGATTCGAGGTGTTCACCAAGAACACCTCGCTCACGGAGCTCGTGCGCCCGCGGGAGAACATGTGGCGCTTGCTGCGCTACAACGACCACGCGCACCTCGCCGACCTGGGCTGAGCAATGCGCGACGTCGCGATCATCGGGGGAGGCCCGGCGGGTCTCGCATTGGCGCACTCCCTGGTCGAACGCGGAGTGGACGCAGTCGTGTTCTCACCCGAGTCGCCCTGGCACGCCACCTACGGCGCCTGGCGTGACGACGTGGAGTCGTGCGAGCTCGGAGCCCCGCTCGACACCCTCGTGCGCGGCGCGTGGTCGACGGTGCGCGTGGTGGGCACCCGCGAACATCTGCTGCGGCGACCGTACGTGGTGTTCGACAATTCTCTGCTCGCCCACAGCTTGCGCCGAACGACGGGGCGGGTCGCCGGCACGGTCGTGCATGTCGAGCATTCGCTCGAGCACTCGACGCTGCACCTCGGAGGCGACGCGGCACTCGACGCAAAACTCGTCATCGACGCGACTGGCAGCGGCGCGTTTCTCGCGCGTCGAAGCAAGCCAGGTGCCGATGCCGTCGGTGCGCAGACTGCCTACGGTCTCGTGTTCGCCGCCGGGCGCGCACCAGCGGCGGCGCAGATTCGTGATGACGTCTTCACGTTGATGGATTGGAGCACTCCGCCGACCTTTCTGTACGCCGCCTCGTTTCGCGACGGGCACTCACTCGTCGAAGAGACGTCGCTGTTCGCCGACCCGCCGCACGACATCGACGAGCTCCGCCACCGTCTCGCCAACCGCCTTGGTGCCGATCACACCGAAGCAGCCAGGAACGTCGAGAGAGTGAACATTCCGATGGGTGACGCGCTGCCGTCGCGAACCACCCGCACCGTCGGCTTCGGAGCAGCGGCGGGATACGTGCACCCGGTGACGGGGTACTCCGTCGCTGCGTCACTGCGGGCGGCACCACGGGTTGCATCGGCGGTCAAGCACGCGCTGGCACGGGGCGAACTCGGGCAGCAACTCGCACTGTCGGCGTGGCACTCGGTGTGGCCGACCTCGCTCGTTCGAACTCGCGCGTGGCACGACATGGGTCTGGCGGTCTTGCGCTCGATGCCGCCGGCACGCATCCCGTACTTCTTCGACGCGTTCTTCTCGCTGCCACCACAGCGCTGTGCCGAGTACCTCCGGATCGACAGTCAGCCGGCACAGGTGCGCGCGGCGATGCTCGGGGTGTTCGCTCGGGTGGACTTCGCCACGCGACTCAGGCTGATGGCGGCGCCCGGCGCGCTGCTGCGAGCGCTCGTCGCACGATGAAGGCCCACGCGGCGATCGCGCACGCGGAAAAGACGAACCACTGCACCACGTACGACAGGTGAGGCCCGAGCGTCAACTCCGGTTCGGCGATACGGCTGAGTGACGGCGAGTCGGCCGGGTCGCTTTGCAGGAGATCGACGTAGAACGGCAGTACCTCGCCGGGCAGCTGTGCTGCGAGTCGTTGCGGGTCAAGGCGTTGAATCTCGCGCAGTTCGCCGGTTGCAGGGTCGGTCAACGCGCCACGACGGCGTTCTTGCGGGGCTCGCACGCGCCCGATGATCGTCACTCGACCCGACGGTGCTGGCGGCACTGCCTCTGACAACGGAATGAAGCCGCGGTTCACCAGCAGCACGCGTCCGTCGTCGAGCCTCAACGGCGAAACGGGGTCGACGCCTGCGCGACCGTCCTGAGAGAGATTGACGAGCAGGAGGTCTTCGCCCTCGAGATACGTGCCGCTCGCCTCGGCGAGGTACCACTCGAGATTCTTCGGGTCGTTGTCGATAGCGAGCAGACCGTCGACGTTGCGCGGGGCATCGAGCGAACGGGCCCGCACCGAGTCGTTGAAAGTCACACGGTCGTCATGGCGGCGAAGTTGCCAGAAAGCGAGGTTCACCATCACCACGACCAATACGATCGTGAAGAGGTGGAGGCCCAGCATCTTGAGTGACGTCAACACGCGAAGCACGACGGCGCCAACGCTAACGACGCAGTCGTCCGCCGAGCCCGTCGCATCCGCGACGGATACGCCGACCCTCGTCTACGACGGCGAGTGCGAGTTCTGCACGACGTGTGTGCGATTCTTGGCACGACGAACGAACCGGCCGTTGGCGAGCGTCGCATACCAGTCGGCTGATCTCGCTGCGCTTGGCCTCACGCGCGAGCAGTGCGCAGATGCGGTGCAATGGGTGGTGGACGGCCGAACGGTGTCGGCACATGTCGCGGTGGCCGCGGCACTGCGTCATGCCCGAATGCCCTGGCCACTCGCGGGCATCGTGATCTCCCTGCCCGGGATTCGCAGCGTCGCGGCAGCGGCCTATCGAAAAGTCGCGGCCCGACGCCGATGCGCAGCCCCAACTCCGCCCGCCGGTTAGAACAACGCTACCGCTAGCCTCAGAAGCGCTACATCACGAGCGACCATACGGTCCGGCAACCGGGAATCCACGGTGCCAAGTCACTTCGGTGACGATGTGGCCCCGCAAGGGGCAACGGATCGCATGGTGGCAAGACCAAAGAGGAACATCCATGCATCGCACCGACTATCCCGCCACCGGGGCGTGGAGCGCCGCGTTGCCGGCTGGTCGGCGCCAATTCCTCTCGCTCGGTGAGCGAGCCATTGCGCTCGACGTTGGGGCCACGCTGCGCGACGTCGTCGTCGCCTACGAAACATGGGGAACGCTGAACGACGACGCATCGAATGCGATCTTGATTTGCCACGCCTGGACCGGCGACAGCCACGTCGCAGGTTCGGCTGGTGAAGGGCACCCGACGCCGGGCTGGTGGGAAGGTCTCGTCGGACCGGGTCTGGCGATCGACACGAACGAGTGGTTCGTGGTGTGTTCGAACGTGCTCGGAGGATGCCAGGGGACCACCGGTCCGGCATCCACGAATCCGGCGACGGGACGACCGTACGGGTCGGCGTTTCCGGTCATCACGGTGCGCGACATGGTGCGCGCGCAACTTCGGCTCGCCGATTCGCTCGGCGTGCGACGTTGGCACTCGGTGATCGGCGGCTCGATGGGCGGCATGCAGGCGCTCGAGTGGGCGATCACGTACCCCGACCGCGTCGGCTCGCTCGTCGCCATCGGCACTTGCGTGCAGTCAACCGCGCAACAAATTGCGTGGGGTGCGATCGGCAGGCGAGCGATTCGTCTTGATCCGAAATGGCGCGGCGGCGACTACTACGACGCTGTGGTCGGTGACGGGCCATGGCAGGGCTTGGCAATCGCGCGAATGGTGGCTCAAGTGACGTTTCGCAGCGACAACGTGTTCACCGACCGCTTCGGTCGCGATCTCGCCGACCTTGACGCCGAGAACAACGGGATCGGTTTGTGGGACAAGTTCGAAGTCGAGCGGTACCTCGACCACCATGGCGACCGTCTGATTCGGCGCTTCGACGCGAACAGCTACTTGCTGATCGGCAAGGCGATGGACTTGCACGACGTCGCACGCGGCCGCGGTGGTCTCGCGCGTGCGATGTCCAGGATCACTGCGCCGACGCTGGCCCTCGGCATCTCCAGCGACATCCTGTATCCGACCTACCAACAACGACAAATTCGCGACCTCGTGGCTGCTGGCGGAACTCGCGCCGAGTACGCAGAGATCGATTCACCGCACGGCCACGATGCGTTCCTGATCGACCTGCAGCAAGTGGGCGATCCGATCACAAGCTGGCTGCACCAGCGCGGCTAGGGCACCAGCTCGTTCAGCACCGAGACGCAGCGGCTGCTCTGCGGTACACGCAAGCTCGCAGCGTCGTCGTTGCGATTGCGAAGCTCGAAGATTCGCCGCCGCTTTGCCGGGTCGTCAACGGCTCCGACCACTCGCCACGTGCCGCGCAGGTCGCCGGCGCGTCGCGATCGGGCGAAGACGAACAACTCGCCTTCGTCAACCGACACCTTCACGTCGTGCCACCGCGTGCGCTCGTGCACGTCGAGCGGCACCAACTGCATCCGGCACATGAAACGACGACCGTCCTTTGCCGCCCAGTGGGGCTCGAGTCCCCATCCGAGCCACGCCAAGAGACCGACGACGGCGAAGAACCCGACGGTGGAGAGCAGGTTCGTCACGCAACTAGTTTGGCAGCGTGGCAGTGGGAATCGCGCTGATCATCACGGGCCTTGCTCTGCTGGGTGTCACGCTGTGGTTCTGGCGAGCGTCTCGCCCGGATGATCCAGTGCTCGGTCCGCTCGAGGTGATCGGCGAAAAGGAGTTCAAAGTCGCCGACGAGGCCACCCGCAAAGAATTGTTGCGACGAGCGCGAACTACGGTGGAATCGTGAGTTTCGATCCGCAAGCCATGGTGGCGCGTTTCAAAGAGCGTGCCGTCGCCGTTCGCAAGCGTCCGCTACCCCCAGTCGCCGGCGAAGAACGCCAGCATTTCATCGCCCAGGCGAACGTCGACTTCCAAGACTTTGCGATGATCGGCGACGCGCAAGCGACGCTGGAAGACGGCATTCTGACGCTGCGCATCGACTTGCGACCAGCCGACAAGCGCGCCTGAGTCGTCTCGATGACCGCGCCGCTCCAGTCGGTTGACCATCAGCGCCGTCGTGCGCTCGCGCTGGCCGCGGTGGTGGTGGCGGTCGTTGCTTGGGCGGTCGGGCCGATCTTCGTGTCGAGCCTCACCATCTCGCTGCCTACCACGGTGTTCTTCCGGCAGTTGATCTGGTTGCCGCTGCTCTTCGTGCTCGCCCACACCGCAGGGGACGGGTTCACTCGGCACCACTTCGCGGTGGCGTGGAAGCCGGGAATTTTCTTCGCGCTCTCGACGGCCTTGGGGTTCGGATCGTTCAAGGAGACCACCATCGCCAACGCGACCCTGATCGGCAGTCTCACCCCCGCGGTGTTGTTGTTCTTGGCGCCGCGCATTCTCGGTGAGAAGATCACCGCGCAGCGAGTGGTCTATTCGCTTGTCAGCTTCGTGGGCGTCATCGCGGTCGTCGTCGGGGCCGAGACCGCCGGAAACTCGGGGGAGCACGGATTGTTCGGCGACGCGCTGGCGTTCGCCAACATGGCGGTCTGGACGATCTACTTCATCGCCGCGAAACGCGCGCGAGACGAGGGGATGAACACGTGGTCGTTTCTCACCGGCATCTGCCTCACCAACGTGTTGCTCGCACTGCCGTGGGCTCTCGTCTCGAGCGACGACTTGCTCGACGTGACGCCGCGTGACTGGATGTTTCTCGTCTTGATGATGCTGATTCCCGGCACGATGGGGCATTACATGATGACCTGGGCACAGCGGTACCTCGATACGACCGTTTCGTCGCTCATCACGCTCGGTGGCCCGGTGATGTCGACGGCACTCGCGTTCGTGTTTCTCGACCAAGGCGTCGCGCCTGCACAAGTGATCGGTGGCGTCGTGGTGTTGCTGGGCTTGGGCGGCGTCATCTTGAGCACCACGTCGGCTCGTGCCACAAAGAGCGACACGGTGGGTACGGCCGACCCGTTGCTAAACTCAAATCCCTAACGCGGACGTGGCTCAGTTGGTAGAGCATCACCTTGCCAAGGTGAGGGTCGCGGGTTCGAATCCCGTCGTCCGCTCCAGAGAATCGGTGTTTCGCCGCGTGTGCGGTGCGCTCGCAGGCCTTGCATTGCTGGCTTCATGCTCCGACACGCCGCGTTACGACGCCACGATCGCCGCAGCCGCCGACACGCGGGACGCCTTCGAAGAAGTCGCCGACCTCATGCGCGACGATGACGGCACTCAGATCGGGTTTGTTTTTGGGTCGTCGGGCATGCTGCGTGAGCAGGTGTTGAACGACGCACCATTCGACGTCTACGTGTCTGCCAACGTGTCGTTCGTCGACGAAGTCGTGGCGGCAGGAATGGGAGTCGCGGACACCCAGCGGTCGTTCGCAGTCGGGCGCCTCGCTATCGTCGCGGCGCAAGGCGTGACGCTGCCGCGTGATATCGCGGCCCTGGCCGAGTATCGGCGTGTGGTGATCGCCAATCCCGCGCACGCCCCGTACGGCGTCGCTGCGAAGCAGGCGCTGACGTCTTCCGGCATCTATGACGAGCTGTCGAGCCGCATGGTGCTTGCTGACAACGTGGCCGACGCGGTTCGCATCGTCGAAGCGGGCGAGGCCGAGGTCGGAGTCGTGGCACTCGCCCTCGTCATCTCAGGCACGCATGTCAAGGTGCCGGAGTCGCTGCACGAGCCGATTCGCCAGAGCCTCGTCGTCACCACACGCGGCGCCAACAACACGGCTGCGCGACGTTTCGTGCAAGTGCTCGAGTCGGCGGAGGGCAAAGCGATACTCGCTCGATACGGCTTTACGGTGGAGCTGCCGTGACTGACTGGTTTCCGCTCTGGCTGTCGATACGGGTGTCGGTGATCGCAACGATCATCGCCGGGGTTGTCGGCGTGGCGCTGGCGTACGTGCTGGCCAAGTGGCGTTCGCGATGGGCCTCGGTCGTCGAGGCCGTGGTGACGCTGCCGATCGTCTTGCCGCCGACGGTGCTCGGCTACTACTTGCTCACGTTGCTCGGCGCACGTTCGGGCATCGGAGAAGCCTGGGAACGCGCGTTCGGGTCGCCCCTCGTCTTCACCCAAGGCGCGGCCGTCGTTGCCGCGACCGTTTCGGCCTTGCCGTTCATCATCCGCGCCGCTCGCGCAGCGATCAGCAACGTCGACGCCCGTGTTGAAGAGTCCGCGCGAGTCATGGGACTGTCGGAGTGGAGAGTCGCGCGCGTCGTGACGCTGCCGCTGGCCGCGCGAGGCATCGGAGCCGGAGTCGCGCTCGGGTTCGCCCGTGCCTTGGGCGACTTCGGGGCCACGGTCATGGTCGCCGGCAACATCCCGGGTCAGACCCAGACGTTGCCGGTCGCCGTGTACGACGCGGTACAGGCGGGCGACGAAGCCACGGCGCGAACCGGCTCGTTGGTACTCGGTGCGATCGCGGTGGTCGTGCTCATTTTCGTGACGCAAATCTTTGCGAGGCGCCGATGAACGCCCTGACCGTCAACGAGAGCGGGGTGTCGCGTTCGGGTCTCATCGTGAACGTCGAGGTCACGGTTCCTGGTTTCACGGTCGACGCGTCGTTCTCCGCACGCGAGGGGATCACGGTGCTCGCTGGCCCGAGCGGGTCGGGCAAGAGCGTCACGTTGCAGGCAATCGCAGGAACGATTCGCCCGAGTCGCGGCACCATCGCGTGCGACGAGGTGATCTTTGCCGACGCAACTCGGCCGGTGCATCTGCGATCGCAAGACCGCCGTCTCGGCGTGGTGTACCAGCACGCGGCTCTCTTGGAGCACCGATCGCCGATCGACAACGTGACGCTGGCGGTGCGCGAAGGCGACGCCGAGGCGAGGCGAAACTCGGCGCGTGATTTGTTGCAGCGGGTGGGGGCGGGGGCATTGACGAACGCCAAAACTCGGTCATTGAGCGGCGGGGAACGTCAACGAGTCGCGTTGGCGAGGGCCCTGGCAGGGGCTCCGCGCCTGCTCTTGCTCGATGAACCGTTCAGTTCGCTCGACGCACCGTCTCGCGCAGAGATGCGGTCATTGCTGCGCACGCTCGTCGCCGAGCGCCGGATCATTGCTCTCGTGGTGACTCACGATCAGCAAGACGTGGACGCGCTGGCCGATCAGGTCGTTCGCTACGAACCCGGGCGGACCGTTTCGGCAGCGGGATGAACCCGCTCGTGCGGGCCATGTACTCGGCGTAGCCGGGTTTGCGTTTGGCGAGCAGACGATCGAGCATCGCTGCTCCAGACACTCGGACGAGCAGCACGGTCATGACCAGCGCACCGAGGAAGGCCCAGAGGCCGGCGCCCTGAGCCGAGCCGACGATCGCCAAACCCCACCACACGAGGGCATCGCCGAAGTAGTTGGGGTGGCGCGTCAAAGCCCACAGGCCCTGATCCATGATCTTTCCTTCGTTGCGCGGGTCGCGCTTGAAGCGCGCGAGCTGCGCGTCACCGACCGCCTCGAAGTACAGGCCGACCGCCCACACGACGAAGCCGAGCAGCGCGATGAACCCGGCGCCGGCGTCGGTCTCGCGCTGGCCGAGCGTCACCGGAAGTGATACCACGAACATGAGCGCACCTTGCAACCCGAACACCGTGTAGAGACTCACGATGGAGAAGCGCTCGCCGTGCTTGCGGCGCATTGCGCGGTACCTGAAGTCTTCGCCCTTGCCGAGGTTTCGTTTGGCGAGATACCCGGCGAGGCGCAGGCCCCACACCGTGACCATGATGACGAGCAGCCAGTTGCCGCCGCCAGATGCTCCGGTGACGAACTTGGCGGCCCACGCAACGAGCACGAAGCCAAGGCCCCACACGATGTCGACGATCGAGGCGTCACGGCGCAGCAACGACACCGACCACGTGGCCAGCATCAAGCATCCGATGGTGACCAGTGCGGCCGAGAGCACCGTCGTCACGTCAGCCACGTGACGAGGTTAGGTCTGTCGCCTCGCGTCAGCGTGGATTCTCGTCCTCGATGCTGTGCCGAAACTTCCACCCGAGTTGCCGGCGGCGGTTGTGCGGCGGCGAATGTGGTGCGAGCCTTGAACGGTGCTCCAGGTCCGCAATCTCAGCGTCGAGGTGGGGGCACGCACGGTGGTGCATGACGCGAGCTTCAGCGTGATGCCCAAAGACAAGGTTGGTTTGGTCGGGCGCAACGGTGCCGGCAAGACGAGCCTCTTCAAGGTGCTGGGTGGTGCAGCGGAACCGAAGGCAGGCACCATTTCACGCGGCGGCGCATTCGGCTATCTGCCGCAAGATCCGCGTATCGCCGGTGCCTTCGATGGTCGTACCGCGGTGTCGCACATTCTCTCGTCGCGCGGTATCGACGACGACATCGTTCGCCTCGAGAAGCTGCGCATTGCAATGGAGGAGCGCCCTGACGAGCAAACCATCGCTCGATTCACCAAGGCTCAAGATGCGTTCGAGTTGAAGGGCGGCTACGCCGCCAACAGTGAAGCGCGGGCGATAGCGGCGGGTCTGGGGCTCAAGGCCGACCGACTCGACCTACAGCTGGGCGTGTTGTCGGGTGGCGAGCGTCGTCGCGTCGAACTCGCGCGCATTCTCTACGGCGGCAGTGACACGCTGCTGCTCGACGAGCCGACCAACCACCTGGACATCGACGCGAAGTCATGGATGCTCGACTTTCTGCGCAACTACAAAGGTGCGTTGCTCGTGATCAGCCACGACCTCGAACTGTTGGACGAAGCCATCACGCGGGTGCTGCATCTCGACCGCCCCGACGAGGCCGACGTGGGGCACATCGTGGAGTATCGCGGCACCTATTCGCAGTACTTGCGCGCCCGTGAAGCCGACGAGGTTCGAGCGGCGAAGATGGCGACCCAGCAGGCCAAAGAGATTGACCGCTTGCAGCGCGTCGTCGACCGCTTCGGGGCCAAGGCGTCCAAGGCGTCGATGGCGCGCAGCATCGAAAAGCGCATCGACCGGCTCGACGCCCAGCGCGTGCACGCCCCGCGAGCGAAGAAGACCTTGGCGGTCAAGTTCCCTGAAGCACCGAGTTGCGGCGAGACCGTGCTCACGGTCAGCGGACTGCGAAAGACGTACGGCGGCCCCGACGTCTTTCACGACGTGAGTTTCGATCTCGGTCGTGGCGAGCGGCTGCTCGTGCTCGGCCTCAACGGCGCCGGCAAGACGTCGCTCTTGCGCATCCTGGCGGGTGAGTCGAAGTCTGACGACGGCGACGTGCATTTCGGATACCAGGTGCAGGCCGGCTACTACGCCCAAGAGCACGACAACTTGGTCGCCGAGCGTTCGTTGATCGACCATATGCGCGAGATGGCCCCGGCACGACTCGGGCTGACCGAGACGCAGCTGCGCGGCATGTTGGGATCGTTCGGGTTGTCTGGCGACAAGGTGTTCCAAGAATCGGCGACGCTGTCGGGCGGAGAAAAGACGAAGCTGGCGCTGGCGATGTTGATGGTTGGGCGCAACAACGTGCTCCTGCTTGACGAGCCGACGAACAACCTCGACCCTGCCAGTCGTGATGCGGTCGCCGCCGCGTTGTCGGAGTGGAACGGGGCCATCGTGCTCGTCAGCCACGACACCGACTTCGTCGAGCAACTCGAACCCACCAAAGTGCTGGTCATGCCGGACGGCCAAGTCGACTACTACAACGAGTCGTGGCTGGAGATCGTCAGCCTCGCCTGACGCAGACGACGCACTCGTCGCGTCGTAGTGTTTTGCCGATGCCCACGTCGCCGTCGCCATACCCGGACGAGTCCGACGGCTACTGGATGCACTATCACGACGAAGACAGCCAGAAGCTCGCCGATGCGATCATCAAGTACGCAGTCGATCGAGTTCGACTCGACCCGCCGCCGCTCGACGCGCCGAAGCCGCTCAGTGTGCTGCGGCGCGAAGTAGGGGAAACCATCACACCCGAAGGCCTCGGGGCGATGAAGGCGTTGGAGATCTTCACGGAAAAACTCGCACCGTCGTGCATCAGCGTCGACCACCCGTTGTTTCTTTCGTTCGTGCCGGGGGCACCCACCGAATCCTCGGTGCTCTTCGACTTGGTCGTCGCTGCCAGCAACATCTACGGCGGCTCGTGGCTGGAGGGTGCTGGCGCGGTCTACGCAGAGAACCAGGCGTTGCAGTGGCTCATTGATCTCGCGGGGCTCCCCGACACTGCCGGCGGTGTCTTCGTCTCCGGCGGCACCGCGGGCAACCTCTCGGCCCTGATCGCCGCGCGCTGGTCGTGGCGGCAACACGATCACGAGGCGCGCCAACGTCTGCGCCCGATCATCATCGCCTCAGGTGGTGCGCACTCGTCGGTCGGTCTTGCGGCGCACGCGATGGATGCAGACCTCGTGAAGGCCGACGTGGACGACACCGGACGACTCACCGCCGACGCCGTGCGCAAGGCGTTCGGCGACTTGCACCCCGACGACAAGTCGCGCGTCGCCGCCGTCGTCGCCACCTCGGGCACGACGAACATCGGGGTCATCGACGACCTCGATGGCATCGGCGACTTCGCTCGCGAGCACGGCATCTGGTTCCACGTCGACGGCGCGTACGGCGCGGCTGCGTTGTGCGCGAAGAGCGTTCGGCACCTCTTCGTCGGTATCGAGAAAGTCGACAGCTTCATCGTCGACCCGCACAAGTGGCTGTTCGGGCCCTACGACTGCTGCGCGCTCATTTACCGCGACGTTCGGGTCGGCAAGGCTGCCCACACGCAGAAAGCGGAGTATCTCGACGTGCTCATCCAAGACGCCCAGAAGCCGCTCGACGAGGCCTACAACCCGGCCGATCTCGCCCACCACCTCACGCGACGGGTGCGCGGCCTGCCGTTCTGGTTCAGTCTCGCCACGCACGGCACGGAGGCCTACGAGGAAGCGATGGAAATCACGCTGCAAGTCACGCGCGACGCGGCCGACATGGTGCGAGCGTCGAAGCATCTCGAGTTGGTCGTCGAGCCGTCGCTCTCGATCATCGTCGTACGGCGCAAAGGCTGGAATCCCGACGACTACGCACGTTGGAGCGACCGCATGCTCCATGACGGCGTCGCCTTCGTGGTGCCCACCACGCACAAGGGCGAGACCGTCTTGCGAATGTGCCTGGTCAATCCGCGCACCGACCCCGCGCAGATGCAGATGCTCTTCGACTCGATGCGATAGCAGGCAAGTATCTGATGGACGCACCGCCTGTCGCACTGCGAGACTGACGAGCGATGTTGAAGACCCTGCGTTCGGTGGTGTCGCTGCGCAAGTTCGACTGGAACGGGCGGCGTCGCCGGCTGGCGAAGTGCGGCAACATCGACGACGTTCGTCGGCTGGCCAAGCGCGCGTTGCCGGGCGGCGTGTTCGACTATTTCGACGGAGCCGCGGAGACCGAGTGGTCGCTAGCCAACAACACGAGCAAGTTCGACGACGTTCGGCTCGAACCTCGCGTGCTGGTCGACGTGTCGAACATCGACACGAGCACCACCGTGATGGGTCACAGAATGGCTCAGCCGTTCGCGTTCTCGCCGACCGGGTTCACGCGCATCGCGACGTCGGAGGGCGAACTCGCCGTGGCACGAGTCGCGGCCCGGCACGGCATCACCTACACGCTCTCCACGCTCGGCACCCGCAGTATCGAGGAAGTTGCGGCGGTCTCCGGCGGCCCGTTGTGGTACCAGCTGTACGTGTGGAAAGACCGCGGGCTCTCGCGTGAGTTGGTGCAGCGAGCCAAAGCCGCGGGCTACCAAGCAATCATGGTCACGGTCGACACGGCGGTGTTCGGGCGTCGCGAGCGCGACGTTCGTCGCGGCTTCACCTTGCCGCCGAAGATCGGTCTGGAGACCTTCATCGACGGGGTGCGCCATCCGCGCTGGACGCTGGACTTTCTCACACACGAACCAATCACGTTCTCGGCGGTGGCCGGCAGGGGAGACGTCGACGGTTCGACGGCGATCACCTTGTCTGACTACGTGAACAGCCAGTTCGACGCGTCGCTCTCATGGCGCGACCTGGACTGGGTGCGAAGCGAGTCGGGCTTGCCGATCATGTTGAAGGGCATTCAAACCGTCGCGGACGCGAAGCAAGCAAGAAGCGAAGGTGTCGAGGCGATTGCTCTTTCCAACCATGGCGGCCGGCAGTACGACGGTTCGCCGGCCCCGATCGAGCTGTTGCCCCAAGTCATGGATGTCGTCGGAGACGGCATCGACGTGTTGGTTGACGGCGGTGTGCGACGCGGAGCCGACGTGGTGAAAGCCTGCGCGCTCGGTGCGAAGGCGGCGATGTTCGGAAGGCCGTACTTGTACGGGCTCGGCGCTGCGGGCGAGACCGGAGTCGACTGGGTGATCGACTACTTCAGTGCGGGAGTGAAACGCACGATGGCCCTGGTGGGAGCAAGAACGCTCGCCGAGTTGCGCGGACGCGCGACTATTTCTTCGAGCGGGTCGAAGGCTTCGGCTCGGCCTTCTTGACCGTCTTCTTGCGGGTGCCGTAACGCTTGTTGAAGCGCTCGACGCGACCTGCGGAGTCGATGATCTTCATCTGGCCGGTGTAGAAGGGGTGGCTCGCATTGGAGATGTCGAGCTGCACGAGCGGGTAGGTGTTGCCGTCGGTCCATTCGATGGTCTTGGACGGGTCGGTTTTGACGGTCGAGCGGGTGAGGAAGCGGTAGTTCGCGCCGGAGTCTTCGAACACGACGAACTCGTACTTGGGGTGGATGTCCTTCTTCATGGCTTGTCCAGCGTAGCGGCGGCCGAGAGCGTGACGATGCGCGTAGCAGCCGGCGTGAACCACCCCTTAGACTGTCCAAATGCCCAATCGTTGTGATGTGCTCGACAAGAAGCCGTCGCGCGGCCATTCCGTGTCGCACTCGAACATCAAGTCGAAGCGCTCGTGGCGCGTCAACACCCACAAGCGTCGCTTCTGGTTGCCGTCCGAGAAGCGCTGGGTCACGTTGTTCGTCTCCGCCAAAGGCATTCGCACCATCGACAAGCGCGGTATCGAATCCGTCGTCGCCGAGATGCGTCGCAACGGCAAGAAGGTCTGAGAGGTAACGCGCCATGGCAGCCAAGAGCAAAGACCGTCGTCCGATCATCAAGCTCCGTTCCACCGCCGACACCGGGTACACCTACGTCACGCGCAAGAACAAGATCAACTCGCGCGAGCGCCTTGAACTGAAGAAGTACGACCC
>DAIPHP010000006.1:0-34427 GCA_036771295.1 Ilumatobacteraceae bacterium
CTCGAAACATTGCGTTGGGCAACGATTCGGTGATCGTGCCTTCCAGCACGATGGCGTCTTCCTTGTTTTTCGCCAGAACGAACTCCTTCAAGCCCCCGTAGGGCGACCCGTAACGCTATCGGCGGGTCTGCCCGTCGCCACCCGGACTCGCCACCCCGGTGGTGGTGTGGATGGCCGACACCAGGCGGGCAAACACCTCGTCGGGCGTGCCGACCCCGTCCACGACCGCCAGCACCCCCTGCTTTCGGTAGTGGGCGATCAACGGCGCGGTTTGCTCCTCGTACAAGGCCAGGCGGCGCTCGACTGCCTCGGGAGAGTCGTCGGCACGGTGCTCGGCGGCCAGACGGGCGCTCAACCGTGCGATCACCATCTCGCGGGGCACTTCGAGGTCGACCACCACGTTCACTGGGCGCGCGCGGGCGATGTCGTCGAGCAACTGCGCCTGGGGCAGCGTGCGGGGAAACCCGTCGAGCAGGTACCCGCGGGTGCGCGCGTCGGACTCGCCGAGACGGCCCTTCACCAGGCTGCCGATCAGGTCGTCGGCGACGAGACCGCCGTTGTCGATGATGTCCTTCACGACTTTGCCGACCGGCGTGCCGTGCTTGATCGCGTTGCGCAGCATCTCCCCCGTCGAGATGTGGGCGATGCCGTAGTGCGACGCGAGCCGTGCGCCTTGCGTTCCCTTGCCTGAACCTTGCCGGCCGAGCAGGACCAGCCGAATCGTCACTTCAGGAAGCCCTGATAGTCACGCTGCATGAGTTGGCTGTCGATCTGTCGCATCAATTCGAGCGCGACACCCACGGCGATGAGCACCGTCGTGCCGGCGAACGGGAAGGTCTGCACGTCACCCGCCCAGAGAATGATGTACGGCGTGATCGCGATGAACGCTACGAAGAGCGCACCCGGCAGCGTGATGCGGTTCACGGTCTTGCCGAGGAACGACTCGGTCTGCGGACCGGGGCGAATGCCGGGCACGAAGCCGCCCTGCTTGCGCAACTGGTCGGCTTGGCGGATCGGGTCGAACGCGATCGAGTTGTAGAAGTACGCGAACGCGATGATCATCACGAAAAAGATCGTGATGTACAGCATGTTCTGGCTGTTGATCAGGTAGCGGTCGACGAACCGGGCGATCGAGCCGCGCCAGCCTTCGGCGCTGCCGAGCATGTTCGACACGAGCACCGGCAACAACAGCACCGACGAGGCGAAGATGATGGGAATCACGCCGGACTGGTTGACCTTGAGCGGTATGTAGGTGCTCTGGCCGCCGAATTGACGACGACCCACGACGCGCTTGGCGAACTGCACGGGGATGCGTCGCTGGCCCAGCTCGACGCGCACGACGGCACCGAGGATCAGCAGCGACACGCCGACCAGCACGACGAAGACGAAGGTCTTCTTGCTCTGCAACAGCGAGTAGTAGCTGTACGGCAGGTCACTGACGACGGAGACGAAGATCATCATCGACATGCCGTTGCCGATGCCCCGCTGGCTGATGAGTTCGCCCAGCCACATGAGGAACGTCGTGCCGGCGACAAGCGACGGAATCACGATCAAGGCCCGCGGCATGAACGGATCCAGCAGCACCACGTCGGGCACCGTCGCCGCAGCGCCGAAGAACGCCGAGCCGTTGCCCTGGCCGAAGATGAACGTGAGACCGGCGGCCTGCAGCGTGGCGATCGCCACCGCGACGTAGCGGGTCCACTGCGTGATCTTGCGCTGACCGACGGCGCCTTCTTGCTGCCATTGCTCGAGCTTGGGGATCACGACCGTGAGCACCTGCATGATGATGCTCGCGGTGATGTACGGCATGATGCCGAGCGCGAAGATCGAGAAGCTGCCGAACGCACCGCCGGAGAACAAGTTCAAGAAACCGAGCGCTCCCTGCGAGCGCGACGCTTCGCGCAGCTGGCTGACTGCCTGGGCGTCGACTCCCGGGGCGCGCAGCGACACGCCGATGCGATAGATGGCGAAGATGAACAGGGTGAACAGCACCTTGTTGCGCAGGTCCGTGACCGTGAACAGGCTCTTCACTCGTGCGAACATCGTCGTTCCCCGATTCCTTGTGAGCGAAAACTAGCGGTTCGTGAACTGGCTGCCGCGAGCCGGCGGACGAACGCCACGGAACGGCTTGGGCAGAAGTGTGATCGTGCCACCGGCGGCCGTGATGGCCTCCTCCGCGGTTTTCGACACCGCGTGCACCGACACCTTGAGCGCCTTGCCGACCTTGCCGCGACCGAGCACCTTCACGAGGTTGCCCTTGCGGATGAGTCCCTTTTCCACCAACAGCTGCGCGGTGATCTCGGAGGTGCCGAGCCCGTCGAGCGTGTCGAGGTTGATCGCCTGGTACTCGACGCGGAACGGGTTGTTGAACCCCTTCAACTTCGGCACGCGCTGCTTGAGCGGCATCTGACCGCCTTCGAAACCGCGCGCGACGGTGTTGCGTGCGTACTGACCCTTGGTACCGCGACCGGCGGTCTTGCCGCCCTTGCCGCCGATACCACGACCGACTCGCTTGCGTGACTTCTTGGCTCCGTGCTTCGGGCCGATTTGATCGACGCGCATGCTCAGCTGCCTTTCTTGTCGCTGACGACAATCTCGATGAGGTGCGGAACGCGCGCAATCATGCCGCGAATCTCCGGGCGGTCAGGCAGCACGTTGACGTCGCCGATCTTGCGCAAGCCGAGCGCGCGCAGCGTGGCGCGGGTCTTGGGCATGCTGCCGATTTGCGACTTCTTCTGTCGGACGGTGATGGTCTTCTCAGCCATGATGCTCCTTATTTGCCGGCCGACTTCTTGGACTCGTTGAACGCGCGCAGCAAGCCGCGGGGAACGAACTCGTCCTCCGACAGGCCGCGACGTTTGGCGACGTCGTCGGGGCGCAACAGCGAGCGCAACCCGTTGATCGTCGCGCGAGCGACGTTGATCGAGTTGGGCGAACCGAGCGACTTGGCGAGCACGTCCTTGATGCCCGCTTCTTCGAGGATGATGCGGGCTGCACCACCGGCGATGACGCCGGTACCCGGTGCGGCCGGCTTCAGCAACACGCGCGCGGCGCCGTTGACGCCTTCGATCGTGTGCGTGATGGTGGGGCCGGCGAGCGCGACGCGAAACACGTTTCGCTTGGCGTCTTCGGTTCCCTTTTGGATGGCGAGCGGAACTTCGCGGGCCTTGCCGTAGCCGAGACCCACGCGACCGGCCTTGTCACCGATGACGACGATGGCGGCGAACTGGAAGCGACGGCCACCCTTCACCACTTTGGCGACGCGGTTGACGTGCACGACGCGCGATTCGCCGAACTCGCCGGGCTTGGCCTCGGGGCGCGGCTCGCGGCGTTCGCGCGGCTTGCGATCACGACGACCGCGACCTTCGGAAGCCTCGGGTTGCTGAACGTCAGTCATTAGAACTCCAATCCTGCGGCGCGAGCCGCGTCTGCGATTGCCGCGATGCGGCCGTGATAGAGGAATCCGCCGCGGTCAAAGACCACCGACGTGACGCCGGCCTTCTTCGCGCGCTCGGCGATGAGCGTGCCGACCGCGGTCGCGGCGGCGATGTTGCCGCCGGCCTGCTGCTTGCGGAAGTCGGCTTCGAGCGACGAGGCCGACGCGATGGTGCGGCCTGCGTCGTCGTCGATCAGCTGCACGCTGAGGTGACGGTTGCTGCGGTAGACGGCGAGACGCGGGCGGGCCGCGGTGCCGTGCACCTTCTTGCGCACGCGACGGTGCCGGCGGAGCCGGCTCTCGTGACGCTTCTTGGCGATCGTGGTCATCGGCGTGCCTCCTACTTCTTGCCCGTCTTGCCGGCTTTGCGCAACACGCGCTCGTTCACGTAGCGCACGCCCTTGCCCTTGTAGGGCTCCGGCGAACGGAACGAACGAATCTCCGCAGCGACTTGACCGACGAGTTCCTTGTCCGCGCCCTTCACGACGATTCGCGTGGGCTGCGGCACTTCGAACGTGATGCCCTTCGGGGCGGCGTACGGCACGGAGTGCGAGAAGCCGAGCGACAGCTCGAGCTTGTCGGCACCCTTGGCGGCGGCGCGGTAGCCGACGCCGATGATGTCGAGTTCCTTCACGTATCCCTGGGTGACGCCGTCCACCATGTTGCGCACCATCGCGCGCACCATGCCGTGGCGCGAGCGCAACGAACGGTCGTCGCTCTCGCGCTCGACGACGATCGAAGTCTCGACCTTCTTCACGGTGACGCCGCTGGGGATCTCGCGAACGAGCGAACCCTTCGCGCCCTTCACGGTGATGCTCGAACCGGCGATCGTGACGTCGACTCCTTGCGGAATCGCGACTGCTGCTTTACCTACTCGCGACATGGTTCCTCCGGCTCACCACACGTAACACATGACTTCGCCACCGACGTTGCGCTTGCGCGCCTCGCGGTCGGTCATGAGCCCGTGACTCGTGGACAACACTGCGACACCGAGACCGCCCAACACTCGGGGCACGTCGGTGGCGCGGCGATAGATGCGAAGACCCGGGGTCGACACGCGCTTGATGCCCGAGATCGTGCGGCGACGGTCGTCGGAGTACTTCATCTGGATCTTGAGCACTTTGCTGCCCTTGGCGTCGCCGTCGGCCACTGCGAAGCCCGCGATGTAGCCCTCTTTCTTCAGGATCTCGGCGAGCGCGACCTTCTGCTTCGACGACGGCATCGCCACTTCGTCGCGCATGGCGACGTTCGCGTTGCGAATGCGGGTGAGCATGTCGGAGATCGGATCAGTGATCATGGCGCTTACCAGCTCGACTTTCGCAGTCCGGGGATCTCGCCGGCGTGCGCCAGGTTGCGCAGGCAGATGCGGCAGAGGCCGAACTTGCGGTACACCGCGCGGGCACGACCACAGCGCTGACAACGCGTGTAGGAGCGCACCTTGAACTTCGGTGTTGCCGCTGCTTTGTTACGGAGTGACTTCTTGGCCATTGTGTTCGATGCTTCCTTTGCTTACGAATTGCCCTGGACTGCTGACTTCTTCTTCAACTGCTTCTTCGTGCGCTTGGTCGAAGCCGGCATCTCGCCCTTGCGGAACGGGAAACCGAAGGCATCGAGCAACGCCTTACCGGTGAGGTCGTCCTTCGCCGAGGTGACGATGGTGATGTCCATGCCGCGGGGCACGTCGACCTTGTCGTAGTTGATTTCCATGAACACCATCTGCTCGGTGAGACCGAAGGTGTAGTTGCCGTGGCCGTCCCACGAGCGACCGGGCAGACCGCGGAAGTCGCGGATTCGCGGGATCGCGACGGAGAGCAAGCGGTCGAAGAACTCCCACATGCGGTCGCCGCGCAGGGTGACCTTGGCGCCGATGGCCTGGTTCTCGCGAACCTTGAACGACGCGATGGCGATGCGCGACTTGGTGACGATCGGCTTCTGTCCGGTGATCGCGGTCAGGTCGGCCACTGCCCCGTCGAGCAGCGACGCCTGCTGGGTCGCCTTGCCGACGCCCATGTTGATGACGATCTTCTCGATGGTCGGCACCTGCATCGGGTTCTTCAACCCGAGCTGTTGCAGCAGATCGGCGCGCACGACGTCGCGGTAGTGCGACTTGAGGCGCGGTACGTACGTGGTGGTGGCCATTTAGATCTCGTCTCCCGTGCTGCGCGCGATGCGCACTTTGTTGCCCTTGGCGTCGACCTTGTGACCGACGCGCGTGACCTTGCCCTTGTGCACGAGCATCACGTTCGAGGCCGAAATCGGCATCTCGATCTTCTTGATCTCGCTGGCTTGCTTCTCGTTGCGGCGGGCGGTGTGACGGCTGGCGACATTCACGCCCTCCACGACCACCTTGTTCTGGTCGGGAAGCACGCGCTTGACTTGGCCTTCCTTGCCGCGGTCCTTGCCGCTGATGACGCGAACGTTGTCGCCTTTGCGCAGCTTCATGTCACAACACCTCCGGTGCGAGCGAAACGATTCGCATGAACTTCTTGTCGCGCAGCTCGCGGCCGACCGGGCCGAAGATACGGGTGCCGCGCGGCGTGAGGTCTTCTTTGATGAGCACGGCGGCGTTCTCGTCGAAGCGGATGTAGCTGCCGTCGGGACGGCGCTTTTCCTTGGCGACGCGCACGACGACGCAACGCACGACTTCGCCTTGCTTCACGCCGGCGCCGGGGATCGCGTCCTTCACGGTGCCGATGAACACGTCGCCGATCGAGGCGTAACGACGGCGAGTACCACCGAGCACCTTGATGACGAGAACTTCGCGGGCGCCGCTGTTGTCGGCGACCTTGAGACGGCTTTCCTGCTGGATCATTTCGCACGCTCCAACACTTCGACGACGCGCCAACGCTTGGTCTTGCTCAGCGGACGGGTCTCGACGATGCGAACCTTGTCGCCGACCTTGGCGTCGTTGGCCTCGTCGTGGGCGTAGAACTTCTTGGTGCGGATGACGAACTTGTCGTACTTGGGGTGACGAACGCGCTCGACGAGCGAGACCACGACGGTCTTGTTCATCTTGTTCGACACGACGACTCCCTCGCGTGCCTTGCGGTTGCTACGAACGATGGCGTCGGTCATTTGCGGCTCGCTTTCGTGGTGGTGGCAGCCTCGGCCGCCTCGATCTCGCGACGACGGATCACCAGGTTGATGCGGGCGATCTGCTTGCGAATTTTTCCGATGCGCGAGGTGTCGGTCAACTGGCCGGTCGCCAGCTTGAAGCGCGAGTCGAGCGCGTCTTGCTTGGCGTTCTCCAGCTCCTCCACCAATGCGGCGAGGTCGAGTTCGTTCAGCTCTTGCTGAGACTTGCCGTACTTCTCGGCCATGGTCAGATTCCCTCCTCGCGGCGGATGATGCGGCACTTGATCGGCAGCTTCTGCGCCGCGCGGCTGAGCGCCTGCGTCGCGACGTCGGAGGTCGGGTACGACAACTCGAACAAGATGCGACCGGGCTTCACCACGGCGACCCACAACTCGGGGTTGCCTTTGCCCGAACCCATTCGGGTTTCGGCCGGCTTCTTCGTGACCGACTTGTCGGGGAACACGTTGATCCACACCTTGCCGCCGCGCTTGATGTGGCGGGTCATGGCGATACGTGCGGCTTCGATCTGGCGGGCAGTCACCCAACCCGGCTCGAGCGCCTGGATGCCGTAGTCACCGAACGCGAGCTCGCGGGCACCCTTGGAGATGCCCTTCATGCGCCCGCGGTGGTGCTTGCGGTGCTTGGTCTTCTTCGGTTGCAACATGACTAGTCCTTCTTGAAGTGCGGGGTCTCGGAGGAATCCTGGATGCGACGCTCGATCTCGGCTTCCTCGTCCATGAGGCGCTCGAGACGCTCGTCGGCTTCCTTCACCAGCGGATCGACGTCTTCTTCCCCGGCGCGCGGGCCGGCGGACGTGATCACGCTGGCGCGCGGTGCGCCCGCGGCGGCGGCGAGAGTGTCGCCGGCGGCCATCTGCACTTCGAGCGAGGCGCGGTCGGCGGCCTCGGTCGAGTACGGGAGAATCTCGCCCTTGTAGAGCCACACCTTCACACCGACTCGACCCGCCGAGGTGATCGCCTCGCGGAAGCCGTAGTCGATGTTGGCGCGCAGCGTGTGCAACGGCACGCGACCTTCGCGGTACCACTCGCGGCGCGTCATTTCGGCGCCGCCGAGACGACCGGAGCACTGGATTCGAATGCCCTGCACGCCGGCCTTTTGCGCGTTCTGCACCGCGCGCTTCATCGCGCGACGGAATGCGACTCGGTTCGCGAGCTGGTCGGCCACGCCCTGGGCGACGAGCGCCGCGTCAAGTTCTGACTCTTTGATCTCGTTGATGTTCAACTGGATCTTGTTGTTGCCGGTGAGGCGCGAGAGGTGTTCGCGCAACTCGTTGGCCTTCGCGCCGGCCTTGCCGATCACGACGCCCGGGCGGGCGGTGTGGATGTCGACGCGCAACTTGTCGAGCGTGCGCTCGATGTCGATGCGGCTGACGGCGGCGTCGGCGAGGCGGTCCATCAGGTAGCCGCGGATCTTCCAGTCCTCGGTGAGGTACTGGCGGTACTGCTTCTTGCCGGCGAACCACTTGCTCTTCCATTCGGTGGTGATGCCGAGGCGGAAGCCGTACGGATTGATCTTCTGACCCATTACTTGGTCTCCTCGTTGCTGGCGGCTGCCGACGCGTCGGCGGCCTCGTCAGTGGCGTTCTTTGCGTCGCTCGCGTCTTCGGCGGCGGCGCGGGCCTTGCTCGCTGCGACGCGGCGACGACGGGCCGCCTTGTCGCCCTTGCCGCTCGCGGCCTCGAGTGCCTCGCGCGCCTTGCGCTCTTGGTCGGAGTACGCCGCCACCACGACGGTGACGTGCGCGCCACGGCGCAAGCGGGTGTTGGCGCGACCGCGCGCACGCGGGCGGAAGCGCTTGATGGTCGGCGACTCGTCGGCGAAGCAGGCCTTCACATAGAGAGCCTCTTCGTCGAGCTGGTCGTTGTGCGTCGCGTTGGCGACGGCCGAGTTGAGCACCTTCTGCACGATCTTGGCGGCTTCCACGCTGTGCAGGCTGAGCACGGCGCGAGCCGAGGGAACGTCGAGGCCGCGCACCTGGTTGAGCACCGGGCGGAACTTCGAGGCCGACATGCGCACCCAGCGCAGCTGAGCCTTGGCCCCGCTCTTTTCGCCGGCGACGCGGTGTGCTTCGTTCAGTTTCGGACCGGTCACGACGCGGCTCCTGGTGCGGGTGCGGCAGCGGGCGTCTCGGCGCCGGCCATCTTCTCTTGGCTGGCGTGGGCCTTGAAGGTGCGGGTGTTGGCGAACTCGCCCAGCTTGTGTCCGACCATCGACTCAGTGACGTACACGGGCACGTGCTTGCGGCCGTCGTGCACGGCGAAGGTGTGGCCGACCATGTCGGGGATGATCGTCGAGCGGCGCGACCACGTCTTGATCGGCTTGCGGTCGCCGCTTTCGTTCATCGCGTCGAGCTTCTTCAAGAGGTGCTCGTCCACGAACGGACCCTTCTTCAGACTGCGAGCCATGCGTTAACTACGTCCCTTTCCTGAACGGCGGCGGCGCACGATGAACTGCTGCGACGCCTTGGACTTCTTGCGCGTACGGCGCTCGGGCTTGCCCCACGGCGACACCGCCGGACGACCGCCCGAGGTCTTGCCTTCGCCACCACCGAGCGGGTGGTCGACGGGGTTCATGGCGACACCGCGCGACTGCGGGCGCACGCCCTTCCAGCGGTTGCGGCCGGCTTTGCCGATCTTCACGAGTTCGTGCTCGGCGTTGCCGACTTCACCGATCGTGGCGCGGCAGTCGATGGGGATGCGGCGCATTTCGCTGCTCGGCATGCGGAGCGTGGCGAAATCGCCCTCTTTGGCGACGAGCTGCACGGAGACGCCGGCGGAACGCGCGATACGGCCGCCTTGGCCGGGGCGCATCTCGACGTTGTGCACGACGGTACCGACCGGCACGTAGCGCAATGGCAACGCGTTGCCCGGCTTGATGTCGGCGCGCTGGCCGCTCTCGACGTGCTGACCGACTTCGAGACCCTTGGGCGCCAAGATGTACGCCTTGCTGCCGTCGAGGTAGTGCAACAGCGCGATGCGGCAGGTGCGGTTGGGGTCGTACTCGATCGCCGCGACTTTGGCGCGCACGTCGTCTTTGCTGCGCTTCCAGTCGATGATGCGGTACTGCTGCTTGTGTCCGCCGCCCTTGTGGCGCGACGTGATGCGACCGCCGGCGTTGCGACCGCCGCGCTCGGGCTTGGACGTGATGAGCGAGCGCTCCGGGCGGTGCTTGGTGATCTCCGAGAAGTCAGACGACGTCTGGAAGCGGCGACCGCTGCTGGTGGGGCGACGTTTGCGAATGGCCATGGCGTTCCGATCAGTTCTCGAACAGCGGGATCTGTTGACCTGGGGCGAGCGTGACGATGGCCCGCTTGGATCCGTCACGCACACCGACTCGATTCGTGCCGCGGGTGATGCGGCGCTTGCCCGGACGGTTCAGGGTGTTCACCTTCACGACTTGCACGTTGAAGATGCGCTGCACGGCGTCGCGAATTTCCGGCTTGCTCGCCGACGGGTGCACTTCGAAGGTGTAGACACCGGCGCTCGAGCCGGCGTAGCTCTTCTCCGACACCACGGGGCGGATGATCACGTCACGAGGGTCTTTCACTTCGCACCTCCGTCGGTCTTGGGCAGGCTGTCCTGCGAGAACACCACCCAGTCGTTCACGAGAACGTCGTAGGCGTTGAGTTCGGTCGTCATCACGACCTGCACGTCGGCGAGGTTGCGGAAGCTCTTGGCTTCGTTGCTGTTCGGCGACTTCACGACCACGAGCACCTTGCCGCTCGCGCCGAGGGCGGCGAGGGTCGATGCGCCGGCCTTGGCGCTCGGCTTGTCGAACGACCACGAGTCGACGACGATCAATTTGCCGTCGTTGGCGCGGTCAGAAAGAGCCGAACGAAGCGCCAGTTGCACCATCTTTTTCGGGGTGCGCTGGCCGTACTTGCGCGGCGTCGGGCCGAGCGTGACGGCGCCACCCACGAAGTGCGGCGCGCGAATCGAGCCCTGGCGGGCGTTGCCGGTGCCCTTCTGGCTGAACGGCTTCTTGCCGCCACCGCTCACTTCGGCGCGACCCTTGGTCTTCTGCGTGCCGGCGCGACGGTGCGCGAGCTGCGCGACCACCACCTGGTGCATGACCGCCTTGTTCGGCGTGAGACCGAACATGTCGTCGGGCAGGTCGATGCTGGCGGCGTTCTTGCCGGCTTGGTTCTTCATCGTGAGTTTCGCCATGGTCACTTGCCGCCCTTCACTGCGTTGCGCACGATGACGACGCCGCCGTTCGGCCCGGGCACCGCGCCCTTCACGAGCAACAGGTTGCGCTCGGCGTCGCTCTGCACGACTTCGAGGTTGAGAATGGTGACTTGCTGGTGGCCGAGGTGACCGGCCATGCGCATGCCGCGGAACACGCGACCAGGGAACGAGCGCTGACCGATCGAACCGGGCGCGCGGTGGTGCTTGTGGTTACCGTGCGCGGCACCCTGACCTTTGAAGTTGTGTCGCTTCATTCCGCCCGCGAAACCTTTGCCGCGGCTCACTGCGGTGACGTCGACGATCTCACCGGCGGCGAGCTTGTCGACGCCGATTTCTTGACCGACTTCGAACCCGTCGACGGAATCGAGTCGCAGTTCGACGAGACGTCGACCGGGCGCCACGCCGTTCTTGGCGAAGTGGCCTGCCGCGGCCTTCGTGAGTTTCTTTTCGTCGCGCTGGCCGTAGGTGACTTGCAGCGCGCAATAGCCGTCTGAGTCTTTCGTCTTTACCTGCACGATGCGTGCCGGCTCGACGCGCAGCACGGTGACGGGCACGACGCGACGGTCTTGCGTCCACACTTGCGTCATGCCGACTTTTTCGCCGACGATCGCTTTCTGTGCCATGGTGAGCCTTGTTCCGTTTCGTATCGATTCGTTTGTCGTTACCCGGTTTTCGCTCTCACGAAAAAGCCCCGCGCGGCCAAGCCGGCGGAGCCCCGAGATCGTTTTCGCTGTGAGGTACCTGACGAGTCAGGCGCACACAGACATCAATTGGGTTGCGGAGCGAGCCCCACACCGTCAACTGACGGGTGCGTTCAGAACGGAAACCCGTCCCAAGCGCGGCTTGTGACGCTATCGGGGTGGTCCCCCGTTTCACCCTGCGCCGAACACCCATTCGCCTCCGGGCCGGTGGCCCAGGCCGACCGCTGTCCGGCGACGGGGTCGGCTTGGGTGATACCGGCCTCCCTTGCGGGGTCGTGGTCGGTCGCTGAGTCGCCTATTCCTGGGGTCGGGCAACGAGGGTCGCCGTCACCGTCACGCGTTCGCCGTCGCGCACCAAGTCGACGGAGATCGTGTCACCCGGACTGCGGTCGCGAATCGCCGCGACGAGGCCGGCCTGACCGTTCACCGGTTCGCCGTCAACCGCCAGCACGATGTCTCCTTCGTTGATGCCCGCTTCTTCGGCGGGCGAACCGGGTTGCACCGTCGCGATGATCGAACCGACGCCGCCGTCGGTGCGCGGCTCGAGGCTCACGCCGAGGAATCCTTCGGCGCGCGACGTGCCGGCCGCCTGCTCGCGCAGTTGTTCGAGCACCGCGAGCGTCTCGTCGACGGAGATCGCGAACCCGATGTTGTTGGCTGCCGAGGTGCCGTCACCTCGTGCCACCGCGGTGTTGATGCCGATCACTTCGCCGCGCATGTTGGCGAGCGGTCCGCCAGAGTTACCCGAGGAGATCGCCGCATCCGTCTGGATCAAGCTGTTCAGCGCACCCGACTCGGTGAAGATCGTGCGCTTGAGGGCCGACACGATTCCGGTCGTCACGCTCGGTCCGCCGTCGAGGGCCAGCGCGTAACCGATCGCCACGACTTGGTCGCCCACCCGCACGCTGCCGGGCTTGGCGAACGTCGCAGCGACGAGATTCGTCGCGTTGACCTTCAGGAGCGCGAGATCGTTGCCGATGTCCGCGGCGAGCACTCGCGCCATCACCGGCTCGGTGTCGCCGGCGAATCGCACACGCACTTCGGTGGCGCCGTCGACGACGTGGGCGTTGGTGATGATCTCGCCGTCGCTCGTGATGACGACACCGGTACCGGTCGCTTCGCCGTCGGTGAACGCCTCTTGAACCTGGCTCGAGATCGTGACGATGCTGTTGGCGAGCCGCGCAGCAACCTCCGCGACGCCGGTGATTTCTGCCGACTCGTCCGCCGACACGATCGGGGCGGCGGTCACCTGGGTGTAGGGCTCGTCGGTTCCCCCCGACGATGCGTCGTCGACTTGTGTCGCGATGACACCGCCGACGAAGCCGGCGATCAACGACAACAGGGCCGCCAACACCGCGACGCGGACGTTGCGGTCGCGTCGACGTGAACGACTCGAGTCCGACGATGACGATGGGAAGTGTTCCGGCGGAGGCGGGGGGAACGGAAAACTCATGTCGCTGTTCTACAGCGCAGCGTCAGCGGACGACCACCACGAACGTGTGATTCTTGACGAATTCTTCGCGTTCGAACACGATCACGGCGCGCTGCAGCGCCGGGCCGTGACGGGGGTTACGCCGCGTGCGGCGTCAGGCCATCTTGATTTCGATGTCGACGCCTGCGGCGATCTCGAGGCGCTGGAGCGTCTCGACCGTCTTGGCGTTGGCATCGACGATGTCGATGAGGCGCTTGTGGATGCGCATCTCGAAGTGTTCGCGCGAGTCTTTGTCGACGTGCGGTCCGCGGATCACCGTGTAACGGTGCTTGTCGGTGGGCAACGGAATCGGACCGCGGACGGTCGCCGCAGTGCGGACGACCGTCTCGACGATCTTCTTCGACTCGTTGTCGAGCACCGAGTGATCGAACGCCTTCAAGCGGATACGAATGCCCTGCTTTTGCGCCATGATCGTCCCGATGCCCTGCCGACTCGCCGTTACTTCAGGATCTTCGTGACGCGTCCGGCGCCGACGGTGCGGCCACCTTCACGGATGGCGAAGCGCAGACCCTCGTCCATGGCGATCGGCTTGCCGAGCTCCACGGTCATGACCACGTTGTCACCAGGCATCACCATCTCGGTGCCGGCAGGCAACTGAATGGTGCCGGTCACGTCGGTGGTGCGGAAGAAGAACTGCGGACGGTAGTTGTTGAAGAACGGCTTGTGACGGCCGCCTTCTTCCTTCTTCAACACGTACACCTGTCCTTCGAACTGGGTGTGCGGGGTGATCGAGCCCGGCTTGCAGAGCACTTGACCGCGCTCCACGTCTTCTTTCTTGGTGCCGCGCAGGAGGGCGCCGATGTTGTCACCGGCTTGGCCCTCGTCGAGCAACTTGCGGAACATTTCGACGCCGGTGCAGACGGTCTTCTGCGTGTCACGCAGGCCGACGATTTCGATTTCGTCGCCGGTGTTGACCTTGCCCTGCTCCACCTTGCCGGTGACGACGGTGCCACGACCAGTGATCGTGAAGACGTCTTCGATCGGCATGAGGAACGGCTTGTCGAGCTCGCGCTTGGGCTCGGGGATGTAGTCGTCGCAGGCCTTCATGAGTTCCATGATCTTTTCCTGCCACTGCGCGTCACCCTCGAGGGCCTTCAGCGCCGAGACTCGCACGACCGGCACGTCCGCGCCGGGGAACTCGTACGAGGTGAGGAGGTCGCGGACTTCGCCCTCGACCAGCTCGAGCATGTCCGGGTCGTCGACGACGTCGGACTTGTTCAGCGCGACGACGATGTACGGCACGCCGACCTGGCGAGCGAGCAGCACGTGCTCGCGCGTCTGGGGCATCGGGCCGTCGGTTGCAGCGACCACGAGGATCGCACCGTCGACCTGGGCGGCGCCGGTGATCATGTTCTTGATGTAGTCGGCGTGGCCCGGCATGTCGACGTGCGCGTAGTGGCGCTTCTCGGTCTCGTACTCGATGTGCGCGATCGAGATGGTGATGCCGCGCGCCTTCTCTTCGGGCGCCTTGTCGATCTGGTCGAACGGCGTGTACTCCGCCAGGCCCTTGTCGGCCAGCGTCTTGGAGATGGCCGCGGTCAGCGTTGTCTTGCCGTGGTCGATGTGTCCCATCGTTCCGATGTTGACGTGGGGCTTGTTGCGCTCGAATTTACCCTTCGACATTGCTCTCTTCTCCTGTGTTGCTTTCTCTTGTTGTGAGACCTGATTGTTGCTGCTATTCCCCACGCACCCGCTTGACGATCTCTTGCGAGATGGCGTCAGGTACCTGCTGGTACGAGTGGAATTGCATCGTGTACGTCGCGCGCCCTTGGGTGCGAGAACGCAAATCTGTACTGTATCCGAACATTTCCGAAAGCGGAACCTGCGCCTTCACGTTCTGGAAGTTTCCGTTGGCCTCCATGCCTTCGATGCGTCCGCGGCGGCTGGAAAGGTCGCCGATCACGTCACCCATGTAGTTCTCGGGCGTGACGACCTCGACGGCCATGATCGGCTCGAGCAGCACCGGTCGCGCCATGGCGGCGGCCTTCTTGAACGCCATTTGACCGGCGATCTTGAACGCCATTTCGTTGGAGTCGACGTCGTGGTACTGACCGTCCACCAAGCTGACCTTCACGTCGACCGTGGGATACCCGGCGAGCACGCCGTTGTCGAGCGCGGCCTGGATGCCCTGGTTGGTCGGCTGGATGAACTCGCGCGGGATGCGACCGCCCGTGATGTCGTCGACGAACTCGTAACCCTTGCCCGGGTTCGGCTCGACGGTGATCTTCACGACGGCGAACTGACCCGAACCACCCGACTGCTTGATGTGTCGGTACTCGACGGTGTCGACGGTTCTGGTCACGGTTTCGCGGTACGCCACCTGCGGCTTGCCGACGGTCGCGTCGACGTTGAACTCGCGTTGCATGCGGTCGACGAGAATTTCGAGGTGCAACTCGCCCATGCCTGAGATCACGGTCTGGCCGGTCTCGTGGTCGGTGCGCACGCGGAACGTCGGGTCTTCGTCGGACAGCGACTTGAGCGCCTTGCCGAGCTTGTCCTGGTCGTTCTTCGTCTTCGGCTCGATGGCGACGTGGATGACGGGATCCGGGAACTCCATGCGCTCCAAGATGATCGGGTTGTCGCGGTCGCAGAGGGTGTCACCGGTGGTGACGTCCTTGAAGCCGAGGCCCGCGACGATGTCGCCGGCGCGCGCGACGTCGATGTCTTCGCGCTGGTTCGCGTGCATCAAGAGCAAGCGACCGACGCGCTCGCGCTTTTCTTTGACCGAGTTGTACAACTCTTCGCCCTTGGCGATCTGGCCCGAGTACACGCGGAAGTACGTGAGCTTGCCGAACGGGTCGGCGACGATCTTGAACGCGAGCGCGGCGAACGGGGCCTTCTCGTTGGCCTCGCGCGTCATCTTCTCGTCGCCCTTCAGGTTGGTGCCTTCGGCGGCGGGAATGTCGAGCGGCGACGGCAGATAGTCGACGACGCAGTCGAGCATCTGCTGCACGCCCTTGTTCTTGAACGCCGAGCCGCAGAGCACGGGCACGAAGCTGAAGGCGAGCGTGCCGGTGCGAATTGCGCGGCGCAGGTCTTCTTCGGAGAGGTCGCCGTCGTTGAGGTACTTCTCCATGATCTCCTCGTTCTCGCCGGCGGCGAGCTCGAGCAGCTCAGAGCGGTACTTCTTGGCTTTTTCGAGGTACTCGGCCGGGATCTCCGACTCGAAGTACTTGGAGTCTTTGTCGTCGCCGTCCCACTCGATCGCCTTCATCTTCACGATGTCGATGATTCCGCGGTACTCCTGCTCGCCGCCGAGCGGCATCTGGATGACGGCCGGCGTGCTCTGCAGGCGCTCCTTGATCATGTCGACGGTGCGGTAGAAGTTGGCGCCGGTGCGGTCCATCTTGTTGATGAAGCACAAGCGGGGCACGCGGTACTTGTTGGCCTGGCGCCAGACCGTCTCGGTCTGGGGCTCGACGCCGGCGACCGAGTCGAACACGGCGACCGCGCCGTCGAGCACGCGCAGCGAGCGCTCTACTTCGATGGTGAAGTCCACGTGGCCGGGAGTGTCGATGATGTTGATGCGGTGGTCGCGCCAGAACGCAGTGGTGGCAGCCGCGGTGATCGTGATGCCGCGCTCCTGCTCTTGCACCATGTGGTCCATGATCGCCGCGCCTTCGTGCACTTCGCCGATCTTGTACGACTTGCCGGTGTAGTAGAGCACGCGCTCGGTGGTGGTCGTCTTGCCGGCGTCGATGTGCGCCATGATGCCGATGTTGCGGTAACGCTCGAGTGGGAACTCTCTCTCAGACATGGGGGGATACTCCGTCTCGTTGCCTAGTGGGGGTTCGACTTACCAGCGGTAGTGCGCGAAAGCCTTGTTGGCTTCTGCCATCTTCTGCATGTCTTCGCGCTTCTTCATCGAGGCGCCGACGCCGTTGGAGGCGTCCATCAGCTCGTTCGCGAGACATTCGGCCATCGTCTTTTCGCGGCGGTCGCGGGCGTTCTCGCCCACCCAGCGGATTGCGAGGGTCGTCGAGCGGCGCGGCTTGACTTCGACCGGCACCTGGTACGTGGCACCACCGACGCGGCGGCTGCGCACTTCGAGCGGCGGCTTCACGTTGTCGATCGCGCGCTTCAGCGTCGCGAGCGGTTCGCTGCTCGTCTTCTGTTCGATCAACTTGAGCGCGCCGTAGACGATCTGTTCGGCGGTGCTCTTCTTGCCGTGCAACATCACCTTGTTGACGACCTGGGTGACGAGCGTGGAGTGGAAAACGGGATCAGCGAGCAACTCGCTGCGTACTGCTGGGCCTTTGCGCGACATCGTGGGCCTACTTCGAGCGCTTCGCGCCGTAACGGCTGCGCGCCTGCTTGCGATCCTTCACGCCCGACGCGTCGAGCGCGCCGCGGATGATCTTGTAACGCACACCCGGCAGGTCGCGGACGCGACCGCCGCGCACGAGCACGATCGAGTGCTCCTGCAGGTTGTGACCCTCGCCCGGGATGTAGGCGGTGACTTCGATACCGCTCGTCAGGCGCACGCGGGCCACCTTGCGCAACGCGGAGTTGGGCTTCTTCGGGGTGGTGGTGAACACGCGCGTGCAGACACCGCGGCGCTGCGGCGAGCCCTTCAGCGCGGGCGTCTTGGTCTTGGACGACTTCGAGCTGCGCCCTTGGCGAATCAACTGTTGGATGGTGGGCACGCGGAAGACCGATTGCTTTCTTTCGTAGGGATAACGGGCACTGACTTTCACCCAGCCGAGGCGACCGCGAGGGCCGCGCGCAGCGAGCGCTACAGCCTACGGGGAGCCCCGCGAGGTCGCCAACCCCCGCCCCGCGCGAGCGGGGTCAGGGTGTCGGAGTTATGCCCTGATCAGGCGTCGTCGCTGGCGGCGTCGTTCGCGTCTGCGGCGTCGCTCTGCCCTGCCCCAGTGCCCATCACGGCCTGGAAGTCGGCGATGTCGGCGCTGCTCGAGCTCGAAGCTGACGGAGTTCCGAAGACGGACTCGTCCACTTCGAGACCTTCGTCGCCGTCGGTCGTGTGCGACTGCGGCCGCACGTAGCCCGGATAGTCGATGCCGAAGAGGTTGTAGGAGTCCATTCCCGTGCCGGCAGGGATGACCTTGCCGATGATGATGTTCTCCTTCAATCCGATCAGCGAGTCGCTGCGGCCGTCGATGGCGGCCTCGGTCAAGACGCGCGTGGTCTCTTGGAACGACGCGGCCGAGAGCCACGAGTCCGTCGAGATCGCCGCCTTGGTGATGCCCATCAGTTCCGGGCGACCTTCGGCGGTGCGCTTGCCCTCTTTGGAGAGCGAGTCGTTGGTCTCGCGCAGGATGCGCGCGTCGATGCGCTCGCCCGGCAAGAACGGAGTCTCGCCCGGGTCTTGCACGATGTAGCGGCGCGTCATCTGGCGGATGATCAGCTCGATGTGCTTGTCGTGGATCGCGACGCCCTGGTCGCGGTACACGCGCTGCACTTCGTCGACGATGTAGTTCTGCGCGTCACGGATACCGCTGATCTCCAGCAGTTCCTTCGGGTCGATCGGGCCGTCGGTGAGCAACTGACCGGCGACGACGGAGTCTCCGTCCTTCACCTTCAACTTGCTGCCTGACGGCATCGGGAACGACACTTCGTCGCCGTTGTCGTCGATGATCTTGACGAGCAATCCCTTGCCGTCGTCGTCGCCGATGCGCACCGTGCCGGTGGCGCGAGCGAGCGTCGCCGCACCCTTCGGGTGACGGGCTTCGAACAATTCCACGACGCGCGGCAGACCGCCGGCGATGTCCTTGCCCGCCACACCACCGGTGTGGAAGGTTCGCATCGTCAGCTGGGTGCCAGGCTCACCGATCGACTGGGCGGCGATCACGCCGACCGCCTCGCCGAGTTCGATCGCGTTGCCCGTGGCCAACGAACGGCCGTAGCACTTCGCGCAGATGCCGTTCTTCGACTCGCACGTCAGCACCGAGCGCACACGCACGCGGGTGACCTTCGGGTCGTCGCGCAGCATCGCGAGTTCGGCGTCGCCGACGATGCTGTTGCGCGGCAACACGGTGCCGTTCGACAATGTCACGTCGGTGTGCAACGAACGACCGAAGAGACGGGTCTCCAGCCAGTTGCGCTTGTTCGAGGTGTCGGGCTGCACGTCTTCCACCCAGATGCCCTGGCTGGTGCCGCAGTCGTCCTCGCGGACGATCAACTCTTGCGCCACGTCGTGCAGACGGCGGGTCAGGTAGCCCGAGTCGGCGGTGCGCAGCGCGGTGTCGACGAGACCCTTGCGCGCGCCCGGGGTGGCGATGAAGTACTCGAGCGTCGCGAGACCTTCACGGAAGTTGCTCTTGATCGGGCGCGGAATCATGTCACCGCGCGGGTTGGCCACGAGACCGCGCATGCCGGCGATCTGACGCAGCTGGGTCATGTTGCCGCGCGCTCCGGAGCCGACCATCATGTCGATCGGGTTGAAGCGGTCGTTCTTGAACGACTGCTGCATGGCGCCCATCACTTCGTTGGTGGCATCCGACCAGATGCGCACTTCCTGCTGACGGCGCTCGCCGTCGGTGATGATGCCGCGACGGAACTGCGTCTCGACCTTCTCGGCCTTCTCTTCGTACGACTCGAGGATCTTCTTCTTGTCGGACGGAGCCTTGATGTCGTTGATCGAGAACGTGAGACCGCTCTTGCTCGCGTAGCGGTAGCACAGCGACTTGATGCGGTCGAGCGCGACCGACACCATCGACTTCGGATAGTGGTCGCTCAGGCGCTCCACGATCTCCGCCAGCGCGGCCTTGCCGAGCGCCTTGTCGATGTGACCGAAGCGGGCGACGTAGCCCTCGGGCAGCGCCTCTTCCATGATCAAGCGACCCGGCGTCGTCTCGAGCGGCTTCTTCACCGCGGAGCCGTACCAATGGATCTTCGAGTGCAGCGTGACGAGCTTGGCGTCGAGCGCGTTGTCGAGCTCGGCCATCGTGCGGAACGCACGGCCCTCCCCTTCGCGGCCTTCGATCATCTGCGTGAGGTAGTAACCACCGATGATGAGGTCTTGGTTCGGTGCCACGATCGGTCGACCCGACGCCGGCGAGAGCAGGTTGTTCGCCGACAACATGAGCACGCGGGCTTCGGCCTGCGCCTCGAGCGACAGCGGCAAGTGCACGGCCATCTGGTCGCCGTCGAAGTCGGCGTTGAACGCGGTGCACACCAGCGGGTGCAGGTGGATCGCTTTGCCTTCGACGAGCACGGGCTCGAACGCCTGGATGCCCAGTCGGTGCAGGGTCGGTGCGCGGTTGAGCAGCACGGGGTGCTCTTTGATCACTTCTTCGAGCACGTCCCACACCAGCGGGTGACGACGCTCGACCATGCGCTTGGCCGACTTGATGTTCTGGGCGAGCCCGCGGTCGTCGAGCTTGCGCATGACGAACGGCTTGAACAGCTCGAGGGCCATCAACTTCGGCAGACCGCACTGGTGCAAGCGCAACGTCGGGCCGGCCACGATGACCGAGCGACCCGAGTAGTCGACGCGCTTACCGAGCAGGTTCTGGCGGAAGCGACCTTGCTTGCCCTTCAACATGTCCGACAGCGACTTGAGCGGACGGTTGCCCGCGCCCGTGACCGGGCGACCGCGTCGACCGTTGTCGAACAACGCGTCGGCGGCTTCTTGCAGCATGCGGCGCTCGTTGTTGAGGATGATCTCCGGCGTCGCCAGCTCGAGCAGGCGCTGCAGTCGGTTGTTGCGGTTGATGAGACGTCGGTAGAGGTCGTTCAAGTCGCTGGTCGCGAATCGACCACCGTCGAGCTGCACCATCGGGCGAAGGTCCGGCGGAATCACCGGGATCGCGTCGAGGATCATCGCCTTCGGGTCGTTGACCAGGCGGCCGTTGTCGTCGCGCTTGTTGAACGAAGCGACGATCTTCAGGCGCTTGATGGCCTTGGTCTTGCGCTGCGACGAGAGCGGCTTGCCCTTGTAGCCGTTGGCGATGGCGTCGCGCAGTTCGATTTCGTCTTTCTGGAAGTCGAGCGAATCGATGAGCGCCTTGATGGCCTCGGCGCCGGAGCCGCCGGTGAAGTAGTCGCTGTAACGGTCGACGAGCTCGCGCCACAGGTTCTCGTCGTCGATGATCATGCGCGGGTACAACTCGCCCAAGGTGGTCCAGGCGCGGTCGAGCAAGTCGATGTCGTCGTTGGCCGACTTCACGATCGACTCGATGTCTTTTTCGATCTGCTTCTGGCGGTTCTTCACTTCGGTGTCTTTGGCACCGTCTTTGGCCAGCTGCGCGAGTTCGGCCTCGGCGTCCTTCTGACGCTGCTTCACGTACGCGTCACGACGCTTGGCGATTTCTTCTTTGTCCTCGAGGTATTCCTTCTCGAGCTCCGGCTTCATCTCGTGCAGTTCGTCGTTCTTCACGGTGCTGACGAGCCATGCGGAGAGGTAAATGACCTTCTCCAGCTGCTTGGCCTTCATCTCGTCGCGCGGCTCGAGACCGCTCAACAAGTAGGCCAACCACGAACGGGTGCCCTTCAGGTACCAGATGTGCACGACCGGGGCGGCCAGCTCGATGTGGCCCATGCGGTCACGACGAACGCGCGAACGAGTGACCTCGACGCCGCACTTGTCGCAGATGATGCCCTTGAACTTGACGCGCTTGTACTTGCCGCAGGCGCACTCGAAGTCGCGGGTCGGGCCGAAGATCTTCTCGCAGAAAAGACCGTCGCGCTCCGGACGCAGCGTTCGGTAGTTGATCGTCTCGGGCTTCTTCACCTCGCCGTACGACCACGAGCGGATGTCGTCGGCCGTCGCGAGGCCGATGCGCATCTGACGGAAGTCGTTGACCTCGGTGGCCAACGGGGTTGCGGGAACTGCCGTGTCGGTCATGTTCGTTCGTGTTCCTTTGCTTAGAACGAACCCTGGCGCAGACGGTCGTCCGCGTCAGAGCCGCGCTCTGGTCGAGTGAGGTTGATGCCGAGTTCTTTCTGGGTCTTGTAGATGTCTTCGTCGAGGTCGGCGAGTTCGACCGGGCGGCCGTCTTCGCGCAACACTTCGACGTCGAGGCAGAGCGCCTTCATCTCTTTCATGAGCACCTTGAAGCTCTCCGGCACGCCGGGCTCCGGCAGGTTTGCACCCTTCACGATCGACTCGTACACGTGCACGCGTCCGAAGACGTCGTCGCTCTTCAGCGTGAGGATTTCCTGCAAGCAGTACGCCGCACCGTAGGCCTCGAGCGCCCACACTTCCATCTCGCCGAATCGCTGGCCACCGAACTGCGCCTTGCCACCGAGCGGCTGCTGGGTGATCATCGAGTACGGGCCCGTCGAGCGAGCGTGGATCTTGTCGTCGACCAAGTGGTGCAACTTGAGCATGTACATGTAGCCGACGGTGATCGGGTTGTCGTAGTACTCGCCCGTGCGACCGTTGCGCAGGCGGACCTTGCCGTCCTGGCCGACGAGTCGCTTGCCGTCGATGCTCTCGGGATTGATCGAACCGAGCACGTCTTGGATGGTCGGGTGCACCGACTCTGCCGAGGCTTCGTCCCAGTGCGCGCCGTCGAACACCGGCGTCGCGACGTAGACGCTCGGGCTGGTGACCGGGCGGGTCTTGGTCTCGGTGCCGCGCAACGGCGCGTCGCCGACGGTCTTGCCGGTCTTCGGATCGACCCAACCCCATCGGGCGCCGTAGCCGAGGTGCGCTTCGAGCACCTGTCCGATGTTCATTCGGCTCGGCACGCCGAGCGGGTTCAGGATGATGTCGACCGGGGTGCCGTCGTCGAGGTACGGCATGTCTTCGACCGGGAGGATCTTGGAGATGACGCCCTTGTTGCCGTGACGACCGGCGAGTTTGTCGCCGACGCTGATCTTGCGCTTCTGCGCCACGTAGACGCGCACGAGCTCGTTGACGCCCGGCGGCAGTTCGTCGCCGTCGGAGCCGTCGTCCTTCACGCGCTGGAGCACTTCGATGTTGATGACCTTGCCCGACTCACCGTGCGGCACGTTGAGCGAGGTGTTGCGCACTTCGCGGGCCTTCTCGCCGAAGATGGCGCGCAGCAGACGCTCTTCGGGCGTCAGCTCGGTCTCGCCCTTCGGGCTCACCTTGCCGACGAGCACGTCACCAGGGGCGACTTCGGCGCCCACGCGGATGATGCCGCGGTCGTCGAGGTCGGCCACGATGTCTTCCGACAAGTTCGGGATGTCGCGAGTGATTTCCTCGGGTCCGAGCTTGGTGTCACGCGAGTCGACTTCGTGCTCCTTGACGTGGATCGACGTGAGCACGTCTTCCTTCACGAGTCGCTCGGAGATGATGATCGCGTCTTCGTAGTTGTAGCCCTCCCACGGCATCAGCGCGACGAGCAAGTTCTTGCCCAGCGCGAGTTCGCCTTGGTCGGTGCTCGGGCCGTCAGCGAGCAGGTCGCCCTTCTTCACTTTCTGGCCTTCGCGCACGCGCGGAATCTGGTTGATCGTGGTGTCCTGGTTCGAACGACGGAACTTCACGAGATCGTGCTCGTGGTCCTTCTTCGGCAGGTTCTCGTACTTCACGACGATTCGCTCGCCGGTGACGAGCTCGACGACGCCGTTGTCGCGGGCCAACACGAGGTCGGCGCCGTCGCGCGCGGCGCGGGCTTCGACTCCGGTGCCGACGAACGGTGCTTCGGCGCGCACCAGCGGCACGGCCTGACGCTGCATGTTCGCGCCCATCAAGGCGCGGTTGGCGTCGTCGTGCTCAAGGAACGGAATCAACGACGTCGCGACCGACACGATCTGTCGCGGTGACACGTCGATGAAGTCGACTTGTTCCGGGTCGACGAGCGCCAAGTCGGTGGTCGAACCGAAGAACGACTCCGCCTCGAGCATCTTCTTCAGGTCTTCGAGGGTCGCTGCCTGCGGCGAACGACGCACGAGCACCTTCGGGTCGACGAACGAGCCGTCCTTGTTGAGGGCGGTGTTCGCCTCGGCGATGACGTATTCCTCTTCTTCGTCGGCGGCCATGTAGCGCACCTCGTCGGTGACGCGACCGTTCTTCACGCGGCGGTACGGCGTCTCGATGAAACCGAACGGGTTGACGCGCGCGTACGTGGCGAGCGCGCCCTGCAGACCGATGTTCGGGCCTTCCGGCGTCTCGATCGGGCACATGCGGCCGTAGTGCGAAAAGTGCACGTCACGAACTTCGAAGCCGGCGCGCTCGCGGGAGAGACCGCCAGGTCCGAGCGCCGAGAGTCGGCGACGGTGCGTGAGGCCCGAGAGGGCGTTGGTCTGGTCCATGAACTGCGACAGCTGCGAGGAGTTGAAGAACTCCTTGATCGCGCCGACCAGCGGACGCACGTTGATGAGCGTGAGCGGCGAGATGCCGTCTTGGTCCTGCGAGCTCATGCGCTCGCGAACCACGCGCTCCATGCGAGAAAGGCCGATTCGCACTTGGTTTTGGATGAGTTCGCCCACCGGACGCACGCGTCGGTTGGCGAAGTGGTCCTGGTCGTCGAGGCGGTAACCCGGCTCTTGCTTCACGAGGTGCAGGAGGTAGGTGATCGTGGCGAGCACTTCGCAACGCGCGAGCACGTTCGGCGCGTTGGTCGGCATCGCGACCTGGCCGCCTTTGTGGTACTCCTTCAACCCGGCCGGCACGTCGATTTGGCCGAGCTCGTTGCCTTCTTGCAGGCCGAAGATCTCGGCGAGCTTCAAGACTTCAGGGCCGATCTTGCGGAAGAGCTTGTAGCGGCCGACTCGAGAAGTGTCGTAACGACGCGACTCGAAGAACGCGCTCTCGAAGTTGATGCGCGCGGAGTCGACCGTGGCCGGCTCGCTCGGACGCGTGCGGCGCATGATCTCGACCATCGCTTCGTCGCGGGTCGGGGCGATGTGCTTTTCGCGCAGCCACTGCTCTTCGAGGAAGTCGAAGTACTTCACGAAACGCTCGAGGAAGCCAGGGGCGTGCTGCTCGTCGTAGCCGAGCGCGCGGAGAATGAGGAAGATGCTGAGGCGACGCTTGCGGGCGATGCGCGCGCCGGCAGTCGGGTTCTTGCCCGGCTTGTGCTCGACGTCGAACTCGAGCCACTCGCCGCGCTGCGGGTGGATGGTGCCCTTCACCAGCTGGTGCTTCGCGAGGTTGCGGAGGCGGTAGCGCTCTCCCGCTTCGAAGATCACGCCCGGCGAGCGCACGAGCTGCGAAACGATGACCTTTTCGATGCCGTTGACGAGGAAGGTTCCGCGCTCGGTCATCTTCGGGAACTCGCCGATGTAGACGACTTGTTCCTTGATTTCACCGGTGTCGCGGTTGGAGAAGCGCGCCTTCACGAAGCGCGACACGGCGTAGGTGTGGTGCTTCGTGCGGCACTCGGCTTCGGTGAACTTCGGGCCGGGCGTCAGTTCGCGGTCGTCCGGATCGAACTCGAGTTCGAGTTGCAACTCGCCGGCGGTCGTCTTGATCGGCGAGATGTCGGCGAACACGTCGCGCATGCCGTCGCGCATGAACCAGTCGAAACTGTCTTTTTGCACCGCCAGCAAGTCCGGCATTTCGAGAACTTCATCAAGTGACGCGAACGAATAACGTTCGCGTGCGGCGGCGCGAGACGGCACGGGTACGACTCCTACTTACTCTGTTGACTTGCGGGGACTAACGAATTGCGGCGGTGTTGGTGGTGCGGGTTGCCGATGCGCAGTCGCCACCCCTCTGCGAGGAGGTTTGGCGGGGGCGTCGCACGGCGACCCGTCACGCTACCTGCGTGGGGTCGACTTTCCACCCGGTGAGTGCGTTCGCACGCACCCCGGATCGACGGTCGGACCCCACGCCAGGTTGGCGGTGGGTCGAGCGGCTGATCGTCGCGAGACGATCGCCGACCGGCAGGTGCCGGTCAGGCCAACTCGACGGTTGCGCCGACTTCTTCCAGCTTCTTCTTGGCTGCGTTGGCGTCGGCCTTGCTGACCTTGTCCATGATCGGCTTCGGTGCGCCGTCGACCAGCTCCTTGGCTTCCTTCAAGCCGAGGTTGGTCAGTTCGCGCACGACCTTGATGACCTGGATGGGCTGGCCACCCTTGTCCTTCAGGATGACCGAGAACTCGTCCTTCTCCTCGGCGGCTGCGGCCGGGGCTGCCCCACCGCCAGCGGCGGCAACGGCGACCGGAGCGGCGGCGGTGACGCCGAACTTCTCCTCGAACGCGTCGAGGAGCTCCTTCAGTTCGAGCACGGTAAGGGCTGCGATCCCGTCGAGGATCTCTTCCTTCGTGAGTGCCATGGTGTGTTTCCTCTTTCTTTCTTGGTGTGGATGTGGTTGGTGGATGTATTCGATTCGATCCGCTGGACCGGCTTACGCCGCTTCCTTCTGCTCGACGAGCGCCTTCAGGCCGTACGCGGCCTTGCGCGGCAGCGCCGAGAGCATGTATGCGGTGTTGGCCATCGGCGCCTTGAGCAGCCCGGCGAGCTTGGCCAGCATGACCTCGCGCGACGGCAGGTCGGCGAGCGCTCGCAAGCCCTTCACGTCGACCGCCTTGCCGTCGACGACGGCGCCCTTCAACTTGAGGGCTTCGTTCTCCTTGGCGAACTCGCGCATCGCCTTGGCGACGGCCGACACCTCGCCAGTGACGAAGGTGATTGCGACGGGACCGCCGACCATCGGCTCGACGGGCGCCATCGCGCCGTCGCGAGCGGCGATCTTGACCAGGGAGTTCTTGTAGACCTTGTACTCGGCGCCCAACGGACGGAGGGTACGGCGAAGTTTGGCGAGCGCACCCACGGTCAAGCCGCGGTACTCAGAAACGATGACGGAATTCGAAGCAGCAAGTTTGTCGCGAACTTCGGCGACGACCGCAGCCTTCTCGGCGCGTGCTGTTGACATGTCGTGTCCTTCCTCGTGTGGCCAGGTTTCCCTGATTATTCACTCGTTTGAGCGAGCCACATGTCTGTGGTTGGTGTTCAGTTGTGTACTGCGATTGCGGCCTCGCACGCTATCGGCGGCTCGGGGGCTTTCCCACCCCGCGAATGACCCTGCCTGATGCTCCCCGACCGAACGGGTCGGCGAATCAGCCCAGCTCGTAGAGCCGGCGCATGACGATGTGCCCGACGATGAGTTGCAGGTCTTCGGCCACCTGCATGTCATGAATCGGGAAGTGCATCGGGTGCTTGGCCAGGCTCTTGCAGCGCCCACCGTCGAAGGCGAGGATCGCCAAGGTGACCATGCCCAGCTGGTTGCCCATCTCGAGCGCGTTGACCACGTTGGGAGAGTTTCCGCTGCCAGAAAGCACGAGCAGAACGTCACCTGGCTCGGCCTTCACCCGAAGCTGTTCGGAGAACACCTTGTCGTATCCGATGTCATTGGCCAAGCACGTGAGCACCGAAGCGTTGGCGGGCAGCGCCTCGATACGCAGGCCGATGCCTCGGCGCACTCCGGCCCCGTAGGTGAAATCGTTCGCCAAGTGGATCGCGTTGCCGGCGCTGCCGCCGTTTCCGCACAGGTAGATGCGCTTTCCGGTGTTCCACGCCTGCAAGAAGACTTGGGCATAGTGCTCGGCTCCGGCGATTTCCGGCCCGCGCAACACCCGGGTGAGCGTCTCGACGTAGTCAGACGTGAGTTTCGATCCGTCAGTCGTCATTGATTCCGATGCTACAACTCGGTTCGTCTCCGACCTGCGTCGTCAATGCTCGTCGCTTTCTCGTCGTGAGATTCCCGTCGACGCCGCGGCGCTGCGACGCGCGAGACTGCCCGCACCGCTCGCGGCGGATTCATACACTTGACGAGGGTCACGGTGAACACTTCCCACGCAACACGACCGAGCATCTTCGTCTCGTCGTCGCGCTTCGAGCGAGCAAGCCTGGATGGCGCGCTTCCTGCGTCGTCGGACCTGCAGGTCGTCTACAACGACTCCGGCAAGCGGCTCAGCGAAGACCAACTCATCGCTCAACGACCGTCGCGTTGCGTCGGCATCATCGCCGGTCTCGAGCCTCTGTCTCGGCGCGTGCTCGAGCAGTACCCGGACTTGAAGGTGATCGCCCGGCTCGGCACCGGCATGGACACCGTCGATCTCTCGGCCGCCAAGGAACGCGGCATCGCGGTGGTCGGCACTCCCGACGCAACCACCAACGCCGTCGCTGAGTTGACGCTCGGGCTGATGATCGCCGCGCTGCGCGGAATCGCAACGGCGGATCGCGGCATTCGCAGCGGTATGTGGACGCAGGTACAAGGCGGGCTCATCAAGGGTCGAGTCGTCGGAATCGTCGGATTCGGCCGTATCGGTCGGCGTGTCGCCGAACTCGCGGAGGCGTTCGGTGCGCGAGTCGTCTACTTCGACCCGTTCGCCGTGGGCGACGACCCGCGGCGTTGCCGCACGCTTGACGGTCTGCTCGACGCAAGCGACATCGTCACGCTTCACTCGCCGCTCAACGACGACACCCGCGGATTGCTCGGCAAGGCGCAGCTTCAGCGGCTTCGCGAGGGCGGGCTCGTGGTGAATGTCGCGCGCGGCGGACTGGTCGACGAGTCAGCACTCGCAGAGTCCGTGAAGAGCGGGCGGCTGAGCGCAGCCATCGATTGCTTCGCCGACGAGCCGTACACCGGGCCGTTGCGCGAACTCGACGGCGTCGTGCTCACTTCGCACATCGGTTCGCTCACGGCCGAGACTCGTCAAGAAATGGAAGCCTCAGCGGTACGTTCGGTGGTGGCAGAACTGCGCAAACACGGCGTCTTGTAGCGTTGTTGTAGGTGACAACGACACGTCTCCAGGGCATCGCCCACCTGCGTTCTCGTCTGCGCAGCGACTCACCGACGGTGGGCAGTTGGATGCAGATACCGAGCCCTGACGTCGCCGAGGTGCTGGCCACCTGCGGTTTTGACTGGATCGCCGTCGACCTCGAGCACGGCGCCGTCGCGCGCCACCAGTTACCCGACATCTTTCGTGCCATCGAACTGCACGGCGTGCTGCCGTTCGCCCGCGTCGCGTTGCCTGACGGCAGCCTCTGCCAGCAGGCACTCGACTCTGGTGCCGCCGGTGTCATCATCCCCCGCGTCGAGAACGCGGCGCAGCTCACCGACATCGTCGCCGGGTGCATGTGGCCGCCCGCGGGCAAGCGCGGCGTCGGTTTCTCGAGAGCCAACGTGTTCGGGCGACGCTTCGAGGAATACAAAGCCGAAGCTCAGCAGCCGATCATCGTCGCGCAGATCGAGAGCAGGCATGCCGTCGCCTCGATCGCGTCACTGCTCGCGGTGAAGGGCCTCGATGCGGTGATGGTCGGACCGTACGACTTGTCCGCGTCGCTCGGTGTGCCGGGCGAAGTCGATCATGCCGACGTTCGCGCCAGCGTCGGCGAGGTGCTGAAAGCGTGCAAGAAAGCCGGGATTCCGAGCGGTATCCACGTGGTGCAGCCTGACACCAAGAAACTGGAGTCCGAGATCGCGGCCGGCCACCGCTTTCTCGCGTACGGCACCGACGCCGTATTCCTCTCGGCATCGGCGCACAACCCGGTGTCGTCGACAAGCGGCCCCAGGGGTGCGCACTGAAAGCCGTCGCGATCATCCCGGCGCGGCTCGCGAGCACGAGGTTTCCCAACAAGCCGCTGGCGCTCATCGACGATCGCACGATGATCGAACACGTCTATGCGCGGGTGGCATCCTCACCCCTTCTGTCCGGCGTCGTGATTGCCACGTGCGACCAACAGATCATCGACGTTGCAGCGTCGTTCGGCGCGGCCGGAATCATGACTGCCGACACCCACGAACGTGCTTCCGACCGGTGTCATGAAGCGATGGCCAAGCTGGCCGCGCGCGGCGAGGAGTACGACGTCGCCGTCATGGTGCAAGGCGACGAACCCATGACGCATCCCGACCAAATCGCCGAAGTTCTCTCGCCGTTGCGTGATGAGTCGATTGCCGTCAGCAATCTCTGCCTCGAGATCACCGAGGAAGAGGCGAAGAGCCTCGACGTGGTCAAGGTGGTGATGGACCAGAACGACGACGCGCTGTATTTTTCTCGTGCCGTGATACCGGGTCTCATCGGCAAGCAACCACGCACGTTCTACAAGCAGCTCGGACTCATGGCCTTTCGGCGCAGCGCCCTCGAACGATTCGCTCGCCTCACACCGACACCCCACGAAAAGAGCGAGTCAGTCGACATGCTGCGATTCTTGGAACATCGCGTGCCCATTCGCATGGTGCGAACCGCGCACACCACGATCGCCGTCGACACTCCGGCCGACCTCGAACGAGTGAAGGCGGCTTTGAAGTCGAGTTGACGACTTCGACCGCGAGTAGCCTTGACGCGTGGCACGACTGAAGGTCGGCATCGCCGGGTACGGAATCGTCGGAAAACGACGACACGAGTGCCTCGACAAACACCCCCGGTTCGAGACCGTCGCGGTCTGCGACCGCAATTTTCCGACGGATGCCACCTTGCCGAGCGGCATCCGGGCTTTCACCAACTATCGGGCGTTGCTGGACTTGCCGCTCGACGTGCTGATCGTGTGCATGAGCAACGACATGGCGGCCGAAGTGACCATCGCGGGATTGGAAAAGGGCCTGCACGTCTTCTGCGAAAAGCCCCCGGCGCGCACCCTGGAAGAGCTCTCCGCGGTGCTGGAGACCGAACGCGGCCGACCCAACCAGCGGCTGATGTACGGCTTCAACCACCGGTATCACGGGTCGGTGCAGGATGCTCTCGCGATCATCCGGTCGGGCGAGTTGGGTTCGATCATCAACCTGCGCGGCTTGTACGGCAAGTCGAAGCTCATCACGTTCAACCAGCCTGATTGGCGGGCCAAGCGCGAGCTCGCGGGTGGCGGCGTGTTGCTCGACCAGGGAATCCACATGGTCGACTTGATGCGCCTGTTCGCGGGCGAGTTCGATGAGGTGCACAGCGTGGTGTCGAATTCGCACTGGGGCTACGACGTCGAAGACAACGCCTACGCGTTGATGAAGACGTCCGCCGGCGTCGTCGCTCTGTTCAACTCGTCGGCGACACAGTGGCGGCACCAGTTCAGCCTCGACATCAACCTCGAGCGGGGCAGCTTGCTGTTGCGCGGCATTCTCACCAGCTCGAAGAGCTACGGTTCGGAGACGCTCACGATCGTGCACGCGGATCCCGATCGGGACAACGGCGACCCGGTCGAGTCAGCCCGTACCTACAACAGCGACCCGTCGTGGGACAGCGAAATCGCCGCCCTCGCCGAGGCGATCGACACGGGCACGGCTCCTGACCACGGCACGTCTCGCGACGCATTTCTCACGATGTCGCTCGTCAACAGCATCTACCACGCCGACGAGCAGTGGCGGACGCGGCACCGTATCCCCGACCCGAAGAAGTACTCGCTGTAGATGAACCACGATTCGCTCTTGCAGACCGCCGAGAACGCGGTGCGAGAGACCGGTCGACTCATACGCTCGCTCACACATGCCGAACGAGGAGTCGCTTCCACGGAGATCGGCGGCCGCGAGGTCAAGTTGCACGCCGACCAGCGTGCCCATGAGCATCTGAGCGACTTCTTGTCACGCACGGGATTACCGGTGCTCAGCGAGGAAGACAAGGCGTCACACGCTTCTCCGCTGGACGCCATTTGGGTGATCGACCCGCTCGACGGTTCGTACAACTTCACACGCGGACTCGGTCATTCGATGGTCTCGTGCGCGTACGTGGAAAAAGGCAAGCCGGTGCTCGGAGCGCTGTTCGACGTCGTCACCGAGGCCGTATACGTCGGTGGCGTCGATCACCCGAGCCGAATGAACGGAGCACCGATCCGCTGTTCTGACGCGACTGCGCTCTCGTCGTCGGTGTTGTGCACGGGCTTTCCGGCACGATTCACCTTCGAGACTGGTTCGGGTTCTGACTCGTACTTCTCGTTCATGTCGGGATTCGCCAAAGTGCGCATGTTGGGAAGTGCCGCTCACAGCATCTGTCTCGTCGCCCAGGGTGCCGCAGACTGCTACGCAGAACGATCGATCATGTTCTGGGATGTCGCGGCCGGCATCGCGGTGGCGCAGGGTGCCGGGGCTCGCCTGATGATGCCCGAGCAGTTCACGCTCGATCCGTTGTCGGTGATTCTCGCTCCTCCTTTGCTCGTCGAGCCGGTGACTCAACTCGCAGATCGCAGCCGTGCGTTTCCTCGTCACTGACGCCAGCACTCTCGAACGCCTCGGCGCTCACGGTGCCGCAGCCGACGACCGTTCGGCGTGTGATGTCCTCATCAGCTGGAACACCTTCGGCGACGAGGCGAGTTCGGGTTCTCCCCGTGTGGTGCATCTCGGCGAGTTGCTGCACGACCAGGAAGAGCAACTGCAGCGCACACTGCTTGCCTGGCTTGGTCGACTCGCGACTCGGCACACCGCGAGCGATTCGCCGTTACCGCTCGTGTACCCCAACCTTCATGCATGGTGGCTGCTCACCATCACCGAAAAGAACTACGCCACGACCCCGCAGTTGACGACACTCGCAAAGCTCGTGCTGCTGCACGACCTGTGCACGCGGGAAGCGGCGACGCACCTCGAATACCGCGGTGAGAACCGCGCCCTTGAAGCCGTTCTGCGTGAATTTGCCGAGGCCAATGGTTGGCACTCGAGCGCCCGGCGTACTCCGCTCCGGCAACGGCTGCGACGTCGTACCGAGTCTCTGCAGGCAGTTGCTCACTTCGCCCGAGCATTCGTGCAGGCGTTCACCGCCGCGCTGGTTTCTCCGCGACGCGCGCGCTCGGTCGCGAGCCCGGACGTGGCGTTCGTCGGCTACTTGATTCCTGCCGGTGGCACGACTCGGGGCCAGTCGCCGTACTGGGGCAATCTCGCACAACGCTTCTCGGCCTCCACGCAGGTGATGTGGCTCTTCCATCGCAGTGACGAGATGCCTCTGCGCGCCGCCCGCCGACACTGCGCCGAAGCCGACCAGTCTCGATCGGGCCACCAACACCGCGTGATTGAAGACTTCCTGACACCGGGCGTGGTCTTGAAGGCGATCGGTACGTATCTCTCCTGGCGTCCGGCACGGCGGCTCGCGCTCGACGTATCCAACTCGGTGGAAGGCCGAACGATTCCTGTCGCCGAGTTGTTCGCAGACCATCTCGGTGACTCGCTCTCGGGGTCGCGCGCGGTCTCGACGATTCTCCATTGTCACGCCTACGAGCGCTTGGCGGCCCGCTACCGCGATGTCACCTGGTTGTACCTGTGGGAGAACAAACCGTTCGAACACGCGCTCACATCGGCGGTTCGTCGTCACTCATCTGGTGCGACCGTGGGGTACGCACACTCCGTGGTGCGTCGTCGCGACCACCGATACTTCGAAGAGACTGCTGCCACCCCGCTCGAAACACACCTCGGGCGTCCGGCGGCCAGCGTGTACGCGGTAAATGGTGAGTTGCCGTTGCGCCACCTTCGTGACCTGGGAATGCCGACCTCGCCGGTCGTCGAAGTCGAGGCCCTTCGCTATTCGCCGCTCAGCGCCGTGCAGCGTGGCGTTGCGACACGCATGCTCGTGGTCGGTGACATCAACGCACACGAGAGCCGCCGACTGCTCGACCTCGCTCGCGTCGCGATTTCGGGCGACGACAGCGGACTGGCCCCCTGGTTCAAACCGCACCCCGGCAGCCCGCATCACGCCGAAATGGCAGTTGCTGCCGGCTTCACGGTGAGCAACGACCCGCTCGCGACGCTGGCACCCGATGTCGCGCTCGCCGTGGTGGGCTCGGCAGGCGCGGCCAGCATCGACCTCACGATGCTCGGCGTGCCGGTCGCGACGGTGCTCGACCCGGAATCGATGAATTTGAGCCCGCTCCTCGGTGTCGCCGGAGCCTGCTTCATCCGCTCGGCGGCAGAGTTGAGGTCGTTCATCGCAGCCCCACGACTCCACGACGTGCGAATTGAGTCGATCATGCATCGTGCCGACCCGCCACAACGTTGGCTGAACCTGCTCGACCGACTCTCCTCGTGACTCGCACTCTCCTCGGCTCGCCGGTACGCGTCGGAATCTCGCCGGATGACGTGCTCGGGCAAGCAGCCGAGGCAGTTCGATCGCATCTCGAAGCCTCCTCAACGTCGGGGGCAAACGCCCCGCGAGGTGCGTGTCTCGTGGTCTCGGCCGGGGCCACCACACCGCTGGTGCTCCAGCGTGTCGCGACGTCGTGGACCCAACCGTGGCTGCCGATCGTGTTGCTCAGCGACGAGCGGCACAGCACCGTCACTGATGACCGCAACGACGAAGCGGTGCGTCAGGTGCTGCGTGACACGCCGTTCGACGCGGTGAGCATCATCGCACCTCCAATCGATGCCGATCTCACTGATGCCGCACGCACCTGGACTCAAGCGATTTCTTCGCTGCAACAGCCAGCCGTCGCTCTGGTGAGCATGGCCGACGACGGTCACGTGGCTGGACTGTTTGCTGACTGCCGCTACGACTCCGTGAGCGACAGCGTGGTCGTGACGCGCGAGAGCCCCAAGGCACCGTCGCAGCGGATCTCACTTTCTGCAGAGTTCCTCCGCGCGATTCCGCACCGAATCGCCGTTGTCACTGGCTCGCAAAAGGCTCGTGCGATCTCGGCCCTCACCGCCGACGCGACCACGCCGGTGGCACGCCTTCGGCCGACCGAGTGGTTCGTTGACGACCGCCTCGCGGCAGCGATCAGGTAGCGGCGCT